>CAZTVO010000087.1:0-8878 GCA_964617075.1 uncultured Jutongia sp.
CCAAGATTGAGAGCGTTATCGAAAACATGGACATGGCATATCCCGACTTTATTAGAAAGCGCGATCCTACATGCTTAAAGCCCAGGATTAGAAAAGGAATGTTTATTACAATCGTAAAAATTCCAAGAGGAAGCGACGTCAAATCGCTCAAAATCATGCTTACGCCCACCACGCCGCCATCCAGTATTTTATTTGGCTTTAGGACAAGCTCGATTGACGGCTGCCAGGATGCAGCCCGCCGTGAGGAAAATAATATCCAGAACCCAAAATTTCTTTTTTTCCTTCACTGCCAATTCCCCCAAAAAATAAAGTTGAACCGTAAAGATAAAATCAAAAGCCGCCTATATTCTGACCCACACAAGCATTTCATTTTCACCGCGGTTTGCCCAAGCATAGTATGGTATGAATTTAAGTTTTGCGGGTTTTTTTGTTTTGCCGCCAAAGCTGTGATAGAGGCGGGCGTCCTTCCTGCCGTCAAGATAGACGTCCTGCCTGTAGCCTTTTGCCGTGACGGCTTTTACCTTTTCGCCGGATATAACCATGTCTTCCTCCTCAAAGTCAGAGCCGCCATCTAAAGCCACGCGCTCGGCGTCAAGTAAAAGCAGATGAAGGTCTTTGCCGTTGTCGGCCTCTTCAAGGCAATAGACGACGGGGCCGCGCATGACGGCCGCCTTTCCGGCGTCTTCGCGCACTCTGGCGTCGGCCTCAATAATCCTTGTCTCCATGGGAAAGCGCAATTTTACGCTTTCATTTTTTTCCCATGTTTTTGTTATGTACAAATATCCGTCCATTACGTGTGTTTTGGCGCCGTCGATGCCGTCGATTTCATATGAGGCGGCCCAGCCGGGAATTCTTAAGGCAAGCGTAAATTCGCCGCCGCCCGATATGGATATATTAACATTCCCGTTTTGCGGGAATCCGGATTCTATGCAAATATTCGCGGTGCTGCCGTTGACTTCTTTTTTAATGCTGGCACCCACATACAGATGCACAAACAGCGCGTCGTCTTTTTCAGTGTACGCGTATGAGCCTATTGAGCTTAAAATTCTGGCGAGGTTCGGAGGGCAGCACGCGCAGCCGAACCATTTCTGGCGCACCGGCTTTACGTGCCATTTGCGTTCATCAAGCCTGCATGCCTTGGGAAATACCTCAAGGGGATTTACATAAAAAAAGCTTTTGCCATCCAAGGACATTCCGCTTAGTATTCCATTGTACAGTTCCAGTTCAAGCACGTCCGCGTATTCGCTTTTAGGCCGCATCTGAAGCATTCTTCTCGCGAAAAACGAAAGGCCGATCGACGCGCACGTTTCCGCGTAAGCCGTATCGTTTGGCAGATCGAAGGGAAAAGAAAACGACTCGCCTATATGCGTTGCGCCTATGCCGCCCGTGATATACATTTTTTCGTTAACTATGCTGTTCCATATGCGTTCGCAGGCATCGTACATTGAATCGTCTTCTTTTAGCCTTGCCAGATCAGCCATGCCTGAATACAGGTATGTGCCGCGGACCGCGTGTCCCACAGCTTCGTTTTGCTCCCTTACAGGAAGATGAGCCTGATGGTAGTGGTAGCGCAGGTCGTCTTCATGTCCCTTTTCTATTTTTTCAGGATGGTTTTCGCTGTCGAAATAATAAGGGCGACGTCCCCTTTCTTCCACAAAAAAACTCGCGAGCTTTAAATATTTTTCATTGTCAGTGGCTTCATAAAGCCTGACTAAGGCCATCTCCGCTATTTCGTGTCCGGGATACCCTTTGCACTTGCCGTCTTCCGGGCCGAAATAGCCGTCTATGTAGTCCGCGAAACGCATGGCCGCGTTTAAAAGCCTGTCTTTGCCGGTCGCCTGAAAATACGCGACGGCCGCCTCGGACAGATGGCCGAAGCAGTACAGCTCATGGTGGTCGCGCAGGTTGGAAAAAATGCCGTCTTTTCCATTGATTATGTAGTATGTGTCAAGGTATCCGTCATCCTGCTGGGCGTCGCATATGACGTCTATGGCGCCGTCGGCCAGTTTTTCAAGTTCATCGTCCGGGCGCTGCGTGAGAGAATACGCGACGGCCTCAAGCCACTTGTATAAATCGCTGTCCTGAAACACAAATCCGTAAAATTTGTCTTCAAGATTTTCCATGTCGTCCGGAAGCGCCTGGAAGCCTCTGAATGTATACTTGGGCTCCTGAAAAGAATCTCCCTTTTCTCTGCGTTCCATGTTCTGCTTTGCCGCGACTTTAAAATTTCTTATGCAAAAGCTTGGTTCTGCGTCTTTTATGTCGTCATTAAGGGCGCGCCATTGATACGGCAGCATTTCTTTTCTGACAAGCTCCATTTTATTTTTCCAGAAATCGTCAAAAATATGCACCCTGCGCAGCGGTATCGGACTGCTGAAATTATTTTTGTCCATGTCGGCATGCGTCCTCCTTTTTAATTTTAATTTAAATGTCAGTCACAGGCTGACGCCGTTTTCTTTTAAAAGCGCTCTCGCGCTTTCTACGGAATCTATGCCCGTCTTGTTTTTTATGGGAGCGAATTCTTTTTTTCGCTCTACCTCGAATGGCAGGCACGTATCAAGCATATGTACCATGTCAAGTATTAAAGTTTCGAATTTATACCCGTTCGGCTCGTCCGGATCGATGAATTCTCCATTCTCGTTCATATACGGTATTTTTTTCTCTACTATGTGCAGGGGCATCTTGTCGCCGCATATTTCTTCAAGAGCCTTTTCACGAAAAAGATAGTTAAGTATTACTCCAAAATTGTACGCGGGTTCTCCATTCTCATCTTTTTCATCGCGCAGCCGTTCGGTCTGCTCGTAGTACTCTACAACTGACGGCCGTCCGTCCTCTAGGCATATGACGCCAACTTTTTCGTCGGGATCCGCCTTGCGGACGACTTTCGCGCCGGCGTCGCATCCGCGCTCAATGACCGCGCCTACAAAGCATGGATCGGCTATGCGCTGAAGCACGTTGTCGACGGCGAATACGTTTAGCCATTCTATTCCCTCCTTTTTTACAAAATCAAGCAGGTTGGCGTTTTTCATCGACGAAAACCATCCTCCGTTGCCATTGGGAGACGTGGCTATCTTATTCTTATCTTCCATGTATACTTTTCCGTCATAAGCCGCGGCGGGAGCCATTTCCTGTTTGAAGAAGCGGACGTACCCGGGGTCATATGAAAAATACTCATGTTCCTTAAAAAAAGCGGCGGTCGCGTCGTGATTTTTTTCGCTCGTCATTACAAAAAGGTGGATTGGCGCTCCGGCCCTGTCCGCCGCGTCGCGCAGGTTTTCGATGACGCGCTGGAATATGTAAAGCGGCTTTGTAATGCCTATGTCGTACATTCCCTTGGGGGCGTTAAAGCCTAAACGCGTGCCCATGCCGCCCGCGAGGAGCACCGCGCCGACTTTGCCTGTTCGGATTGCGTCTATGCCTATGTCCGTGAAGCGTTTCCTTTCCGAGGATATTTCATCTAGAGTAAGAGCCTTTATAGGCGATATGTCGCCGCGCGGACTCTGCCGCACGCCATTTAAAATCCTGTCAGCCGGCGAAAAATCCGTTTGTTCAATCTGCTCAAGCAGAGATTTTTTTCCGTCGTCATCTAATTCGCCGAAATATTTAAGAACGTGCGTCTGCCCATGTTTTGAAAGCTTTTCATATGCTTCATCATAATTCATAAATTCAATCAGGCCTTTCTGAAAAATTGGCGTCAAGCCGTGCTGATATTTGGATGTAAACATTATACATAAATAGAAGATTAGATGCAAAATGAATTTAAAAAATTTGCATCCCAGCCGACGCCGTTTTTTGACAGCCAATAAATGAAATGCTATAATGAAAAAAATGGGCGTCCGCCATTAGCCGCGGCATCGATGGACGGCTATATAACCGCCTTTTTAGGAGGAGTGACATGTCTAAGAAAAAGAAGCAGGATGACAACGCCGACTATGTATATATGCAGGCCTTAAAAAATAAAAAGGTTCCGCTGCTTGTGCTCGATCCAAAGTGGCACGAGCTTTTTCCCGATTATCGTAAATCCGATGAAATTATAAAGTGCGAAAAAAGGCTGAACAAGCTGATAAAAAAACAGGGGCAGACAAATAACGACATAAAGGATTATGAAAAGGCAAAAAAGGTCATAATGGACAACATCGTAAACAATATGACCGACGGCAGCGGCTCCGGCAGCCTTTTAAAGAAAAAAAAGCAGGAAAAGAACCAAAAGCTCATGGACGAGCTAAACGTTAAGCTAAAAGAGGCGCATGAGATCGAGGCGAAGATTCCCGCCGAGATACAGACTGCCAACAAGGAGCTTCTCATAGAGTGCATGAAGGTCTGCTACGACGAGCTTACGGCAAATACGGAGAGGATAGAGGAGCTAGACGCCTGGATAAAGGACGCGAGGGAGGCCCTTAAGGAAAGGATTTTGGAAAAGCAGGATATGGAGATGCGCAATACGCAGATGTACAAGTATATGCACAATCTTTTAGGCGCGCAGGTAGTGGAGGTTTTCGACAAGAGGCACCGCGTGTGGAAGGGCAATCTTGAGGAAAACAACAGATCCATCGCGAAATGACGGCGGAGGCGTACATGGAGCCGATAGTTGGGGTTGGCATTGATATCGTTGAAATCGAAAGGATACTTAAAGCGGCGCAGAAAGTATCCTTTTTAAATAAGTGCTATACAGAGGCCGAGCGCAGGCTGATCGAGAAAAAAATTTCGTGCGCCGCGGCAAATTTTGCCGGCAAAGAGGCCGTTGCCAAGGCCCTTGGGACGGGCTTTAGGAATTTTTCCCCAAGCGACGTCGAAATTTTAAGAAATTCCTCGGGAGCGCCATATGTGAATTTGTATGGCGCGGCACGGGCAAGAGCCGACTCCCTTATGATAAAAAAGATTCATATTTCTCTAAGCGATTCCGAGCACGACGCGGTTGCCATAGCGATTGCGGAGCGCGGCGCGTAAAGCGGCGGGAGAGGCAGCCTGCGTATGAGGTGAAAATTTGGAATATATTACTGATGCCGCTGAGGCGGCAAAAATAGACGCGATTTCAATACAAGAGATCGGCATCCCATCGGAAGTTTTAATGGAGAGGGCGGCGATGGCCGTCGCGAGGTGCGTGCGGGACGAGTGTGCGGGTGCCGCGCTAAAAAAGCCTAAAATTCTTGCCGTATGCGGCACGGGCAACAACGGGGGCGATGGAGTGGCCGCAGCCAGAATTTTAAAAGATATGGGGTTTGACGCGAGGATTTTTTTGGCGGGAAGCGAAAAGAAGGCTTCCGGCGAACTAAAGCTCCAGCTTAAGATCGCAAGATCGCTTGACGTAGAGTTTGTCGAGCGTCCGGACGGCGATGAATACGATGTAATTATAGACGCGCTTTTTGGCATAGGCCTTTCAAGGAAGGTCGAGGGTGAATACGCGTCACTGATTGAGTGGATCAACGAGAGGGACTGCGCGGTTGTGTCCGTGGACGTTCCGTCAGGCATAAGCGCGGACGACGGCAGGGCGCTTGGCTGCGCCGTTAAGGCCTGCTGCACCGTCACATTTGGAACGAAAAAAAGAGGACTTGTGCTTTTTCCAGGTGCCTGCTTCTGCGGCCGCGTAATAGTCGCGGATATAGGATTTCCCAAAAAGGCTGTTAAAAAGGCGGCTCCGAAGGCCTATTCCTACTCAAGGGATGACGTGGGGCGGCTGATGCCTTTAAGAAAGACGCGCACCAACAAAGGAAGCTACGGCAGGCTGCTAGTCATTGCCGGATCGGACGGCATGAGCGGGGCGTGTTTTTTAGCGGCGAAGGCTGCGTATCGGATGGGCTGCGGCCTGGTAAGCGTGGCGACCGCGAAATCAAACGTCGACATTATAAAAATAAAGCTCCCGGAGGCGATAGTTTCCTCGTATGAGCAGGGCATCGACTTTGAATTGGAACGCGCGGACGCCGTGGCGGTTGGGCCGGGCATCGGTACCGGAGAAATAGCTCTTGGCCTTGTGGAAAAAGTATTAAAAATCAAAGACAGGCCGGTTGTCATGGACGCCGACGCGCTGAATGTGCTTGCAAAAATCAGGCGCGCTGGCGGCGGCAGGCTTTATGGCAATTTTGTAATTACGCCGCATTTAAAGGAAATGGCCAGGCTCGCGGATGTTTGCGTGGGCGATGTGGCGGACAATATGCTAAAATACGCGTCGTCTATGGAAAACGGCTGCGTCGTTGTCTTAAAGGACGCGAGGACGGTCGTTTCCGACGGGGAAAAATTCTATATCAACATGACGGGCAACAACGCGCTGGCAACGGGCGGCTCCGGCGACGTGCTGTGCGGAATGACGGCCGGGCTTTTGGCGCAGGGAATGAAGGGAATGGACGCGGCCTCCCTTGCCGTGTGCATTCACGGGCTAGCGGCCGAGGAGTACGCGGGCGGCGGCAGCCGGTACGCGATGATAGCGTCAGATATAATAGACATGCTTCCTAAGGTACTGCCGTATTGACCGGAATGGATGCGGGGAAAGGTTTTTTAGGGTATGGACGAGAAGGAAAATGGACGCGAAAAAGACTGCTACAGGGTACGGGCGGAGATAAATCTGGACGCGATATATGAAAACGCCGCGAATGCGAAAAAGCTCCTAAAAGAAGGAACAAAGCTGATGGCGGTCGTAAAAGCCGATGGATACGGCCATGGAGCCGTGGAAGTCGCGAATGCGGTCGACCCTTTGACCGACGCCTACGGCGTGGCCACGCTTGAGGAGGGCGTCGAGCTTAGGAAGGCGGGAATAAAAAAGCCCGTTCTGGTGCTTGGATTTACGCCCGCGCCGCAATATTTATCCATGATTGAATATGACATTTCGACCGCGGTTTTTCAATTCGACATGGCAAAAAAGATGTCGGACGCGGCCGTGAAGGCAAAAAAGAAGGCGCGCGCGCATATTGCCTTAGATACGGGCATGGGCAGGATAGGCTTTAAGACGGACGGCGACAGCCTTGAAGCCATAAAAAAAATATCAAATCTTCCGGGTATTTCCATAGAAGGGTGCTTCACGCACTTTGCGAGAATGGATGAAAAGGATAAGACGAGCGCGGTTTTGCAGCTAAAACGCTTTGTGTCGTTTGTAGAGAAAATGGAGGAAGCAGGAATACGCGTTCCAATAAAGCACGCCTCAAACAGCGCCGGAATAATAGATATGCAGAGCGCGAACCTTGACATGGTGCGGTATGGAATATCTCTTTATGGAATGTACCCTTCGGAGGACGTGGACAAGGTAAGGCTTAAGCTGACGCCCGCGATGGAAATAAGGGCGTGCGTTTCGTTTGTAAAAACTGTAGAGGCTGGAACGGAGATAGGGTATGGAGGCACGTTTAAGACCTCAAGGAGGACTACGGTCGCCACAATACCCGCCGGATACGCCGACGGATATCCAAGGGCGCTGTCAGGCAGGGGGCGCGTGCTGATAAGGGGCCGGAGCGCGCCGATACTAGGGAGAATATGCATGGACCAGTTCATGGTGGACGTGACGGACATAGACGGCGTAAGGGAGGGCGACGAGGCTACGCTTATAGGGCGCGACGGCGGGGCCCGCATCTCCATGGAAGAGGCCGCGGATATGGCAGGCTCCTTTAATTATGAATTTGCCTGCGGCGTGGGCAAGCGGGTGCCAAGGGTTTATTTCCGCGATGGAAGGAAGGCTTTTTCAAAGGATTTTTATTCTTATATATGAAAATTACGATTTTGGCGGTAGGGAAAATAAAAGAGAAGTTTTTCGCGGACGCTGTTTATGAATACGTCAAAAGGCTTGGCCGCTACTGCAGGATAGATATTGTGGAGGCGGCCGATGAAAAGACGCCGGACGGCGCCGGCAGCCGCGAAAAGGCCATAATCCTGGCAAGAGAGGGCGGGAGGATAAAAAAGCATATAAAAGACGGCGCGTATGTGATAGCGCTTGACCCGAACGGAAGGCAGGCCACGTCGGAGGAATTTGCGGCTCTTCTTAAGCGGCTTGGCGTTGGCGGAACAAGCCGCGTGATATTTATCATAGGCGGCTCGCTGGGGCTTGACGCCGACATTTTAAAAGACGCCGACGAGAGGCTTAGCTTTTCGAGGATGACGTTTCCGCATCAGCTGATGAGGGTCGTACTTTTGGAACAGATATACAGGGCCTACAGGATAATAAACGGGGAGCCTTATCACAAGTAGGCTCCCCGTTTAGTTAAATCCTTATCGTTTTGAGCTTCTTTTCCAAATTTTCATTTTTTGGGCTTCCGCTATCAGTTCGTCCCTAAAATCCGGGTGCGCCACTGAAATGATGGCCTCCGCCTTCTGCCACGACGAAAGGCCCTTTAGGTTCACTATTCCGTACTCCGTCACGAAATAATGCACGTTCGCGCGCGTGTCGGTGACTATCGAGCCATTGTCCAAGGTAGGCTTGATGCGCGACTGGATCCGGCCGTCCTTCGTTTTAAACGTGGAGGACATGCATATGAAGCTTTTGCCGCCATTTGAAAGATACGCGCCAAGGACAAAGTCGAGCTGGCCGCCTGCTCCGCTTATATGCCTTGTTCCCGCCGATTCCGCGTTTACCTGTCCGAACAGGTCTATGTCGACGGCGTTGTTTATGGAAATGAAATTGTCAAGAGCCGATATTGAACGTATGTCATTCGTGTAATTGACCGGCGCGCTCATACATTCGGGATTTTCATCCAGATAGTCGTACAGCTTTTTCGTGCCGGCTCCAAAGGCGTAAACCTGGCGTCCTTTGTCGATGGACTTTTTGGCTCCGGTAATTTTTCCCGCTTTCGCGATGTCGACGAAGGCGTCCACGTACATTTCGGTATGCACGCCCAAATCTTTAAGATCGGATTTTGCTATAAGCGATCCTACGGCGTTTGGCATGCCGCCTATGCCAAGCTGG
>CAZTVO010000088.1:0-869 GCA_964617075.1 uncultured Jutongia sp.
ATAGGCCGAGGGCTTGGCCCGGGCCGTCGTTCGGTGTGCAGTTTTGAGGGCGTCGGGAGTCTTTTTCCCGCGCGTTTCGTGGAATAGAATATGAATGTCGGATATTTGGCTTTAAATAATGTCCGACATTTATTTTTTTTGCCGTACATGCGCAAAGCGGCGGGGAGAAATGGGGATTTTTATGGTGGGATATATTCTTTCGCTTGACAAAATTAAAGAATGCCCGAAGGATACGCTTGATTATTTGGGGAATTGCCTTTCAGCCGAGAGAATCTCAAAAATACGTCAATACAGAATGACAGACGACAGATACAGATGTCTTGGAGCCGGCCTGGTAATTTTAACCGGACTTCTTGAATGGGGATACGACGCCGAATACATCAAAGAAAACATTGCCAAAGGAAGCGGCGGAAAGCCGTACATAAGGCGCGATTTGAACCGCTTTGGCGCGAAAAAGTGTGAATTTAGCGTTTCGCATTCGGGAAATTACATAGCCGGAGTATTTGGCGGCGAAAAATGCGGTGTCGATCTACAAAATTCTGAAAAAGACGCTGACATGCTGATGAATATCTATTCGCAAAGGGAATGGCAATGGGTAGTCTCGGGCGGCAGCGACAGAAATTTCAGGGCGGTGCGTCTTTGGTCGCTTAAGGAAAGCTACAGCAAAATGACGGGCGAGGGCCTTATGGCCTGCCGCGGCGATTTTATGGAAATGATTTCAAATGACGAAGGCGTTTATTATAAAGAATATGATATATTTAAAGATTACGCGCTCTCCGTATGCAGCATGGAAGAGCCTCCAGGCTATTTTGTCGAATGCGATTTAAGCCGCCTGCTGAATATGTTGGGAAAGCATGAATCCATGTGAA
>CAZTVO010000088.1:879-8667 GCA_964617075.1 uncultured Jutongia sp.
GCGTTTTTAGGCGAATTTAATCGGTATTTAGGCGAAAATGGGCAGTATTAAAATAAAAGTATGGATTTTTGCGGCCGCATATGGTAGAATGTGGGAGGCTGGAGCTAAAGACCTGGCCGTTCTTTTTGCTATAGCGAGGGAGGAGTTAAATGGACAAGAAGGTTGTTCAGGCGTATTATGGAACCGGAAAGGGAAAGACGTCCGCGGCTGTGGGCCAATGCATACGCGCCGCCAGCCAAGGACTGTCGGTGATAATCATACAGTTCCTGAAGGGAAAAGACGCGGAAGAGTTCAGCTTTTTGGAAAAGCTTGAGCCTGACATAAAACTTTTCAGATTTGAGAGGGCGATGCAGTCTTACGATTCCCTGCCGGCGTCGCAGCAAAAGGAAGAAAGGCAAAACATTTTAAATGGATTTAATTTCGCAAAAAAGGTAATAGACACGGGAGAGTGCGACGTGCTTGTGCTGGACGAGGCGCTCGGGCTCCTAGACTACGGCATTATCGCCGTTGACGACATAATCGACCTTATAAGCCTTGAGGGCGATTACGCCAGGCTGGTTTTGACAGGCAGGAATCTTCCTGAGAGGCTCATACCGTACCTGGACGTGATTTCAAAGATAGATTTGGAAAAAGATGCGACTTAAGGCCGTGCGCGGCTGACGCGAAAGCATGCGGCGCTTTACGGCGCTTTGTTAGGAGGAGATTGCGATGTCTATATTTACGGGCGCGGGAGTCGCGTTGATTACACCCATGAACGAAGACGGCTCCATCAATTACGACGAGATGGAACGAATCGTAAATTATCAAATAGACAATGGAACGGACGCCATAGTTGTGTGCGGAACGACGGGCGAAGCGTCGACCATGACGCATGAGGAACATATTGAAACAATACGCGCGTGCGTCGGCATGGTAAAAAAGCGCGTGCCGGTGATAGCGGGCACGGGCTCCAACTGCACGAGTACGGCCGTTTATCTGTCGAGGGAAGCGCAAAAGGCGGGAGCCGATGGGCTTTTGCTTGTATCCCCGTATTACAACAAGGCCACGCAAAACGGCCTGAAAAAGCATTTCGAGGAGGTTGCAAAAAACGTCGACCTGCCCATTATCCTTTATAACATACAGGGCAGGACGGGAGTAAACATAAAGCCGCGGACGCTCGCGGAGCTGTCTAGGGACGTTGATGAAATAGTCGCCGTAAAGGAGGCGTCCGGCGACATATCGCAGGTTGCGGAAATCCTCGCCCTTTCAGACGGGCGTCTTGACGTATATTCAGGCAACGACGATCAGGTGGTGCCGATAATGGCGCTTGGGGGAAAAGGAGTCATATCCGTTCTGTCGCACGTTGTTCCCCGCGAAACGCATGATATGGCAAAGATGGCCTTAGAAGGCGACGTCAAGGGCGCGGCAAAGCTTCAGCTGAAGTATTTTTCTTTGATAAAAGCCCTGTTTAGCGAGGTAAATCCGATTCCCGTAAAGGCGGCAATGAATATGATGGGATTCGCGGCCGGGCCTTTGCGCATGCCGCTCACGGAGATGGAGGACGGCAACAGGCAGATTCTTAGACGGGAGATGGAATCGGTTGGAATCAAGGTAGTTGCTTAAAATCCGTATTTCCAGAAAGGTTTACGCATATGACGAATATAATTTTACTTGGCTGCAACGGGCGCATGGGGCGCATGATTGAAAGCATGGCGGACGAGGACGACGGCGTAAATATAGTAGCGGGCATCGACAAAGTAAACGGAGGAGACGGCAAATATCCCGTATTTTCAAACATCTCTGAATGCGGCGTCTCTGCGGACGCGATTGTTGATTTTTCATCCGCGGACGGACTTGAAGAACGGATGGATTTCGCGGCAGAAAAAAATATCCCAATAGTCTTATGTTCCACCGGGCTTAGCCCCGATCAGCTTTCCTACGTGGAAGAGGCAAGCCGAAAGGTGGCCGTTCTCAAGTCGGCAAACATGTCGCTTGGCATCAATCTTTTGATGAAGCTTGTAAAGGAGGCGGCCGAAAGGCTCGCTGAAAATGGATTTGACATAGAGATTGTCGAAAAGCACCACAATCAAAAGCTTGACGCCCCGTCGGGGACGGCCTTGGCCCTCGCCGACGCCATAAACGACGCGATGGACGGCAGATACGAGTATGTGTTTGACCGCTCTAAAGCGCGAAAAAAAAGAAGCTGCGACGAGATTGGAATTTCGGCGGTCAGAGGTGGAAGCATAGTTGGCGAACATGAGATAATATTTGCGGGAACGGACGAGGTCGTCACGTTTTCGCATTCCGCTCATTCAAGAGCCGTGTTCGCGAAGGGAGCCATCGCGGCTGCGAAATTTATAAAAGGAAAGGCCGCCGGCCGTTACGACATGGCGGACGTGCTTATGTGATATGCGGATTGTGACGGTTATAGACGCGGCAATCGTAATTATTCTGGCCGGCGCCGCGATTTTAGGCTTCTTTAAGGGGTTTGCCGCTATGGCGGCCCAGCTCGCGGCTCTTCTCGCGTCGTATGCCATATCAGCGGTCTGCGCGCGATTTTTTTCGTCGAGGCTTTTTGGCGGCGGCGCGGCAGAGTCGATGGCATATGCCGTTTTATTTGCTTTTATTTTTGCGGCAGTCTTTTTTTTGCTGCGTTATTTCGCAAACATCTTCAAGCTTGTCGACCGCATCCCCTTTATCGGAAAGCTTGACCGCGTAGGCGGGGCTGTCGCGGGCTTTCTGGTCGATTTTGCGGCCATATACATTATAACAGGCCTCATTTTCGGCGTCATGCCGCAGGAGGCTTTAGACAGTTTTGGCCTTTCTAAAGGAGCGGTAGACGATTCCTTGATTTTGTCCGTTTTTTATAGGACGCGTGGCAGGCTTTAATGAACAAGATCAATTATCAGCGTAAACTTGACGTCATAATAGATGGGATAGTAAAGGAGGGGACGGCTCCGTCCCTCCTGCTGCATGCCTGTTGCGCGCCCTGCAGCAGCTACTGCCTGATTTATCTTGCCAAATATTTTAATATAACGGCCTTTTATTACAATCCAAACATTACGTCAAGCAGCGAATATTATAAACGCATGGACGAACTAAAAAGGCTGATAGGCGAACTGCGTACGGAGCATGAGATAAGTTTTATGCAGGGAAAATACGAGCCCGAGAAATTTATTGAGATTTCAAAGGGCCTTGAGGACGAGCCAGAGGGGGGAAGCCGATGCCGTCTGTGCTATGAGCTAAGGCAGAGGGAGGCGGCGCGTGTTGCCGCCGGGCGCGGCTTTGACTATTTTACGACGACGCTGTCGATAAGTCCCCTAAAGGATGCGCAGGCATTAAACGAAATTGGATTAAAGCTTCAGGATGAGTACAATGTCAAGTATCTTTTGTCCGATTTCAAAAAAAAGGGCGGATATCAGAAATCGATAGAATATTCAAAAAAATATTCGTTATACCGCCAAAATTATTGCGGCTGCATATTCAGCATGAAAAATGCGGCGAAAAAAGAGCCCGACGGCCGCGCCGCCAAAGTGGAATGGTGACAAAATGGCAGAAATATGGGATGTTTATGACGAAAACGCAAACTTTACGGGACGCACGATGGAAAGGGGAATCCCAAGGCCGGGGGACTACATACTGTGTGTGCATGTCTATTTGTGCGCGCCTGACGGCCGCTTTCTCATTCAAAAGCGCTCCATGACAAAAGAGTCGCACCCGGGAGCCTGGGACGTGACCGGCGGGGCTGTGCTTGCCGGCGAGGAGAGCGTGGACGCGGCCATTAGGGAAACTAAGGAGGAGATTGGCATAAAGCTTGCCAGGCCTGATCTTCATCTTGCGGGGCGTGTGAAGAGCAAAAGCCATTTTGTTGACATCTACCTCGCTAAGAAGGATTTTGACATCAAAGACTGCGTGCTGCAGCCTGAGGAGGTGGAAGACGTCAAGCTTGTTTCCGCGTCAGAAATGCTTGACGTTAAAACGGGAGTGAGGCGAAGAAGCCGAAATTATATAGACGTACTGAAAAATGGAATCAAATCTCTTGCAATATGGCCATGTTAGCTGTATAATGTGGGGCATAAGAGCAGGTGGTCTTCAAGGCAGGGTCAGATTCCCAACCGGCGGTGTTCCACACAGGAAAGCCCGCAAGCCGCAAGGCATGATTTGGTTAGATTCCAAAGCCGACAGTAAAGTCTGGATGAGAGAAGATTAGCGCGGGCCGCGCCGTATGTGGCAGCGTTTTTAAAGTTTTTCGTGCCGTAATGGCGGCGCGTTTATGTTTTTGCAAGCCTTGAATGATATGTTCGGGCCTTTTTTTATGCTTATTTTTGGAGGCGGCATGGAAGAAAGATATATGAGGCGGGCGCTCGAGCTTGCGATGAGGGGAATTGGAAAGGTCAATCCAAACCCGCTTGTGGGAGCCGTAATCGTTAAGAACAAAAACATAGTCGCGGAAGGGTGGCACGCGGAGTACGGCGGCCTACACGCCGAGCGCCACGCGCTGTCGAGACTTGCGGACGCGGACGGCGCCAGGGGAGCCGACATGTATGTCACTCTGGAGCCGTGCTGCCATTACGGCAAACAGCCGCCGTGTACGGAGGCTATTATCGAGCATGGCATTAAAAACGTATATATAGGCTCAAGAGATCCAAATCCCCTTGTATCGGGGAAAGGGGCAGGGCAGCTTGAAGCCGCGGGCGTACGCGTGTACCGCGATGTTTTAAAAGATGAGTGCGACGCCATAAATCCCGTTTTTTTTCATTATATAACGACGGGCACGCCGTACGTAGTCATGAAATACGCGATGACGCTTGATGGAAAGACGGCCTGCGACAGCGGGGAGAGCAGGTGGATAACGGGAAGCGCCGCAAGAGAGCATGTGCAAAAGACTAGAAACGCTCTCGCGGGAATCATGGCGGGCGTGGGAACTGTCGCTAAAGACGACCCTATGCTGACTTGCAGGCTTGACGGCGGCAGAAATCCAGTCAGGATAATATGCGATTCCAAGCTGCGCATTCCGGACGGATGCAAAATAATGAATACAGCAAGGCAAATAAAGACAATAATCGCGACGGCGTCGGACGATGAAAAAAGAATTTTGGATCTTAAAAAAAGGGGCGTTTCCATTGTAAGAACGAAACCCTTGGATGGAATGGTCGACTTGGCGGGGCTTATGAAAGAGCTTGGAGGGCTTGGGATAGACGGCATCCTTTTAGAGGGAGGCGGCACGTTAAACTGCGGGGCGCTTAAAGCCGGCATTGTAAGTCATATACAGGCGTATGTAGCTCCCAAGATTTTTGGCGGCAGCAGGCATACGCCCGTTGGCGGCGAGGGAGTTGGCTTTCCAAAAGACGCTTTTATGTGCAAAAACATGAGACATAAGTTTCTTGGCGACGATATTTTGCTGGAATGCGACGTCGCCTGACGTGGCTGATTTTAAACGAAAAGGCGGGTGCGGGCAAAATGTTTACCGGCATAATAGAAGAGGTTGGGACTGTTCATTCCATTGAAAAGGGCGCGGGCATGACGCTGCTTTCCATACGCGCGGACAAGGTTCTTCGCGGCAGCACTACTGGCGACAGCATAGCCGTAAACGGCGTATGCCTTACCGTAACGTCGATAGGAGGAGGCGTTTTTTTTGCGGACGTAATGGCGGAAACTTTAAGAAAAAGCTCTCTTGGAGGACTTTCTGTTGGAAGCGGCGTAAATCTTGAGCGCGCTATGCCGGCGTGCGGGCGGTTCGGAGGACATATAGTTTCAGGCCACATAGACGGCGTCGGAAAGATATTGTCAAAAACAAGGGAAGGCGGTGCCGTATGGCTTAAAATCGGCGCCAATCCGGAAATCATGAAATATATAGTTAAAAAAGGCTCCATCGCGATTGACGGAATAAGCCTGACGGTCGCAAATCTTGACGAGAATGGATTTTATGTGTCCATAATTCCGCATACAGGGACGCAGACCGTACTCCTTGAAAAAGACACGGGCGATAACGTAAATCTTGAAAACGACGTTATAGGCAAGTATGTCGAAAGGCTGCTTAATTTTGATGCCGCAAAAAACGACGCGGTCGTCCGGCCGGAGATAGACATGGATTTTCTTATAAAAAACGGATTTTGATTTATGGGGGACGTCATATGGACAATGTATTCAACAAAACGGAAGAACTTATAGAAGACATAAAGGCCGGCAAAATCGTGGTGCTTATGGACGATGAGGATCGTGAAAACGAAGGGGACGTGATTTGCGCCGCGGAATTCGCGACTGTGGAAAACGTGAATTTTATGGCGAGCCGCGCCAAAGGGCTTATATGCATGCCTATGGACGAAAGCTATACGAAAAAGCTTGGCCTGCGGCAGATGTGCGAAATAAATACGGACAACCACTGCACCGCGTTTACCGTTTCCATAGACTATAAGGACACGCTTACTGGAATATCGGCGTACGAGCGCTCGATCACCGCCCTAAAAGCCGTGTCGCCCGAAACGGGGCTGGATGATTTTAGAATGCCCGGCCATATGTTTCCACTTCAGGCAAAGAGCGGAGGCGTGCTTGAGAGGAACGGCCATACCGAAGCGACCGTGGATCTTGCGAGGCTTGCCGGGCTTAGGCCGGCCGGACTGTGCTGCGAAATTATGAATGAGGATGGAAGCATGGCAAGGCGCGGCGATCTTGTCGCTTTTGCGAAAAAGTACGGCCTAAAGATCGGAACGATAGCCGATCTTGTTGAATACCGCAAAAGAACCGAAGTGCTTGTGGAGTGCGTTGCCAAGGCCAAAATGCCCACGCGATACGGGGAATTTACTATACATGGATATGTGAACAGGCTTAACGGGGAGCATCACGTGGCGCTGACTAAGGGCGACATATCCGACGGAAAGCCCGTGCTTTGCCGCGTACATTCGGAGTGCCTGACAGGCGACGCGCTTGGCTCCGCCAGATGCGACTGCGGCCAGCAGTACGACGCCGCCATGAAGATGATCGCCAAAGAGGGAAGGGGCGTTCTTTTGTACATGAGGCAGGAAGGCAGGGGAATAGGGCTTATCAACAAAATACGCGCCTATGAGCTTCAAGACCGCGGCCGTGATACGGTTGAGGCCAATCTGGAGCTTGGCTTTCCGGAAGATGCCAGAGATTATACAATCGGCACGCAGATTTTGGTAGATCTTGGCGTACGAAAGCTAAGGCTTATGACAAACAACCCGCAAAAGGTATACGGCCTCGCGGGGTATAACCTTGAAATAACGGAGAGGGTTCCGATCCAGATTGAGCCAAGCAAATACGACATATTTTACCTAAGGACAAAAAAAGAAAAAATGGGGCATCTTCTTGATTTAAAATAGTGACATATCAAAAGAATTCTGCGCAGAAAAGGGGATTATTATGAATGTTTTAGAAGGAAAAGTAGTAGCAGACGAAAGCGTAAAAATTGGAATAGTGGCCGCGAGGTTCAACGAGTTCATAGTGTCAAAGCTTGTGAGCGGAGCTGTGGACGGCCTTGTAAGGCATGGCGTTCTAGACGACAACATTACGCTCGCGTGGGTTCCCGGAGCGTTTGAGATTCCTCTTACGGCAAAAAAGATGGCGTCGTCTGGAAAGTACGACGCCATAATATGCCTGGGTGCCGTCATAAGGGGCGCGACAAGCCATTACGATCTTGTATGCAACGAAACAGCCAAGGGCATAGCGGGCGTAAGCCTAAAGACCGATTTGCCGGTGATGTTTGGAATCGTTACTACCGACAACATACAGCAGGCAATCGAGCGCGCGGGCACGAAAGCGGGAAACAAGGGATACGACTGCGCCTTAGGC
>CAZTVO010000089.1:0-8541 GCA_964617075.1 uncultured Jutongia sp.
CTGCCTATGATAGATGAAATATACCCATACCTTTCATTGACGATTATGCTCTCCGTGTCATCGTCAAACTTCTCCTCAAGAATCCGGATGTCTTCGGAAACGTCCGGAAGATTTTTTGCCTGCGTTGAAATTTTGTCGTCCTTTTCAAGAAGCTTGACGGCAAAAAACCTTTTCTGCGACTCCTCAATATCGGCGCCAAGTTTATTTTCCACATTGATTATAATATTTTCGACGTCATCTGAAAATACGCCGACAGCCATATGCGCTTCCCCGCCGGCAATCGAAATCGCCGCCTCGGCCGCCTCCATGATTCCCTCCCCCTTTAAGGCGGAAATCTTAACGACCGGACATCCCAGCTTTTCGCCAAGCCTGTCTATATATATTTTGTCGCCTGATTTGTCAACCAAATCAATCATATTAACGGCAATGACAACGGGTATTCCAAGCTCCAAAAGCTGCGTCGACAAATAAAGATTTCTTTCTATATTTGTTCCGTCCACTATATTTATTATCACGTCTGGCCTTTCGCCTATAAGATAGTTTCTCGCAACCACCTCCTCAAGCGTATATGGGGACAACGAATAGATGCCTGGCAAATCCACTATGGAAACGTCCTTATGGCCTTTAAGCCTTCCCTCTTTCTTTTCAACCGTAACTCCTGGCCAGTTGCCCACAAATTGATTCAAGCCCGTCAATGCGTTGAACAACGTGGTCTTTCCACTGTTTGGATTTCCTGCCAAAGCAATTTTTATCGACATTTAGCCTCCTCCTTTTATTTTTAATTATTTCAATCTTATTTAGGCTTGACTAATTTGAATGTGTCAGTCCTTGCGCAGGTACGTCTTTTCTACTTATAGTAATAAATATCTATTTGTAATTAGCTTTAACTAACCTTGGGGCAAAAAATCCCCGCATTCAGGATGCCGCCATGCTCATTCAACTTCTATCATTTCGGCATCGGCCTTGCGGAGCGAAAGCTCGTACCCCCTGACGGTCACCTCTACCGGATCGCCCAATGGAGCTACCTTCCTAACATAAATGTCGACGCCCTTCGTTATTCCCATGTCCATGATTCTTCTTTTTGTAGGCCCTTCCCCGTTGAGCCTGACGGTTCTAACTGTGCTGCCCGCGCCTACTTCCTTTAAGGTTTTCATTGCATCCTCCTTCATAAAAGCAGTATTACACCATTATCTTGTTCGCCATGTCCTTGCCTAGCGCGACCCTTGAATCCTTGACGTTGACTATAAGGCTGCCTCCCACATCGTAAACGACGGTAACCTTGCCTCCCGCGACGAATCCCAAATTCTCCAAAAACCTTTTTGAGTCACCTCTTCCGCCAATTTTTTTAATCTCATACTGCTCCCCTTCGCTGACCATAGTTAATGGCATGACGCCTCACCTCTCCTTCAGTTAAATCTACATTTGACCTTTAATACATGGTTAGTATAACCTAATACGAGTTAGCTGTCAATAATAAATCGGGGAGATTTTAATATTTTTCTTGACCGCGAATCCAAAATGCCTTTTTATTTAAAAATAAAAAGGGACGCGCCAATATAGCGCGCCCCCTATCTTAGGGAATCAATCATTTTGTACAACAAATCATATAAAAGCCTTGCTTCTTTGCCATCAAGCTTTAGGCAGCTCCCAAGCTTCGCCGGCACCTCAACCGCCCTGTCCTTTAGCTCCTCGCCTCTTTTTGTCAATCTTACGTTTAATATCCTCTCATCCTCGCTGGCCCGACGCCTCTCTATATAGCCCTTCTGCTCAAGCTTCTTAAGAACCGGCGTAAGCGTCCCGGAGTCAAGATATATGTACTCACCGAGCTCTTTTACATTAAGCTCCTCATGCTCCCAAAGCACCATCATTGTTATATATTGGGTATACGTCAAATTCAGCTCGTCCAGATACGGCTTATACCTCTTTACTATCTCTTTTGAACAGGCGTACAGCGGAAAGCACAGCTGGTTTTTAAGTTTTAAAACATCGTATTTGTCTGGCATCTCTCACTCCATTCGCAATTCTGCGCCGGCTTTTTCATGCGTTCGCGCTCTCATACGCCTCCCTTACGGCACGCGCGAGCTGATCCGGGCAAGACGTATTTCTCCGGCCGCACTTGATGCCTTTAAGCTTCGTCTCTATCTGCTCCACTGTCAGACCGTCAACTAAACGCGGCACCGCCTGCAGATTGCCGTTGCAGCCTCCCGTAAACTCAACGTTTTTAACAACGTCTCCGTTGATTTCAAGCTTTATGTTAGTTGAACACGTGCCGTTCGTCTTATAATTGTATATCATAGGCTAAATACCTCCATTCATTAACCAGCACAGCCGCCGCTCAAAAAATCCTAAAGCAGCTCGCCTATCTTTTCCTCAACCGCCTTCATGTCGTCGGTAGGCTCAAACCTCTCAACCACTTGGCCGTTCCTGTCAATCAAAAACTTGGTAAAATTCCATTTGATGTCGCTCTCATTTTTATAATTTGGATTTGAATGCTCCAGCCGGCTTTTAAGAATCGGCGTAAAAGGATGATTGGGATCAAAGCCGCCAAATCCCTTTTCGCCTTGGAGAAACTTAAACAGCGGAAGCGCGTTTTCCCCATTTACCTCAATCTTTGAAAAACGCGGGAATGTGATGCCGTACCTTGAGTCGCAAAAGCTCGCTATCTCTTCATTTGTGCCCGGCGCCTGGTTGCCGAACTGGTTGCACGGAAAATCCAGTATCTCAAGGCCGGACGACTGATACTTTTCGTATAAATCCTGCAAATCGTCATATTGCGGCGTAAAGCCGCACTCCGTAGCAGTATTTACCACCAAGACGACCTTTCCCTTATATTCATCCATCTTAATGCTTACGCCTTCCGAATTGTCCGCCTCATAATCGTAAAAAGCCATAATATCTCCTTCCTGGCAAACGTGCGCCGCGTCCGCGAGTTTCATTTTATCCGTATATTACGAGTATACCACAAAAACACATTTTTGAAATCCAATTTTTGACGTCATTTCAGAATCTGCTCGATTTCGTCCTCAAGCGCCTTTGGCGTCTTTGTCGGAGCAAATCTTCCGACTACGTCGCCATCGCGGTTTACAAGAAACTTGGTAAAGTTCCATTTGATCCTGTTTCCTCCGACTCCGCCCTTCTGCGATTTAAGAAACGCGTAGAGCGGCTCCTCATTGTCGCCGTTTACGTCTATTTTTTTGAATTGACGAAACGTTATGCCATACCTTGAATTGCAAAAGTCCGCTATTTCCTCGTTGGTTCCCGGCGCCTGATTCGCAAATTGATTGCATGGAAAATCAAGTATTTCAAATCCTCTGTCCTTGTACTTTTCATACAAGTCCTGCAGGCCGTCGTATTGCGGCGTAAAGCCGCATCCGGTGGCCGTATTCACTATAAGCAGAACTTTTCCCTTGTACTCCGACATGCTTACTTCTTTTCCGTTGCCATCCTTCACTGTAAAATCATAAATACCCATTGCAATTTCCTCCTATCTTATTTTTTGCAATTAAATTGTGTGCAATCCTTATGCTCTTATTATATGGACTGCGATTTCGCCTGTCAATAGGCAGCGTCAAATTTTTAATATTTTTTGTAAGAAAAAGGGGAAGGAAGCCACGCGGGCTGTTTCCTTCCCCTTTTTCATATCACCCAATGCCGCCGGATTCTTCTTCGGCAAGCTCATTAAGCCTCTTTTTAACGTTGTTTGACGCCGACACTATCATCTCCGCCGACGCGGCTATCTCCTCCGTGGACGAAGCCAGGCCGTCCACCCTGGAATTGATGTCGCTTACGACTTTCATCAGGTTCTTGCTGTCCTTTGTAATGTCGGAAACGGACTGCATTATCTTCTCCTGCCTGTCATTGCTCTTTGAGGCCGTTTCTCTCGAACTGGTAGCCAAATTATTGATTTCGCTCGCCACGACTGCAAAGCCTTTTCCCGCCTCTCCGGCCCTTGCCGCCTCGATGCTTGCGTTAAGGGCAAGCAGGTTCGTTTGAGACGCAATGGATACAACTTCCTCGTTGTTATGTGTAAGCTCCATGACCATGTTGTCTATATTTATCAGCGACTCGTTCAAATCCTCGCAGAAGGACGTGATCCTGTGCATCTGCTTCGCTATTTCCTCGCTCTCCTGCGCGTTGCTTTCATTGCCGCCCGCCATGCTGTCGACCGCGTCATAGAGTGCCTCGAAGTTCTCGTTTACCGCGTTTACAGTCTCCAAGACATTTTCGCCCTGCTTTTTGATGACTTCCTTTTCGGCTTCGTTCTCGCGCACAAGCTCCATGGCGTGTTCCTTCTCGGACTCGGCCACTCCCTTTATGTAATATATGCAGTTTTCCTTTCTGCTAAATCCGTTATATATCGCCGTAGACATCTCTTCGCACGTTTCATATCCGCAGCACGAGCAGTTTATGTGCTGCTCATCCCACGTATTTTTGTTCATTTCGGCAAATATCTCTTTTCTTTCGCTTTCCGTAGGCTGCTTATTTACCGCTATGCTGGAGAGATCGGTATACGTCCTCAAATAATCGTTCAAATCCAAATCTTTGAACTGCTGATTGAATTTCCTCAAGCGCTGGCTTGGAGAAAGATTTTTGGACCACGCGCTGCTTCTTCCCATCTTTTTGACAGACTCGCGAATATTTAGCACATTATACAAGGCGTCGTCCGTCTTTGATTTCTCAGGATCGGTCGCCGTGCCGCAAAGGCATCCGTTGGAACAGTTGAGGGCGTCTATGAAAAGAAAAGGCGTCTGGCTATTCTTTATCCTGTCCTTATTCTTCTCCAGAAATTCATACATATGCTTTTCGCCCTCTATCTGCCTTATGAATACGCTTTCACCCAAAAACCAGTACACGTTTTCCTTAAGGCCTCCGGGCGTTGGATAAAGGGAGCCTAGGCCATATTCTATCTCATCGGAACACAAATCGCCGTATACGTTGTTTTTCTTAACATATTCCATAAGGTGGTCGAACGTGACGTTATATTGTACGTACCCCTCGTTCTCCTTTTCCTGCATTTCAAGCTTTTTTGCTATGCACGGGCTTATGAACGCGAGCTTATCCGTAATGCCCATTACCTTTCTTGCATATATTGCCGCGCACATCATAGGGCTCTGAACAGGAAAAAGCTTCGGTATCAATTCAGGCACGTATCTCTTAATATATCCGACCACTGCCGGACACGGCTGGGATATGCCGCCGTGGAAGTCATGTTTTTGTATATAGTTTAAGTATCCCCACGTCGTTATGTCGGCCCCGAATGAAACGCTTATAATCCTGTTCACTCCGAGTTTTTTTAAGCCTCCAAGCACCCTCTCGTATTCATTTGGATAATTGGCCTTAAACGCGGGCGCAACTAAAAGGGAAATCTTCTCACCGCGCCCAAGCGCGGCGAAAAATTCTTCGGTATCGTCTAGAAACTCCCTCGCGTCATGCTCGCAGACGTCAAAGCAGGCGCCGCACGCAATGCATTTGTCGCCGTCTACCTCAATCCTGTTTTCTCCATCGGCATCCACCGCGACGCAGGCGCCGACGCAGCTGCATGCCCTAACGCATTTGTTGCATCCAATACACTTGTCATTTGTAACAACCAATCCTTCATTTAAAGCCATAACAATCCTCGTTTCTGCGCCGCTCCTTTTTATAGGCTGCTTTGCACCGGGCGGCGCGCGTACGCCAAGCAGCCGCAAAAATCCCTCTCTGTCGGTCCTAAAAAACTCGCCGCTTTTTAAGGGCTATATTATAGTTTCGACATTTAAAAGCCAAAACTGCATTCATTTTCACAAATTCAGATATATTTGAAGCGGAAGGCTTCTCTTTTTTAATCGAACAGCTGCGGATATGCTTTTCCTATAGCGTCCATGCAGCGCGATTGGACAAATTCAAGAACCTCACCTTTTTCGGAAGGAAGCGCGTCCTGCGCCGCGAATCCCCCGGCCATAACCGCGTGTCCGCCTCCGCTTCCCCATTCGCCAAGGCAGCACTTCGCGAGCCTGCCCGCGTCAACGTCCGAACGTTCGCTTCTGAAGCTAAACTTATATCCTCCGCTCCTTTTCGCAAAGAGGATGACCACTTCAACTTCCGCCAGGGATAGAAAAAAATCGCTGATTATGGCCACAAGAGCATCCGGACACATAAAGTCAAGGTGGGAAAAACCTACCTTTCCAAAAATCCTGATGTTTTTTATAGCGGCGCCATAGGCCCGCAAATCTTTCAACTCCATATTGTCGGACTCAAGCCTTGCAAGAACGGCGCCGTCCGAATAAGGAAACAGATACGCGTACATGCGCACGTCAAACTCCGTCACTCCCCTGCTAAGCTTTAGCGTATCTACCCGAATTCCATATAGAAGCGCAGTCGCCGCCGCCATGGACGGCTTAACTTCAAGTTCCCTGTAGTAGTCGGCGATCAATGAGGCGCAGGCGCCTACGATTCTAACGTCGGCATATTCATATTTTGCGTCATAAAACGTGGGATGATGGTCTATGACCGCAAGCTCGTCGCCTATAAAATCCGTCGTATTGCCGTTATATTTTTGGCAGTCAACCAAAATAATCATGTCAGCGGGACGCATCTGATCCACTATGTCGTCATAAAGATTGATCTCAATGCCAAGCATTTTAAGCATCTTTACGCTGCTTAGCTCGTCTATTTTCCCCTCATAGCAAAGACGCGCCTTTATGTCGTATTTCTCAAGCAGCAGACTGAGCGCGAACGCCGACGCAATCGCGTCAGGGTCGGGAAAATTATGTGTCTGGATCCACACCTTCCTGCCCCCGCATAGTTCAATTAACCTTAAGTAACTTTCTTTTGCGCCCATGCGCCCAAATCTCCTTATAGCAGGATTTACTCAAAAGAAATCTCACGCTGCTCCCACTTGCCGCGCAAATACCGCACAACAAAAAATACGCTCCTTACGCACCAGTCGAAAATCATGGCAACCCAGACGCCAAAAAGTCCAAATCCCATATATTTTCCAAATACAAATCCAAGGATTATACGACAAAACCACATGGAAAGCAGGCTGACAAGCATAGTATATTTCGCATCGTTCGCCGCCCTTAGCGTATTTGGCAGCGTAAACGACGCCGGCCATATGACTATGGCGCAGACGCTGTGAAACATCAAAATCCGGGACGTAAGCGCCGACGTGGCGTCCGAAAGCCTGTATGCCATGGAAATCAGCGGCAATATAGCTATTATGATAAGATTTGTCGCGGTCATAGCCACATATGTAAAAATAAGCAGCTTCTTCGTATAATATCGAACCTGTCCATAATCTCCCGCCCCGACGCACTGGCTTACAACCGTAACAAGCGCCATTCCTATAGCCTGGCCAGGCAGGATGGCAAAGGCCGCCACTGAGTTGCTGACCGCGTTCGCCGTAATCGCGACCGTCCCAAAACTCGATATAAGGCTTAGAAGGACAATCTTTCCCAACTGGAACATACTGTTCTCAACGCCGTTTGGAATACCTATCTGCAGTATCCTGCGTATCATCGGCCAGTCGGGCTTAATCCTTAACGGCATTTGAAGATGGATTGTAAGCGATTTCTTAAATAAAAGCGACATAATCACAAACGCCGCCACGACGCGCGAAACAAGCGTCGGTATCGCCACGCCTTCCACGCCGCACTTAAAACCTAAAACCAAAATCGCGTTTCCAGCAACGTTTATCGCATTCATCAACAATGAAACGAGCATCGAAACCATAGAGTTGCCCTGAACCCTAAAGAGCGCCGCGCCGCAATTATACAGCGCTATGAAGGGAATGGAGGCCGCTACGATTAAAAGATACGTATTGGCATACTCCATAACGTCCGGCTCAATGCTGCCAAAAACGACGTGAAGAACAAATCCCTTGCAGATATAAAGCAGCACCATTATTATCACGGAAAAGCCCGACATAAAAATAATCAGCTGCTCCCCCGCCATGCACGCCTTTTTTTTGCTGCCATGCCCTATGAACTGGCCTGCCACCACCGCGCCTCCGGTCGCGATCGCCGAAAAAACGCTGATCAACAAAATGTTGATATTGTCGACAAGCGAGACGCTGGCCACCGCGGCCTCGCCCACATACGCCACCATGATGGTATCGGCAAGACCAACTAAAACCGCCAGCATCTGCTCCATAATCATTGGAAAAATCAAACGGCACAGATCCCTGTTCGTAAATAGAAGCTCTTTTTTTTCCATTTTTACAATTCCCACCATGCGCCGGTCATCTGTCAAAATGCGAAGCGCAGTCCCTAAGCCTTTCGATTACGTCAATTTGCTGCGGACAGGCCCTCTCGCACTGGCCGCAGGCTACGCAGTCCGAAGCGCGGCCCGCGTCTTTAACCGCGTCCAAGTACATCCTCTCCCCATCTTCCAACTGTCCCCATACTAGCTGGCGGTTCCTCGCCGCAAATATTTCAGGGATATGAATTTTTTGAGGACATCCGTCCATACAGTAGCGGCACGCCGTACAAGGAATCGACTTTATGCCGGTCATGGCCTCCTGAGCCTTGCGCACGGCCGCCTGCTCCGCTCCGTTCAGCGGTT
>CAZTVO010000090.1:0-7890 GCA_964617075.1 uncultured Jutongia sp.
CCCAGATGCCCTGGAACTTTAAGTTGTGGATGGTCATTATGGTCTTGATGCCGTGATAGAAGTCGTTTTCCATGAACATGTCGTGCAGATATACGGGGATCAGGCCCGTCTGCCAGTCGTGGCAGTGAATTATGTCCGGCCGAAAGTCGAGGCTTGGCAGCGCGGAAAGACACGCCTTGCAGAAAAAGGCGAATTTTTCGATGTCCTCGTGTATATATCCGTAAGGCTTTGGCCCCGCGAAATAAAATTCGTTATCTATAAAATAAAACGTGATTCCTTCGTATTCCATTTCCATGATGCCTACGTACTGCTTGCGCCAGGCAAGGTCTATATAAAAATGCGTCTTGTACTGCATCTTCTGCTTCCACTCGTCGGATATGCAGGCGTACTTTGGCACCATTACCCTCACGTCGAACTCGCTTTTGTCGAAATATTTCGGCAGGGATCCCACCACGTCAGCAAGCCCGCCGGTCTTTATGAACGGAACGCATTCCGATGCTGCAAAAAGTATTCTCTTCATTATAAAGAAACTGCCTCCTTCCCATATTCGAAATTTTACAATGGCACAAAATATTATACCCTAAATTCAAAATGCTGTATACATTAAAAACGCCTTAAAGAGACTTTTTTAAATTGAGCGCGAGCTTTTTCATCTCGCCCGCGCTCTCCATGACGGAGCGGGTTATTTTAGCGCCGCCAAGCATCCTGGCAAGCTCTTCTATCTCCCCTTCTTTATCCAGCTTGCGAATGCTTGTGCTTGTGCGCCCGCCGCCGCTCTCCTTTTCTATGAGGTAGTGCGCGTCCGACATGGCGGCTATCTGCGCCAGATGCGAAATGCATATGACCTGGCGGCTTTTGGCTATTAGGGCCATCTTTTCGGCTACGCGCTGAGCCGTCCTGCCGCTTATGCCGGCGTCTATCTCGTCAAATATCAGCGCGCTTACGTCGTCGCGCTTGGCAAGCACGGCCTTTATGGCAAGCATTATCCTTGAAAGCTCGCCGCCGCTTGCCGCCATGCCCATGGGCTTTAGATCCTCGCCGGGGTTAAGGGAAATCATAAACTCGACGTCGTCGGCCCCGTCCGGCCCGCATTCGGGCAGGGGCCCCATCTCTATCGAAAAGCGCACCTGCGAAAAGCTTAAATCCGCTAGAGCGTTTAAAATTTCCCCTTCAAGCGCCCTCGCGCTCTTTTTTCTAAGCTGCGTAAGCGTTTTTGCGAGAGCCTCCGTCTGTTCGTCTGCGTCCTTTATCATTTCGTCAAGCTTTTCTTTGCGCTCCTCGTATTCTTCTATGTCTTTAAGCTTTTTTCTAAGCCCGTCGGCGTACTCAAGCACAAGAGCCGTGGTGGCGCCGTACTTGGCCTTTATGGAGCGCACAAGGTCTAGGCGCGCCTGCACCTTGGCAAGACGGTCCTCGTTATCGCCCGCGTCCATGCCGTCCATGTAGGCGGAGACGTCCCTGTTGAAGTCGGAAAGGAGCGCGTCTATTTCGGAGAGCCGGTCGGCGAACTGGACGATGACGCCGTCGTATTCGCAAAGCCTTGAAACAATCCTTGACGCGCGGCCAAGCATGTCGGAGGCGGTGCCGGCACCGTCCGCGGCCGTCATGGCGTACGCCTCCGAAAGGCCTTCCGCTATGGCGGAGGCGTTTGAAAGCTTTGTGTGCTCCTCCAAAAGCGCGTCCTCCTCGCCGGAAACGAGCGCCGCCTCTTCTATCTCGTCAAGTTCATACCTGATAAAAGACGCCTCCCTAAGCCTCTCCTCCGGGGAGGCGCCGCCCTCCTTTTTTCGTGCAAGAAGGTCTTTGCGGCGCGCGTAGGCGGCCTTATACCGCGCGTACGCGTCGTTAACGTCCTTTCCCGCGTACCTGTCAAGAATCCTTATATGTTCCGATTTGCGCAACAACGACTGCTGTTCGTTTTGACCATGAATGTCAATCAGAACCGCAGCCGCCTGTCTTAAAACCGATGTCGGAACGCTTTCGCCGTTAATCCTGTTTACGCACCTGCCCTTGGCGATCCTGCGGGAAATAAGCGCCTCGTCATCCTCAAGCGCTATCCCGCAGCCGTCAAGACGGCGCTTCTGCTCCGGCCCGTCGACCGAAAACAGAAGCTCTATAAGGGCAAAATCCGCTCCTTTTCTTATTATGTCTTTTGGAATCCTGCCGCCAACAGCCATGCCTATCGAGTCGATTATTATGGACTTGCCCGCCCCGGTCTCACCCGTGAGCACGTTCATCCCCTCTGAAAAATCGACCTCTATCTCGTCTATGATGGCAAGATTTTTTACGTGCAAGTTTAAAAGCAAATTCTTATCTCCATTCCCCTTTCATCGTCAGTTCAAGGCGGACACGACCACCCTGCATGAAACCCTGCAGCCGTTTATGTAGGCGTATATGTAGGCTGTTCCAGGCGACCTGCCGACCACCTTGCCCGCGTCGTCTACTGTAGCCACCCTGGCGTTTGACGAATACCATGTCACGGTGTCTGACGCGCCGTGAACTATAAGGGTCTCGGTATCGAACTGGCGTATGTTTAGCGTGGACTTGTTGAACGCGACTACGTTTACGTCCACGGTCGACGTGACGCCGCTTGTCGACATGATTGTAATCACGGCGTTGCCTGTGCCTACCGCCTTTACTCTTCCCTTGTTGTTTACCTTGGCCACCCTTTTGTTGTCGGAAGCGAATTTAAGCGAATCGGACGTGTTTTCAGGCAGCACGCGGTATGAAATCTTCGCGGAATCGCCCTTTTGCATGGTCATGTTGGTCTGCGCCACCACTATGCTTGTGGCGGGCACTGCGTCCATAACCTTGACGTAGCATCTGGCCCGCTTGTTGCTGCCGTCGGCCGCGGTGGCTGTAACGAATGTGTCGCCTTCCGCTATTCCGCGCACCCTGCCGGAGCCCGTGACCCTTGCTACTTTTGAGTTGCCGCTCTTAAATTTTACCTTCTTTATGGTAGCGCCCGCCGGACGGTACTTGACGTTTAGCTTTTTGACGCCGCCCACATAGACTACCATGTAGTCGGTATTTAGGCTTATCTTTGAAACCCTCTGTATCACGCGCACCTTGCACACGGCCTTTGCGCGAACCGAATCGGTCGTGACCGCCGTGACTTTGGCAAGGCCCACACGTTTTCCGGTTAGCTTGCCCGCGCCGCTTACGGCGACTATGCGCTTATTTGACGTCTTCCATTTTACTCCGGGATTGTGCGTGTTGTTTGACCACACGGTCTTTTTGAGCCGGTACGTCTGGCCCACGCCTATCCTTATATTTTTGTTTTCAAGCTTTATGGTGCTTCTAAGTTTGGCGACCTTTACCCTGCACGTCGCCCTCTGGTTGTAGTTGGTTAGCACGCACCTTATGGTGCACGAACCTATCCTTCTGCCCGTAACCTTGCCGTTTGAATTTACGCGCGCTATCGCGGCATTTGACGTCGACCATGTGGCCGTCTTTTTGGCGTTCGCGGGGTCTGTCACCTTTTTTAGCTTAAAGCTTTTTCCAACGGCTATCTCCCTTTTTTCGGGCGAGAGTGAAAACTTTATGGCGTTGTCCACATGGACGGCGCAGGTAGCTATAAAGCCTCCGTCCTCCGCCTGCGCCTGTATTACGGCGTCGCCCGCGCCTATACCCGTGACAACACCCTTTTCGTCTACCGAAACGACACCCTCGTCAAGCGACTGGTAGTCAACGTTTTGGTTGGTGGCGTTTGCCGGGGTAAATACCGGCACGATGGTAAACTTTTCACCGACCAATATGTTTTGCGAAGCCGGCGTTACGTCAAAGTCGGTGGCGTAAACGGGCGTTTCCTGCACCTCGACGCTGCTCGTCCTAATCCACGGCACGCCGTCGGGCGTATTGGTGTATGCCGCCGTTATAGTAACCTTTCCAAGCGCCACGCCAGTAACAAGACCCGCCTGGTTTACAGTGGCGATGGCAGGATCAGACGACGTCCAAGTAACGAACTGGTCGGTCGCGTCCTCCGGCGTAAAAGTCTTTTCAATCTGCAGCGTAGAACCAATATAAACTATTCCTTCGGCGGGCGTAAGTACAAAGTCGGTAGCTAGAACCTCATTTTCCGTAACGTGGACTATGCAGGAGATGACGCCCGCCTCTCCTAGATCCTCCGCGGTACAAGTTAAAATTGCCTGGCCGACGGCTACGCCCGTTATGACGCCGTTGGCGTCAACGGTAAATATGGATTCGTCAGAGGAGCGGAAAGTCACGTTCGTATTCACGTCGGACGCCGGAGTAAATATAACGTTTATCTGTTTGGTGCCGCCCACATTTATATACGTCACGTTTGAATCAAACGATATGGACGTGAGGCGGTTCCTTACCGTTACGTTTATGGAAGCCTCGGCCGCGCGGCCCCCTTCGGGCGGGAGTTGTGCTATGACCCTGATGACTGCCGTTCCGACGCCCGTGGCGGTTATCCTGCCCGCATTGTCGACATTTGCCACACCCTGATCGCTTGACACCCACTCAAGCGTATTGTTGGACGCGTCCGCCGGTTCAATCTGAGTCGACACAGTATAAGTGTCTCCTACTATCATATCAAGTTCCGACACATCCGTGGTAATGGAGGTGATAGGCTTGGCCACGACCGCAAGAGTACAACTTGCCGAATGGCTGCCGCTCGCGGTTGAAACGGTGATAATCGTTATTCCCTCGCTCACCAGGGTAATCCTACCCGTCTCGTCCACCGTGGCAACGCTAGGATTGTCTGAAGTCCAGACAAACTCAGTCTCCGTGGTATCCTCCGGATTTGCCACGACGCTTGCGAAAACGTAGCCTGTGGAAAGCACAGTATCATAGCGCTGACCCGTACGCGACTGCCCGTCTATTATGATGTCAAGACCTGTGGCGGGCTGCAGGACGGTAACCTCGCAGACCGCGTATGCGCCGTTGTTGATATTATACGCAACAATGGTAGTGCTGCCTGGAGTTACCGCCGTAACCATGGCTCCCGAAACATCAGTCGAACTTCTGTCCTCCACTGTAGCGATTTCGGTATTTGAGGATATCCAATTTACATCTATTCTTTTTGAAAGTTCGATAACACGGCTTTCGCCAACGTTTAGTACAAGACTTTGCGGATTGATTTCAAAATCAGTGTTTACATCGCCAACGTAAACATTGTACGAGGCCTCCTCTATCATGCCGGACCCCGAAACCCACCTGACTTTGACTACCGCCATCTGCGTGCCCGCCGGTGCGCCGGACGCCAGCTCAAGCGAAACCGTTTTTCTTTCCTTAACCTCAACCGCTCCGCCAGTAAACGAATACAGCCCCGCAGGCGCCGCAGTTTCAATGCTCCAAGTGTAATTTAGCGGCGGATAAAGCTGACTTAGCAACTGATTATATCCTTCTGTTCCCCTGTTGGGTATGCCGTGCTGCCCGGCGTACTGCTCAAACGCCCACCGCGCTTCCAGCTCCAACGGTTCGCCGCCCGGAAATATATTGTTTCTCTCCGCAATTATTGACAAAGTGTCAATAATCTGTATTGTAACCCTAACATCTTTTGTATTACCATCTGCGAACTCATTCATACCGCTGTTGCGAATACTGTCCAAAGCTCTAACCGTAATAGTCACTTCTCCAGGAAAATATCCTTCAACGGTAGTGGTATTTTTATCCAAATACATACCTTCTATTTCTATAGTAACCTTTTCATCTTTATTAAAATCGCCCTCCTCAAGATTAAAATACTTAGACATATCGTCCGCAGTCATGTTAAAGCAGTCCGCAATACTAAACTTTCCGCCTACATTTAACGTCACGGTTACATCACGATAGTTGCTTAACATCGTCACGGAGTTGCCAAGTTTTACCGGGTCGCATCCCGGATGCGGCTCATATTCATATGTGTTATCTTCCGTTACACGGTCTTGAGTATTTATAACCCCCGCGACATAAAAATATATGACATATGTTCCGGCTCGCGCCGAAAACTTATAGCTGTGACCAGACGCCTGCCACTCCAAATTAGCTACATCTTTGGTATAACCCTGCCCAACGTTGTTTTCTGAATCGCACACAAACTTTTGTACGCCGTTTGACACGACCTTTGTTATAACCCATGTAATTCGTGAGTTAATGGGCGTAACGCTATTAGCTTCAATTCCCTGCACCTCAATCCACGTTTTATCCTTATTGTCAGCTTCTACATTGATTGTAAAATCAGATCCAGAATAGTTCGATTCATTAAATTTTATGCCGTTTGGCATTCCGTCAGTATCACCCGATGCTATCTTATTTTTTCCATCTTGATCTTTCCCATCATAATAACCGTTGTCCATCTTAAGCATAAGACTCGGCCTGACATACACATCTATGGGTTCAGTTTCGACAACACTTTCGCTGGTTCCATCACCTGGTTTATAACGAGCAATTATGGTTGTATGTCCCGGACTAAGCGCTTTCATACTTTTACCCGATTTGTCGTTATTGTCTACAAAGCCAACTATTTCAGGATTTGCAGAGATCCATTCGTCGGTAAATCCAAAGTTAAGATTAAGTTGATCTTCTTTTTTAGAATTTTCTCCCTCTTCAAGTGAACCAGAACTAGCAGTATTTTTACCGATTTCGATGCTTGAGTTCCAATTCATCACAAAAGACCTATGTGTATCACCATCACGTGCTATAACTGTTTTAACGTCATCTTTTGCACCACTTGGTATATAATCATTTATTGATATTTTTACAACTAGCTGTACACGAACAGTCTTAACCGTTTCTCCAGCCGCGTTTACAAGCTCCACATTAAGATTGGCCGTCCCAACAGAATTAACATATACAGTTACTCTGCCCCCTTTTGATTGACCATCTAGTGTTACATATTTCTCTCTTTCTAATTCTGGTGGTTCTCCTTTATCTTTATAATTCCAATAGTCGCCAAACGTGATGCAGTAATCGTTGCTGTCAATAGTCCATTTAAGCTTATCATACTCAGGCGGCACTTCCCCCTCGTCGGCTACAGGATCCGCCAATGAAAATATTTCTTTACGACCACGCATCTCATATGACGAATTATCCGGTATCAGCTGCAAATCCTGACCCTGGAGATAATACGTTATCGCCGCTTCCGACCTGTCGTCCGCCTTAAAGGCGAAAAGCGCCATAAAGGCGACCAAAAACAGGGAGGTGGCGCTAAGCATCCACTTCCAGCTTTTCTTAAATTTTCTTTCAGGTTCTTTTTGAAATTTTCCGATCATATCCCGCCTCCATACTGCAAATATGCGTTTTTAAAAATGCCGCCGTTTAATAATTTATCGGAGATTGCAAAAAAGTCTTTTATAGCACGCGCGTCAAGTCTTAAAAAAACATAACGCCCAAAAATGGCAATATAATGTCACGCGGCCCCCATGGGCTCCCTACTTTTTAAATACGAACGATTTCAGCTCAAACAAGTGCCTGCCCGCGAAAGATTCTTTTGCCCACCCCTCGTGCCCGTCCTTTGCGACAAGGTATATGGCGTGCCTGCCCGTTATTAGGCGCACCTTAGCCGACGCCACCGTGCTTCCTCTGCTAAATTTTACCTCGCCTATCAAGTTTTTCCCGCCTTCGCCGTCCACGCAGACAAGGACTTTGCCGCCGCAGCCGCGCGGGTTCATATGAAGCGATATCTCCATGTCGTCGCCTGTATAGTCGTCGCCAAAGTCGAAATATTTCCAGCCCATGACGCATCCGTCGGTTATGTTTGTTATGACGCGCTCAAATTCGTTATATTCCGTTACCGCCGCGCCTCCCTTTAGCACGCAGGCCGTGTCGGCGCGCGTTATGTCGTAGGGGTTTAGCGACTCCTCAAAGCCTAAGGATGTCATTTCAACGGGCGGTATGCTCCCGTCAGGCAGTATATTTATCCTTTCAACGCAGCCGCGCCTAGAC
>CAZTVO010000091.1:0-7821 GCA_964617075.1 uncultured Jutongia sp.
CATATTTATCAAGGAAATCCGGGGTTTTTACCGTGATAAAGTGTCAAAGATGGGAATTGCGCGCCACAGATATTTCGGCCGCCCGCGCCGGGGGCTGTAAAACTTGTTAAACGGGTGAAAATAATTTATAATGACAAGAAATTGCGCCGGCGTGAAAGGAGAGATTTAGGTGGAAACTGTCAAATTTACAAAGATGCATGGCTGCGGGAACGACTATATATATATAAATTGTATTGAAAAAATGGCAAGAGCGCCTGAAAAGCTGGCGCGCATCGCGAGCGACAGGCATTTTGGAATAGGCTCGGACGGCCTCATACTCATATGCGGCTCCGATATCGCGGATTTTAAGATGGTTATGTATAACGCGGACGGCTCTGAGGGAAAAATGTGCGGCAACGGCATACGCTGCGTCGCGAAGTACGTCTACGACACGGGACTTACTGACAAAAAATCCATATCCATAGAGACTAAAAGCGGCGTCAAGCATATCGAGCTGACCGTTGAGGGAGGTGAGGCGGTTCTTGCGAGGGTAGATATGGGCGCGCCGGTTTTGACGCCGTCTAAAATACCGGCAGCGGGTTTTGACGATAGGGAAAAAATAGTTGGAGAAACCGTGTATATCGATGGAAAAGAATATAAAATCACTTGCGTTTCCATGGGAAATCCGCACGTCGTCATTTTTATGGAAAACATTAAAGAGCTTGACATTGAGGGCATAGGACCAAAGCTTGAAAGACACCCTATGTTTCCAGATGGGGCGAATGTGGAGTTTGTCCGGCTGATTGAGCGCGGCGAGATGGATGTGCGCGTTTGGGAAAGGGGCTCCAATGAAACGCTCGCGTGCGGCACCGGCGCGTGCGCGGCCGTCGTCGCGAGCGTTCTTAACGGTTTTTCGGACGGCCGGGCGACCGTGCATCTTTTAGGGGGAGACTTGTCGATAGATTATGACGCCGAAAAGGAAACGGTATGGATGACGGGACCCGCGGCGAAAGTGTTTGACGGCGAGTTTAAATACGACGCCTAGCGCTACGTCGGCAAAAAAGCGCTTTAGTTAAGGAGGCGGTTTGATGAAATTGACGGATCTGCTCGCGGATTTGGAATTTGAGCGCGTCCAGGGCAGCCTTGAAAGAGACGTTTCGGATGTAATATATGATTCAAGAAAAATGAAAAAAGACGCGGTTTTCGTGTGCGTAAAAGGAGCCGCAAGCGACGGGCTGGACTACTGCGGCGACGCCATAAAAAAAGGCGCGGCGGCGATAGTTGCGGAAAAGGAAGTTTTGGCTCCCGAATCGGTGGCGGTCATAAAAGTCGCCGACGCGAGGGCGGCTTTGGCGCTGCTCTCGGCCGCCTACTTTGGACATCCCGCGAGGGAACTTGTGACTATAGGCATCACGGGCACTAAAGGCAAGACTACGGCCGCCTACATGGTGCGTTCGATACTGGAGGCGTCCGGCATAAAAACCGGGCTCATAGGAACTATTGAGATAATCATCGGGGACGAGCGCGCGCAGTCGGTCAATACAACGCCGGAATCGTATGTGGTGCAGCAGTCTTTTAGGAAAATGGCCGACGCCGGCTGTAAATGCGTGGTAATGGAGGCGTCCTCCCAAGGACTTATGATGCACAGGGTCGACGGCTTTACATTCGATTACGGAATATTTACAAATTTGGAGCCAGATCACATAGGGCCGAACGAGCATAAGGACCTAGACGACTATATACGCTGCAAAAGCCTTCTGTTTAAGCGGTGCAGGCACGGCATTTTTAACGCTGACGACGCGCATTTAAATGATATGCTTGCAGGCAGCTCCTGCAGCGTCGAGACGTTTGGATTTTCAAAAGATGCCGATTTGAGGGCGACAGACGAGCGGCTTTTGGAAGGAAAGGGCATGCTTGGGGTCGCTTATCACCTGAGCGGACTTATGGATATGGATGTTAAGATAGACATTCCCGGCAAATTCAGCGTGTATAATTCGATGACGGCAATTTCCATATGCAGGCATCTTGGCGTTTCAAAAGACGCCATATTAAAGGCTCTTTCGGGCATACGCGTAAAGGGCAGGGTGGAGCTTTTGGACATATCTCCCAAATTTACCGTGATAATAGACTATGCCCACAACGCAATGAGCCTAAAAAGCCTTCTTCTTACGCTTAGGGAATATAATCCCAAGCGCCTCGTGTGCGTGTTTGGATGCGGAGGCAACCGCTCCAGGGAAAGGCGTTTTGAAATGGGCGAAACTTCCTCGCGTCTTGCGGATTTGACGATAATAACGTCCGACAATCCGCGATTTGAGGAGCCCGGGGCAATAATTGACGACATAAAGGCGGGAGTAAGAAGAGCCGATGGAAAATATATAACTATAGCCGACAGGCCGCAGGCAATCCGCTACGCCATAGAAAACGCCATGGAAGGCGACATAATAGCGATAGCCGGCAAAGGGCACGAGGATTATCAGGAGATAAAGGGACAGAAATTCCATTTGGACGATCGCGAGATCGCGATGGCTGTTTCCCGCGACAAAAAATTTATAAGATAGCGAAAAGGCGATGAGAGGAACCGACATGACATTTGCTGACGTAATTGTCGACATATCGGCTAGGGAGCTTGACAGGCCGTTTCAATATATAGTCCCGCCCGAGCTGGAGGAGGAAATAAGGGTAGGTTCCCAGGTTGTTGTTCCTTTTGGCGGCGGCAATCGCGAGACGAACGGGTTTGTCATAAACCTTTCAGGCGTTCCAAAATTCGACATATCGAAGACAAAAAGCATAATAGGGATTGAAAAGCGCGGAATCGCGGCGGAGTCGCATCTTATTTCCCTTGCCTTTTGGATAAAGGAAAACTATGGTTCGACTATGAACGAAGCTATAAGGGCCGTGATGCCCGTGAAGCGTTTGGTGAGGGAAAAGATAGTAAAAACGATATACCCCCTCGTTGAAAAAAATGAGTTGAGGGAATGCGCCGAGCGGTTTAAAAAAAAGCACAACACGGCAAGAGCGAGGCTTTTGGAGCATTTGTTGACGCTTAAAGATTCCGTTTATTATGACGGAATAGACTATAGCCGCGCGATTAGGAATTTAAATCTCGCGCCGTCCGTGGTAAGTTACTTAGAGCAGATGGGCATAATAGGCGTCGACGCAAAAAAGAGGTACAGGAGGCCAGAAAGCGAGGCCGGGAGCGAGTGCGTTCGCGAGCTTAATGGGGAGCAGGCGCGCGTTGTGGAAAAGATTTTGTCCGATTATAAAAGCGGCGTCAGAAAGACCTACCTGCTGCATGGCGTTACGGGAAGCGGAAAGACGGAAGTCTACATAAATATCATCGAGGGAGTTTTAAGGGAAGGCGGACAGGCGATAGTGCTTATACCGGAAATAGCGCTAACGTTTCAGACCGTCGGCAGATTTTACGCGCGCTTCGGCGACAGGGTCTGCGTCATGCACTCAAGGCTTTCGGCTGGGGAGCGCTACGACCAGTTTCTTATGGCAAAAAGGGGCGAGGCGGATATAATGATTGGGCCCCGGTCGGCTTTGTTCGCGCCTTTTTCAAGGCTTGGCCTTATAGTCGTCGACGAGGAGCATGAGGCGAGCTATCAAAGTGAAAATCCGCCCAAGTACCACGCCAGGGAGGTCGCGATCCAAAGGGCCGGCATGGTTGGGGCAAGCGTAGTGCTAGGTTCCGCTACGCCGTCGCTCGAATCGTACTACAAGGCGTCGAAGGGCGAATACGAGCTATTTAAATTGGAAAAGAGGGCCGGTGGAGCCGCATTTCCAAAGATAGACGTCGTGGACTTGAGAAAGGAATTTGAAGAGAAAAATTATTCCATATTCAGCAGAAGGCTTTCAGAGCTTATAAAAGACAGGCTAAAAAAACGTGAGCAGATTATGATATTTATAAACAGGCGCGGATACGCGGGATCGGCCACATGCCGCAAGTGCGGCGAGGCTGTGGGATGCCCGCATTGTTCCGTGCCCCTAAAGCCTCATATGAGGGACGGTCTTGTCGATGTTCTCAAATGCCATTACTGCGGCTATGAAGAAAAAATGCCCCGCGTCTGCCCGTCATGCGGCTCCAAATATATAGGAGCCTTCGGAATAGGCACCCAGCAGGTTGAACAGGCCGTAAGGAAAAGCTTTCCAGAGGCGTCGCTGCTTAGGATGGATGCCGACGCCACGGCGGGAAAGGATGGACACGAAAGGATTTTAAAGAAATTTAAAGACGGCGGAGCCGATATATTGATAGGCACGCAGATGATAGTAAAGGGACATGATTTTCCAAATGTGACGCTTGTCGGCATAATAGCCGCGGACCTGTCGCTTAACGCGAACGACTATAGGGCGGCGGAGAGGACATACCAGATCATCGCGCAGGCGGCCGGCAGGGCCGGAAGGGGAGAAAAGGCGGGAGAAGTGGTGCTGCAGACGTACCAGCCTAGGCATTACAGCATTGTGTGCGCCGCCAATCAGGATTATGAGGGGTTTTACAGCCGCGAGATGCGCGTGAGGGAATTGTTGCAATATCCGCCGGTTTCAAATATACTGGGAGTATTGATTTTTTCCGAAAGTGAAGAAGACGCAAAAAAGCTTTCCGTTAGGCTCGCGCAAATAATGAAGGGATACGGGGGCGTCGACGTCTTAGGGCCAGGCGACGCGCCGATAGCAAAGACAAAGGACATATATAGAAAAATGATTTATGGAAAATGCAAAAGCCGCGAAAAGCTTCGTTTAGTAAAGGACGGCATAGAGGCGTTTATGGACAGCGACACGCAATTTACCGACTGCGGCGTTCAATTCGAGTTCAACGTCGCGGGGTAGGCGCTGCCTGGATGGAGGTAATTATGGCTATAAGAAAAATAAGGACGATAGGAGACGAGATACTTGAGCACAACGCAAAGCCGGTAAAGGCGATGACGCCGCGAATTTCCATCCTTATCGGCGATATGCTAGACACAATGTATCAGGCTCAGGGAGTAGGCCTTGCGGCTCCCCAGGTGGGCGTGCTAAAACAAGTTGTGGTAATAGACGTAAGCGAGAGCGGCGACAGTCCGATAGTGCTTATAAATCCAGAGATAATAGAGCTTTCGGGGGAGCAGACCGGCCAGGAAGCGTGCCTTAGCGTTCCCGGCAAGGTAGGCATAGTAACAAGGGCAAGCCGCGTAAAAGTAAAGGCGTACGACCGCCATATGCATGAAATAACGGTGGAGGGCGAGGAGCTTCTTGCGAGGGCCCTGCAGCACGAAATCGACCATCTTTCAGGCGTTTTGTACGTTTCAAAGGCGGAAGGCGGACTTATGGACGCGTCGTCTTTGGAGGATGAGGAGTGAGTCAGTTGAAGATAGTATTTATGGGCACGCCGGATTTCGCGGCGTCCGTTCTGGACGCGATTGTTAAAAGCGGACATGATGTAGCCGCCGTCGCGACGCAGCCGGACAGGCTAAAGGACAGAAAGGGCGGCGTTTGTCCGACGCCCGTAAAGGAGGCGGCCGTTAAGGCGGGCATTGCCGTTATGCAGCCTCAAAAGGCGGCCTCGCCTGAATTTATAGAAAAAATCAGGGATATAAATCCAGACGCCATAGTCGTGGCGGCGTTCGGACAGATACTTACAAAGGAGCTTTTAAGCATTCCAAAATATGGCTGTCTAAACGTACACGCGTCGCTTCTGCCAAAGCTTCGCGGCGCGGCGCCGGCGCAGTGGGCCGTAATCAACGGCGACAAAGAGAGCGGAGTTACCATCATGCAGATGGACGAGGGGATAGATACGGGAGATATACTGCTTGCAAAAAAATGCAGGCTTGACGATAAAGAGACCGGGGAAAGCCTTTTAAATAAGCTTGCAGAGCTTGGCGGGCCGCTGGTTCTAGAGGCACTTGACCTGGCCCAGAGCGGCGCCCTAAATCCGAAAAAGCAAAACGACGGCGAAAGCACCTACGCGGGAAAGCTGACAAAAAAAGCCGGCAGGATTGACTTTGAAAAAGACGCGGATGAAATTGAAAGGCTTGTAAGGGGGCTTATCCCATGGCCATGCGCCTTTACGCGGATGCGCGGAAAGATGCTTAAAATATGGGAGGCAGACGTCTTGACGGACGAGCGGGCCGCGCGGGAGGGGATTGACGCCGACGTGCCGGCGGGAACTGTCGCCGCGGTAAGGAAAAACGACATCGTGATAAAGACGGGCAAAGGATATTTGTCTGTTTTGTCCCTGCAGCTTGAGGGAAAGAAAAGGATGGAGGCGGCCGCGTTTCTTAGAGGATGCAGACTGGAAAATGGAGAGAGGCTTGGGTAGGGGCGGAGACGGCCGCGCGGATGTGAGAAAGACGGCGCTTGGCGTCGTTATGGACGTAATGGAGAGGGGAGCTTTTTTAAACAGGCGCCTTAACGACGTTTTGGATCGAGGCGTCATAAAAGGGAAAAAAGAGCGCGCCTTTTTGTCCAGGCTGTGCGAGGGGGTCGTGGAGCGCGCCATAGAGCTTGACTACGTTATCGACTGCTTTTCAAAGGTAAAGACGCGCCGGATGCGGCCGGTGCTTAAAAACATCCTGCGCATGGCCGTCTATCAAATATTTTATATGGACGCCGTGACAGACGGCGCCGCGTGCGACGAGGCGGCAAAGCTTGCCGCGGGCGCTGGATTTAAAAACCTTACAGGGTTTGTAAACGGAACGCTTAGGAGCATATCGCGCGAAAAGGAAAATGTGCGGTATCCGGCAAAAAGCGGAGGATTTGCAAGATACGCGTCAGTAAAATATTCGATGCCCGAATGGATTGTTCAAAGGTACCTCAACGAGTATGGAGAGGAAGATGCCGAAAAAATTTTGGAGTCGTATTTGAGTGAGGATATGGCAAAAAAGACGACGCTGCGGTGCAATATTTCCAAAATAGGAGGGCTTGGGGTCGACGGAGTGGCAAAGATGCTTAAGGAGGATGGAGCGAACGTCGAAAGGGGACGGGTCTTTCCATACGCGTTAAGGATTGGAGGATATGACACCCTGACTAAGCTTAGGGCTTTTAACATGGGTTTTGCGCAGGTGCAGGACGAGGCGTCGATGCTTCCCGCCGTTCTTGCGCGGCTAAATGGCGGCGACACGGTGATTGACGTATGCGCCGCGCCCGGCGGCAAGGCCTTTCACGCGGCGGATATCCTTAACGGCACGGGAAAGGTTATAGCCTGCGATTTGACAAAGAAAAAACTCGGAATGATTAGCGGCAATTTAAATCGCGTCGGCTTTAGAAACATGGAGCTGCGGTTAAACGACGCGCTTTGTTTTAACGCGGAGTGGGAGGGCGCGGCGGACGCCGTTATTGCCGATCTTCCATGCTCAGGGCTGGGCGTGATAGGAAAAAAGAGCGATATAAAATATAAAACAAGGCCGGAGGACGTAAGGGCGCTTGCCGCGCGCCAAAAAAAAATGCTTGGCGCGGCCGTAAGATATTTAAAGCCCGGCGGCAGGCTTATATACAGCACATGCACGATTGCAAGGGAAGAAAACGAGGAAAATGTGAGATGGGCGGCCAAAAGCCTGCCCGTTGCGATTGACGACATTACGGAGCTTTTGCCGGAGGCGCTAAAGGAACGCGGGGGAGGGGGCGGCTATGTGCAGCTGCTTCCCTTTATGGCCGGGACGGACGGATTTTTTGCGGCGGCGTTTACAAAAAAATAAGCAGCGGGAGTGATATGTTGACGGAAGGACGTTTTGAAAAGGCGGACATGAAGAGCCTTGATTATGAAGAGGTGACGGCCGTAATAGAGGGAATGGGCGAGAAAAGGTATAGGGCAAGGCAGCTTTATGAGTGGATTCACAAAAGCTTTGCGGATTCGTTTTACGACATGAC
>CAZTVO010000092.1:0-7595 GCA_964617075.1 uncultured Jutongia sp.
AAGCGCTTTTTGCTGCCAAAAGACATTGTGGACGCGCACGAAGAGGGCATCATACATTTTCACGATTCGGACTATTTCGCGCAGCACATGCACAACTGCTGCCTCGTGAATCTTGAGGATATGCTCCAAAACGGAACCGTCATAAGCGAAACCATGATAGAACCGCCGAAAAGCTTTTCCACCGCGTGCAACATCGCGACGCAAAGCATAGCGCAGATAGCCAGTTCGCAGTACGGGGGCCAGAGCATTTCGCTTTCCCACCTCGCGCCGTTCGTCGACGTAAGCCGCCAGAAATTCCGCAAGCAGGTGGAGGAGGAGTTTTCCATCTCGGGCGTTGAATATACGGCCGAACAGGTCAACAAGGTGGCGGAGATACGCGTCAAGGATGAAATAAAACGCGGCGTGCAGATGATCCAGTATCAGGTGATCACGCTCATGACCACCAACGGGCAGGCTCCTTTTGTCACTATATTCATGTACCTTGACGAAGTTCCCGAAGGAAGGCTTAGGGACGATCTCGCGATGGTGACGGAAGAGATTTTGCGTCAGCGCATACTCGGCGTGAAAAATGAAAAAGGCATATACATAACGCCAGCGTTCCCGAAGCTTATCTACGTACTTGAAGAGGACAACATAAGGGAAGGCTCCAAGTATTGGTATTTGACTGAGCTTGCCGCAAAGTGCACTGCAAAACGCATGGTTCCCGACTATATTTCAGAAAAGATCATGAAGCAGCTAAAGGACGGCAACTGCTACACCTGCATGGGATGCCGCTCGTTCCTGTCCGTATATCACGATGAAGACGGAAAGCCGAAATTTTACGGCAGATTCAATCAGGGCGTCGTTACGGTAAATCTGGTAGATATAGCCTGCTCTTCCGGCGGCGACTTCGACAAATTCTGGCGCATATTCGACGAACGCATGGATCTTTGCAAGCGCGCCCTCATGTGCAGGCACAACAGGCTTAAGGGAACCGTGTCAGACGTCGCGCCTATACTTTGGCAATACGGCGCCCTTGCACGTCTTAAAAAGGGAGAAAAGATAGACAAGCTCCTATATAATGGGTATTCTACCATATCCCTAGGCTACGCGGGACTTTGCGAATGCACCCGCTACATGACGGGAAAGTCGCATACCGATCCCGAGGCTACGCCTTTTGCAATGGAGGTCATGCAGCGGCTCAACGACGCGTGCGAAAAATGGCGCAAGGAAGAAAACATAGGATTTAGCCTGTACGGCACTCCGCTTGAGTCTACCACCTACAAATTCGCGAAATGCCTGCAGAAGCGCTTCGGAATAATAGAGGGTGTGACTGACAAGAATTACATAACAAACAGCTATCACGTCCACGTCACGGAAGAGATAAACGCGTTTGACAAGCTTAAGTTTGAATCGCAGTTTCAGCCTCTTTCTCCGGGAGGCGCCATAAGCTACGTGGAAGTGCCGAATATGGAAAACAACATTCCGGCCGTTCTCGAAGTGATGAAGTACATATATGACAACATCATGTATGCCGAGCTCAACACGAAAAGCGACTATTGCCAGGAATGCGGATATTCCGGCCAGATCGAGATAATTACCGACCCTCATGGCAAGCTTATCTGGCAATGTCCGAACTGCGGCAATACGGATCAAAGCAAGATGAACGTCGCAAGGCGCACTTGCGGATACATCGGAACGCAGTTTTGGAATCAGGGAAGGACGCAGGAAATAAAAGAAAGAGTGCTGCATCTATAAGCTAACCTATATTTAAAAACGGGCAGCTGCCATGGCGCGTCGCGTCATGGCAGCTGCCCGCGTTCGTCTAAATCCATATTTATCGCGTCAAGATAATGTATAAATACCTGATCGGTCACCTTCACTATATATGAATCGTCAAGCTCGCACCGTCTGAAACTTTTTCGTCCGCCGTTCATTCCCCTGTTCCAGAATAAAAGCATATCCCTGTATGGAACATAATAGCAGACGTCCGCTTTCGCGAAATAAATCAGGAAAAATGAAATTCCCCTCTGCTGCTCGAACTCCCCCATAAACTTTATCTGATGCTCGTGTATGTTCTGCAATGGAAATGTGTCCGCCGCGCACTCTTTCGCGTCGAAACAGATCGGTATTCCCTGAACATTCCCAATATAATCGACGGTGCTTTTCTGCTCAAAATACGCGAGGGTGATCTGGCGCCTCTCTTTATCTATCTTTATTGGCGTTATTGGAGTGGGCACCTTTTGAACAAGCGCGAGCTTCTCGCGACGATATTTGTCATTTGTGAAATTGATCTCCGTTTCCAGCATAGAGCCCCTAAGGCCCCTGGAATTCCACGACGACATTCCCATTCCTCCTTAAATCGGCTTCATTCCAAGCCCTTTCATTATATCCGCAAACTGACGCGGAAGCGGCGCCGTAAAAACCATTCCGCGGTACTTTTGAGGTATTTCCGAATCGGCGCCTATCTCCATGCGCCACGCGTGCAGAAGCTGGCGCCTTAAGCCGTACGCCCGCCTAAACACGTCCGCGGTCTTTGCGTCGCCGTACTTGACGTCGCCAACTATAGGATATCCTTCGCTTTTCAAATGCGCCCTTATCTGATGCGGCTTTCCTGTCGGAATGACCACCTTAAGCAACGTATATTCGCGGCCGTAAAGCCTGCCGTAGTCGAGCGGCGCGTACTCGGTTATTATGCGCGCGGGCTTTTCGTCTTTTCCCCCGTCCGCTTCGTCCGCGACGCTTACTATATTTTTTTTCGCGTCTTTTATCAGGTACCCTTCCGCCCTTGCAGCTTTTTTTACGCGCCCCTTTACGATGCACAAATAAGTCTTTTTTAACTTTTGTTCCCTAAAGATGCTGTTCATGCACCGCAGCCCCGCGACCGTCTTTCCGGACGCAACAAGGCCGCTCGTGTTCCTGTCCAGCCTGTTGCATATCCCGACGCAGCGCGCCGCGCGCGAAACCGCGCCCTCCGATTCGGAGGCGCCGCTTTCAATATAGGCCTCTATGTATTCAACAAGAGAAACGTCGTCCTTTTTCGCTTTTTGCGACAAAAGGCCAGCCGGCTTGTTTGCCACGAGTATGTCCTCATCCTCATATACTACGTCCAGGTGCCGGTCCAAATCTTTTAGCTCCAGCCGCGTGCCGCCTGAGGGAGCTTGAAATCCGGATATCGTATCTTCCGACAAAAAAAGCCTTATCTTATCTCCCGCGCGTACGCGTTCTCCTCCCTCGGCCTTCTTCCCATTTAAGACTATGTTTTTTTTCCTAAGCATCTTGTAAAAAAAGCCTTTTGACGCCCCGGGCATATATCTTGACAAATACCTGTCAAGCCTCTGCCCCGCCTCATAAGGCTCCACTTCGACAATCCTCATGCCTTTTTTTGCCCCGCTTTCAAAAAATGCGCCGCAAAAGCCGCGGTCCGGCCGTCAAACGATCAAAGACATTATATATGATTTCACATTTTCCTCCTGCTCTGCGTTAACCTCCCGCGGCGCGACATTTGAAATCTCCCTGATAAAAAGCTTTTCGTCTTCAAATATCTTTACCCTGTAGCCATCGCCCCAGTTGGACACTCCGTCGCTTAAATATTTTCTTATGTATGAGACGTCCTGCCCCTTTCTGCCCAAAAGGCCTATGACGCAGTTATTCCCTATCGCGACCATGTCAAGATTCATAACCTTTTCGGCCGACGTGATGACCAAATCGGAATATAGCCGCATATTGCCTCCAAGGCTTCGCCTGGCCGCGTCGTATCTTTCCACTTCAACTGTTCGGTATGGAAACATCACTATGAACCTGACCATATATTGGGCTCCAGGCAGCACGAACAAAACAGCCATTATGGTAAAAATATTTCTAGTAGACATCTTGTTCAAAAACATCCCCGCCAAAAATACCGCGATTCCCGCGGCCGCCATCGCAAGCACTCCCGCGAGAGCCCTTTTTTTCCTATCTTCTATATATCCGCGCTCGCCTTTTTTTACAGCCATATGCATCCCCCGCCTGCTATTTTTATATATCCAAAACCTCTCCTGAAAAAGACTGTATGCTCTGGGCGCGGTACGTTTCCGCCAGCACGTCCAGCTGCCTGTCAAACCTTATCAAAAGAGCCATGTCGTCCTGCTTGTATACGTCAAAAAACTCATTTTGAATTTTTGTGACCTCCCTCTCGTTTGCCACATGATAAAGATTTTCTATATTATTGATTATATCAGTTATTATATTCGTCTTCTGCCTGCTGGAATTTTGCGCGTCCATTATTTCATCGCGGACGGAACTCATCTCCCCGTCCAGGGCGTCCACGGCGTCGGCCGCCCGCAAGAGCCGCTCCCTTAGGTCGTCCGGCATATTCTCCCTGTATTTGTACTGAAGGGAGTGTTCAATCGTGGCCCAAAAATCCATAGCAAGAGTTCTTACCTGTATTTCCACCTCAATCTGCTTTGGCCCCTTGATGGTCTGGACGACATAATATACGATGACGTGATAGCTCCTGTAGCCGCTTGATTTGCTCGCGGAAACGTAGTCTTTTTCCTGCTTGACCCTCATGTCGCTTCTCTTGCGTATTATATCGACGACTGTTCCTATGTCCTCGCAAAACTGGCATATTATGCGTATCCCGGCTATGTCTTCTATCTTGTCCTCAAGCTGTTCTATATCCACGCCCTTTCTGTGGGCTTTTTCCAGAATGCTTGAAATTCTTTTTACACGTCCCGAAACGGATTCAATCGGCGAATACATCTGCGCGTCCTGGTATTCCTGCTTAATGTGGGCAAACTTTATTATAAGCTCGTCCACCGCCTGGCGGTACGGGTCGAGCAACTCCCTCCAAAGCTGTATTTCCATGTCAAATTTCCAACCTTTCGAAATCATTAAAAAAACGGCGCACGCGCGGATATTGCGCCCGCCGGCAAAAACAAACGGCCTACATATTCCTCGACTTATCCGCGCAAGCCTTCATGCATTCCATGACGCTATTTCTAAATCCGGTCTTTTCCAGGCTTTTGACGGCTTCTATCGTGGTTCCGCCCGGCGAACATACCATATCCTTTAGCTCTCCCGGATGCTTCCCCGATTCAAGCGCCATTTTCGCGCTCCCAAGCACCGCCTGCGCCGCAAAGCGGTAAGCCTGCGCCCTTTGCATGCCTTCGGCAACCGCCGCGTCGGCCATAGCCTCTATAAATATGAATACATACGCGGGAGAGCTGCCGCTAACGGCGACGACGGCATCCATCATGTTCTCGCTTACTACTTCCGCCTTTCCAAAGCTCTCAATAAGTCTAAGAACGCGGCTCAAATCATCATCCGTAACATTTTCGTTCGGGCATACGGCCGTAATGCCCTCCCCTACAAGCGCCGGCGTATTGGGCATGGTCCTTATTATCTTTCGTCCGCCGCCGTACGCCTCCTGCACTGTCTCAAGCGTCTTTCCCGGCGCGATGGTCACTATTATCTGCCCGTCCGGAGCCGGCGCGTCTTTTATTTCATCTATCACCTGTTTGTAAAAAACGGGCTTTACGGCAAGAAAAAGTATTTGCGCCGCAGCCGCCTCCTCATTTTTTGAAGCGGTATTTATGCCATACTCCCGCTTGACGGCGTCTAAAGCGTCGGCAGACGGATCCGCGGCGATTATCTCGCCCTTATCCACTATCCGCGCGCGCAAAACCCCGCCAATTATAGCCCTTGCCATATTCCCCGCGCCAATAAATCCTAATTTCATCGCAATCCTCGTTTTCCGCGCCGCGCCGCGAAAAATTCCGCGGGCGGGCCGCCTAATTGATAAAATTTTTATGTCCGTCTACTATTCTACCACGGTTTCAATTCCATTGCATTTAAAAATTTTGCTTGAAACCCTTTTTCCTGCGCCAGCTCAACGTGGCTTATCTTTTTCGCGTACTTTTCCGTAAGCATTCTAAAATTCATGTCAAGCAGCACCCGCCCCGCGCCGCTTCCGGCAGCGTTTCCGGCGAATTTGATCTTTTTTTCGTCTATGGAAGGATAAAGTCCGAACGACATCGCTGACCGTACATGAAGAAAACCTCCGAACGCTCCCGCTATGTGCATCTCGTCAACCGCGTCAGGCGAGACGCCGGCCTTTTCAAGAAGGAGCTCTATTCCAGCATGTATGGCGGCGCTCGCAAGCTGCACGTTTCTTATATCCTTCTGGGTTATGGCTATTTTTTTTTCTTTGCCGCCATAAATCGCGAATTGATTGCCGTCCCCGCACGGCTCAAGACAAGCTTTAATGTTTTCGTTAAGTCCGAGCGACCGCGCCTCGTCTTTTCCCATAAGGTATCCATCCGGCTTTAATACTCCTATCCTTAAAAGCTGTGAAACCGCGTCCGCAAGCCCCGAGCCGCAAAGCCCCCTGGGCGCCTCGCCGTCAATTACGTCAAGCACGATATTTCCATTCGCCTTATTTATTTTTAATCCATTCACGGCTCCGGCGTCCGCCCTCATGCCGCACTTTATTCCGCCGCCCTCAAAAGCCGGCCCCGCGGCGGCCGAACAGGCCGTTATATGTCCCATGCAGTTAAGAAGTATCTCGGCGTTGGTGCCTATGTCTACCGCAAGCTGTACGGCGTCGGGCTTAAAAATCTGCCTGTCGCAAAGCACGCAAACAGCGTCCGCGCCGACGTGGGCGGACACGCCGGAAACTACGTATATTTCGATGTTTTCGTATTTTTTCAGTCCGATGTTTTTTCCAAGCGTCTTAACGCTTCCCTCGTATGCCGCCTTAAACGGCGCTCCGGCAAGTCCGCCGACGTCCTCGTTCAAAAACAGGTGGCACATGGTAGGATTGCCGACTACCGTCATCTTCACAATATCTTCGCGGCCGCATATTCCCCCGCGGATCTCGTCGGCCATATCTTCAATCTGGCCTGTCGCGATATCGTGCAAAATTTGGCCTCTGCCCATTTTCGCGTTCATTATGCGCGTCATCACGTCCGCGCCAAGCCTTGACTGCTCATTTGTACGCGCGACGCTTTTTAGGCATTTTGCCCTGCCAAGCGAAAAAAGGCTCATCGCGACCGTGGTGGTCCCTATATCGACCGCTATGCCAAAATCCTTGCCGTTTTCCATGGCACGGCCGCCTTGACTGAAAAAAGAAGCGTCTTTTGGCACCGCGCTTTTTTCCTCGCCGCGCGCGCTTTGACGGATTATTACCATTTTAAGCACGCTCCCTAATTTTAAACAACAAACAAAAATTTACGGCAAAAGAGCCATCCGCAATAGATGGCTCTTTTTTCGCTTACAGTATTGTGTCTATTTAGCATACTCCGTAACTCTGGATTCCCTGATAACATTGATCTTAATCTGTCCGGGATATTTCAACTCGTCTTCTATCCTCTTGGAAATATCCCTGGCAAGAATAACCATGTCGTCATCTGATATCTTTTCAGGCACAACCATGACTCTAACTTCACGCCCTGCCTGAATTGCAAACGATTTGTCAACGCCTTTAAAGCTGTTGGAAATATCTTCTAATTGTTTCAATCTGTTTGTATATGTCTCTAAAGTTTCCCGGCGCGCGCCTGGACGGGCCGCCGAGATAGTATCCGCCGCCTGCACTATACACGCAATCAAGCTTTCAGGCTCCACATCGCCATGAT
>CAZTVO010000093.1:0-7507 GCA_964617075.1 uncultured Jutongia sp.
TTTAAAAAAAGACCGTCTCAAGCGCTCCCTGCGCGATTCTGTACCACACAATTATCTAAATGAAATGGTTTTTTATATATCCCATAAAAAACTTGATGACTATAAGCGACACTATAAAGGCGGACGCCATGCCGGACAGGAGCACGGCCGCCGCGGACATGGTGAAGGCGGCGCCAAAATCAAGCATCTTTATGAGGCTCGCGCCAAACATGACGGGCACGGCCAGGTAAAATGTAAACTCGGCCGCCGCGGTCCTTGACAGGCCAAGCGCAAGACCTCCTATTATCGTCGCGCCGGATCTGGAAGTACCCGGAAAGACGGCGGCGACAAGCTGGAACAAGCCTATTAAAAACGCGTTTTTGTAGGAGATGTCCTCTATTTTTCTAACGGACGGCTCCCTTTTTTTGTTTCCGTTTTCCATGATTATAAATAAAATTCCAACAAGAATAAGCATTGCGGCGACTACTCTATAATTATAAAACAACTCTTCAATCTTATCGCCCGCAACAAGCTCCAAAACGGCGGCCGGCACGCACGCGACGACAATCTTTACCCACATTGCCGCTATGTCAGTTTTTATATGACGCGCGCCTCCCGCGTCTTTTTTAACGGGCTTTAAAGAAAACGGCCACAGGCTTTTCCAGTACAATATGACTACGGCCATGATGGCTCCAAGCTGCACCGCCACAAGATACATTTCCATGAAGTCGTCCCCGGCGTCAAATTTTATAAACTCGTTTAAAAGAATCATGTGGCCCGTGCTGCTTACCGGAAGCCATTCAGTTATACCCTCCACTATCCCAAATATTATCGATTTAATGATTTCAGCCATACGCCGCGCCCTCCCAAAATCCGTATAAAAAAACACGCTGTATTTATCGAAAAATTTCACGCGTTTCTTTAACAGCCGCTTATCAAAAAGGCAATATTGACATTTTACGGCGCCGCACATAAAATGGATACATAAAAAAGCGTGAAGAGTGAAAAACCTTAACTGTCTGCAGTTTCAGAAAGGAAAATGAATTGGACGTTCAAGAAAAATTTTTCAATCTAAAAGAATCCTTAAAAAGGCTTGAAAGCGTGGCCGTCGCCTTTTCCGGCGGCGTCGACTCGACTTTTTTGCTAAGAGCCGCCCGCGACGCTTTAGGAGAAAACGTAGTGGCCGTAACGGCAAGCTCGTGCTCGTTTCCCGAAAGGGAACTAAACGCCGCAAAAAAATTCTGCGGCGAAAACGGCATAAGGCACATAATATGCGAGTCAGAGGAGCTTAACATAAAAGGATTTAGGCAGAATCCGCCAAACCGCTGCTACCTGTGCAAGAGGGAGCTTTTTGAGAAAATATGGGCGATAGCCAGAGAAAACGGCATCGCAAACGTGGCGGAAGGCTCAAACATGGACGACACGGGCGACTACAGACCGGGCCTTGAGGCTGTGCGGGAACTCGGCGTAAAAAGCCCGCTTAGGGAAGCGGGATTATATAAAAGCGAAATCAGGGAACTGTCAAAGCAGCTTGGACTTCCGACGTGGAACAAGCAGTCTTTCGCGTGCCTTTCTTCGCGCTTTCCGTATGGAGAGGCCATAAACGAAAAAAAGCTCGCGATGGTGGACAAGGCGGAGCAGCTGCTGCTTGATTTGGGATTTCATCAGGTAAGGGTGCGCATACACGGCGACATAGCGAGGATAGAAGTGGCGCCCGCGGAAATACGCAGGATAGCCGAAAACGGAATACGTGAAAAAATCAGCGCGAGGTTTAAAGAGTACGGATTCGCCTACGTCGCGCTTGACCTAGACGGCTACAGGACGGGAAGCATGAACGAAACGCTGCCGGACGCGGCGGGCATATGACGGAGGCGCGCGATGCTTAACCAGTTTTCAAGAACCGAACTTCTTTTGGGCGCGGACGCCATGGAGGCGCTTGGCGCCGCGCGGGTCGCCGTCTTTGGAATAGGCGGCGTAGGAGGATATGCCGCGGAGGCTCTTGCCAGAAGCGGAATCGGCGCCATCGATTTAATAGACGACGACAAGATATGCCTTACGAACTTAAACAGGCAGATCGTGGCCACCAGAAAAACCGTAGGCATGTACAAGGCCGACGTTATGAAAGAAAGGATACTGGACATAAATCCCGACGCCAAAGTCACGGTCCGCAAATGCTTTTTTCTGCCCGAGACAGGAGACGAATTTGATTTTTCGTCTTATTCGTACGTAGTAGACGCGGTAGATACCGTTTCCGCGAAAATAGAGCTGGCGGTCAGGTCGCAGGCGGCGGGCGTTTCCATCATAAGCAGCATGGGCGCCGGCAACAAGCTCGACCCGTCGGCCTTTGAAGTGGCCGACATTTACGAAACTTCCGTATGTCCGCTCGCAAGAACTATGCGCAGGGAGCTTAAGAAAAGAAATATAAAACGGCTAAAGGTCGTTTATTCTAAAGAAAAGCCCACGAGACCCATAGAGGACATGTCGATAAGCTGCAGGAGCGGCTGCATATGCCCTCCCGATGCGAAGCGCAAATGCACCGAAAGAAGGGACATTCCCGGATCGAACGCGTTCGTGCCGCCGGTCGCGGGGCTTATAATGGCCGGAGAGGTCGTAAAGGATTTGACAAAAACGGCCGCACAAGTTCTTTAAGGGAGCGTAAACAAAAAATGCAGACCAAAACTGGCGCTGAAATAAAAAAAGACGGACGCGAAGAGAAAATAAAGGCGGACGCTGAACGAAGCATCATTAAAAAATTCCGAAAGGAAATATGGCGCAAGTTCACCAAGGCCATCAACAAATACGAGCTTATAAGCGACGGCGACAAAATAGCCGTATGCATATCGGGCGGCAAGGACTCGATGCTTATGGCGAAGCTGTTTCAAGAGCTTGAAAGGCACGGCAAAAAAAACTTCGAGACAGTCTTTTTAGTGATGGATCCCGGATACAGCGAGGCAAACCGCGACGCCATATTAAACAACGCCCGCCTTCTTGGCGTGCCTATAACGGTATTTGATTCCGACATATTTGAGATAGTGGCAAACGAAGACGACTCGCCGTGCTATCTGTGCGCGAGGATGAGGCGCGGACACCTGTACTCAAAGGCCGCGCAGCTTGGCTGCAACAAAATCGCGCTGGGACACCACTATGACGACGTAATAGAGACGATACTTATGAGCGTGCTTTACAGCGGCCAGACGCAGACAATGATGCCAAAGCTTCACAGCGCGAATTTTTGCGGCATGGAACTGATACGCCCGATGTATCTGATACGCGAGGAGTCGATTATACGCTGGGCGCAGTACAACGGCCTGAGCTTCCTGCGGTGCGCGTGCCGCTTTACCGAAAACGCGGCCCTATGCGGCGGAAGCGGCTCCAAGCGCGCCGAGGTAAAAGAGCTTATAAAAAGCCTCGCGCAAAAAGATCCCATCATTGAAAGCAATATATTTAAAAGCGTGGAAAACGTAAATTTGGAAGCTGTAATCGCCTACAAAAAAGACGGCGAGAAGCACCATTTTTTGGACGACTATTAAGCCCTCCCCACCGACTCCACAAATTCCCTCGCCTCTTCCCATGCCTGCCTCGATTCTGGCAGCCTGTCCAGCGCCATTTGAAATACGTGAAACATTCCCTCATATACGCTTATCTTTACCTGACATCCCGCGTCTTTCGCCTTTTTCGCGGCGTCGACGGAATCGCTTAAAAGCATTTCGGCGCTGCCGACCTGATAAAGCATTGGCGGAAGTCCTGAAAAATCCCCGAAAAGCGGGGAAATATAAGGATTGTCCGGCTCGTTTGAGCCGACGTACTCCCCGTTGTATATCATGCTTTCGCGCGTGTTGCCAAACATCGGGTCATTTTTATAGTTGTCCTCATACGACGAGCCGGACGCGGTCAAATCGGTCCACGGCGACATTAACACCAGCGCGGCGGGAAGCTCCATGGAATGGTTGCGCAGATATTCGCTTAGCGAGAGGGCAAGCCCGCCTCCCGCCGAATCCCCCGCGACTATTATGTCCTTGCCGCCATACCCTAAACCAAGCAGCCACATGTATGAATCAAGCGCGTCTTTAAGCGCGGCCGGATACGGATTTTCGGGCGCCACGCGGTAGTCTATCGTCAGCACCTTCATGCCGCCCCTCATGTCGCTGTAGCGCTTCGCGAAGCTTCTGTATACGTTTCTTAGCTTTCCTATATATCCCCCGCCGTGCAGCTGCAGCAACACGTGGCCAGAGTCGACCTTTGGAGGCGTAAGCATCTCCATTTCAAATTTTTTCATCCTAAGCTTTAAGAGCGAATATCCGTCGGGGCACCTCCATTCAGGCTCGACAAGCCTTCGCCTAAACGTCCCCTTTTTTATGCCGGGCCCTATCAAATGTTCGGACGTCGCTATATTTATCAGCTCCTTAACTATTTTCGACTTTGCGCTGATTTTGTCATTCATCCTCCTTTTGCCCTCCCTACACGTGAAATTTTCTGCTAAGCTCGTTTTTTGCCTTCCCGCCGCCTATAGCAAAGCATGAAGCGAAAAGCGCGGCCGACGCCGCGAAGGCCGTCCATGATAAGGCTTTTGCCCCAACGCCAAAAAAGCACAAAAGGAGACGCGCGGCGCTTAAAATAAGCACGAACAGCTGCATAAGCAGATAATTGTGCCAATATCCGCGGTCCGCCGCCATGCAGGCAATAATGACAAAATCCATCAGAAGCGCGATAGCGGGAATGCCGACGCTAATCGAAAACCCGCTCCAGCCCATGACAAAATCGATTAAAACGATTAGCGCGACCGCGCCAAGCATCTGCACGAAAATTTTTTTAATATGCCCGTTCCTGCTTCTTCGGTACCGAAGCGTCAATATGAGATAGCATATGGCGCCGCCCGTTATCGCGGACCACTTCACGCCGTCATAATTATAATAATTTATTGCTATAAGTACAATCTCGAGTACAGCCGCGAGACAGCTTATCATATTTATGACGCGCCTAAAAAGCTTTGTCCCTCCGCCCACGTCTGGATACATATTTTCATTTCCAGGCGCGCCGCCCGAAAGAACCATGCCGCAAAGCGGGCAGCTTATGGCCGCGTCCGCGACGTACACGCCGCATCTTTCGCACTTTAGGGCGCGTTCCTTTTCTTTATCCTCTTTAGTCATAATACACCCCGTTGCTTTCAACGACTACGTCCACGCCCTCCTTTGCGAGCGTGGAAAAAAACCTCCTCTGTATGGACGCGTCCGAAAGTATTGATGAAAAAGTAAACGAAAGCTCCCCGTTATAGGAGCAGACGGCTCCTTTTATATTCTGTCCCTTAGACACGGAAATCATGGCGCAGAAGCGCTTTACGCGCTCCTTATACGGCTCTTCCATTTCTATTTTTCCCACATTTGTAAGCGTAGTCGTGCAGGCCCTCGCGGAGGAGGCGTATACAAGCTTCATGGCCATGCTTTTGATAAAAAATGGCACGGGACGGAGCAGTATATTTTTTTGATTGGAAACGTTGTACGAAAAAATTTCCTCAAGATGCTCCTTGTTTATCTGGCTTCTTAAATTTTTTACGACCTCATTCAGTACGTCGCTAAAAGCGAGGCCGTCTTTTTGGGGCACAAACGACGCGCTTACCATTACAAAAAATTTCCTCGTTGTCATGGAATCAAAATAGGGGCGCAAATTTACCGGCACGCACACGGCTATCGGCTTTAAGGACGCCTGTCCGCGAAGATATTCCGCGTAAATGGAATACGCCATAAGTCCCACGAGATATTCGTTTATGGTAACGCCGTATTTTTTGCATACGTTTTTTAGCTCTTCCACGGACATATATCCATGCATTACCCCAAAAGCGCCGTCCTTTAGCTTCCCTCCTTTTACCTCTACGGCTCTGGCAGTCTTATATCCTTTGGCGCGCATTTTTTTATAATTTTTTAGATAGCCGTCCTCCGTATTTAAGGACGTCGCGTCGGATAGGCCCGCGCGCGCCGCGCGCGCGATATCGGGATGCCTTAGGCGAAGGTAGCAGTAGACAAGCTCCCGCAAAAAATTAAATCCGCCCATGCCGTCGGCGAGCGCGTGAAACACCTCAAGGTTTATCCTTGTTCTGTAATAAGTCACCCTAAACAGATAGCTGTTGTTTTCGTAAGGCTCTATATACCTGCACGGATAATCGTCCTCAATTATTACGCGCGGCGCCTCTTTCTGATTTGTCTCAAAATAATTCCAAAAAACTCCCTTTCTCATCCTTACGTTAAACGCGTCAAACAGCGGCAAAACCTCGTCAAGCGCCTCCTGCAAAAGCTCCCCGTCCACATCCTCGTCAAGCACGGCCGATATCCTGTATACGTTCGTCATCGTCTGCGTGGCGATTGCCGGAAAGATGTTAGCTGTATTGTCAAGCCTTTGCCAGCCCGCGCCTCCGAATCCCGCGCCCCTTTTATTCGCGCTTCTTTTATCTTCCATTTCAATTCCTTTCAAAAATCAAAGAGTAAAAGCCGCGGCCAGAATACTTTTTTTTACAAACCTTTAAATTGGCCGTTCTATATTGAATTATCAAAATATTGGATGTATAATGGACGATACATCAATAAAATCACGCATCGGATTGGGGGCCTGCCATATGGATAAATTAGAAAGAGAAGAAAAAGAATTAAAGCAAAAAATAGAATTCTGCTCGATGTTTCTGCAGTACGGAAATCTTGTAAACTCGACTCCCGCGCAAAGCACAAAGGCTTTTGAGGTAAAGAAAAAACTCGAGGAGGAGCTAAGGGTTCTTAAGTTAAAAATGGGCAAGTAAACCACAGGCGGCCGGACGTTAAAAGTTTCGGCCGCCTGAAACTATTCACGCCATTTTTTTAATCTTTTCATATGGCATGCGCCCTCCAAAAAGGTCAAGCGCGCTGCCTATGGTAAAGTCCACCCTGCCTTTTCCATATTCCTTTATAAGCTCTATATCTTGCATGGAGCGAATCCCGCCGGCGTATGTAATTTTCGCGTCGGCACCGCACTCCCCCAAAATCTTTATTACGTTTTTTTCAACTCCGCCGACTTTTCCCTCGACGTCGGCCGCGTGCACCAAAAACTCGTCGCAATACGCGCCAAGCCTGCCAAGCAGGTCGGCGCTTAGCTCTTCCTTTGTCACGCTTTGCCACCTGTCGGCCACTACGCGGTACGTCCCGTCCGCAGCGCGGCAGCTCACGTCCAGCACAAGCCTTTTTTTCCCCACTATGGAGGATATGTTCCTTAGCCTGTCATAATCGATGACGCCGTCCCTAAAAACGTACGACGTAACGATTACATGCGAGGCTCCCATATCCAGAAAGTCACGCGCGTTGTCCGCGTTTATTCCCCCGCCTATCTGCATTCCGCCGCAAAAAGCCGCGAGGGCCTCCCGCGCCTGATATACGTCGTCTTCATAAAACCTGCTGTCCCTCGAATTTAAGATTATTATATGGCCGCCTGAAAGGCCGTCCCTTTTGTAAAGCGACGCGTAAAAAGCGGCGCTCTTTTTTGATACGAAATTGTCTTTGGCGCCGTCGCCGTC
>CAZTVO010000094.1:0-6148 GCA_964617075.1 uncultured Jutongia sp.
TGACGGATTTTTCCCTAGGTCAGACTGGCGGATATGTGCAGGCTGTAGGCACTAAATTCGAGACTACCCCAAGAATTTCACGTCGGCCTGCACGGAGCACCTGGTGTTTGTAGGATCGACTATTCCGAAAGCTGGTACAAGTGTGGTAGTAGAAGTGTCCTTGAAAAACTACTATGGATGCGGGTATTTTACCGCTTCGGGCGTGGTGAAGCAGTAAACGCGTTAAGGCCGGTATATGGGATTTTGGGAGGTGTTCTATAAATGAAGAGGGAAAGCTTTGCGTTTCTGCCGTCCGTCCTTCTTGCCGCGTGCGTCCTGTCGTCGTGCTCTGGGCTGGAGCCGGAGTCCAATAGAGGAGACGAGGGCAAAGATCTTGTCCAAACTGGAGGTTCTGTCCAGATGCAGACAGAAGATCCTGTCCAGATGCAGACTCTTGACGAGATTTGGGACGAGTGGGACGAGGCCCTGCAGGAAGATTATGAAAATTTGTCATTTGAAGACGGCATAAAGTTAGAGAAGCCGGAGGAGATTGGGATATTTAATTTTGTGCAGTCGGACGACATCCTTGATTATGAGAGCGCGATTGACGCTGAGTTTGTGCCTAAAAAGAGGTGGGATGAAAAATATTATGAGAAGAATCCAAAGACGTCTCCTCCGGGGCCAGAGTATGTGAACAAAAAAACCGGCGAGATGCTGCTTTTGGGCAACCAGGGGTTCATTAACTATGTAAGGAGAAAAGAAGCGCAGGAATATGATTCTGATTCGCCCGATGTGGAGACGGTATATCTAGACCGCGATTATTCAGATAGAAAGATTTCCCTAAGGGACGGAGATATAATGCTAAGCGACGCGTTGCGGCTGGCAGAGCGGATGGCCGCCAAGTGGGAAAAGGCTGTTCCACAGGATCTTGAGAGCCGCCCGCGCAGGGTATACATCTGTCCGTCCACCATCGCGGATGGAAAATATGTGCTTTATTTTTTATTTGAAAAATGCTACAAGGGGGTCAACATACTTACGGAAAATCGGACGATTAAGCGCCCAAACGATGAGCCGCTTTCCGTGCAGTATCTTGACTGGGCTGATGATGGAATCGTCGTCGCGTCGTGCAAAGAGGCGGAAACATTTCTTTCACAGGGGGGCATCGTAGAAAAGGAAGGCGAATCGGAAGAGCTTAAGACCATAGTGTCTTTAAAGAGCGCGCTTCGGCTTTTAGAAGACAAGATGGCGGGGTATCATATGAATTCTATAAGAAAAATTGCGTTAAGCTACCGCTTCGTCGAATTGCCGCGGGAGGATAAGCCTGAATATCAAGGCAGTTTTCCGGGGGGAAGCAGGTATGAGGCCAGGCCGTGTTGGGTCTTTTATTTTGCCGAAGACCAAGGGCAGGAGGAGTTTGCGCTTGTCGACTGCAAAGACGGGGCCGTAGATTATATAAAGAATTACTAAAGAAAAGGATGAGGCAACGCGGGTATGAGAAGGCTGTCGAAAAGACTATTTTTTATGTGCGTCGTTGTTGTCGCGTTCATTGGCTCAACGACAATTTGCTTCGGCGACGATTATGGAAGAGAGTATTCCGTGCTTGAATTGATTCTTATGGAGCGCCGACAGGAGTTTGCGGCCAAAAACGGAATTACGTTTATGAGAATACTGCAGATGCCGCTTGGCATGTGTGCCAGGATGTTTTTGCCATTCGTAGCCGTGTTTCCATTTTTAAACATGTTTTGGGCAGAGAGGACTAAAAGCTACGCGTCTTTCATGATGAGCAGAATTGGCAGAAAAAAATATTTGATTATGTATATTTTCGACTGTCTGGCTTCGTCTGGCCTTGTCGTGTTTTTTGGATACGCGCTTTATTACGCGGCGGTTTTTTTCCTTTTCTCGAGTTTAGACGGCGATGCTGTCGGTTTTGGAGTTATATTTAAGGAGCTGGCCCGTCAGCTTCTCCCACTGTTTTTGTATGGCGCGTTTGTTGGCACTCCCGCGTTGTTTTTGTCGTCTTTTTTGGAAAATAGATATGTAACATGCTGTATTCCGTTTGTGCTTATCTATTTATATGACAAGATGACAATGGGCACATATTGGGAAACGGCAAGCCTTGCCAGTTTGTACTGGATTGAAAATCCGGCCGCGTCCCTGGCGGTACACGCGTCGGAAGGAGTCGGGTTTGCGCTTTTGTTTTACATAATTATGGACGAGAGGGGAAAAAGAGGTGAGGTTTAGTCATAGAATTAAGCAGATATGGCAGGTGGGGAAGTCTGAATATCTCAAGCTCATTTTTGACCCCAGGGTTGTCATTGTGCCGACGGTTTTGATATTTGGGTATCAGTTTGCTACCGTTCCATTGTTGGAAAACGCGGCGATGATGGAAGAAAAGATCAATTATCTTGAGCCATTTATCGCGATGATGAACTCCAATATGATGTCCTTAATTGTTCCGGCTGTTTTTTTGACGCTTATGTCTGATTTTCCGAGATTTGACGGAAATACGCTTTTTGTCGTGAAAAGGGTCGGGAAGGGGAATTGGCTATGGGGGCAGGTCGTCTATTTTCTGCTCTCCATAACGACGTATCTGCTTGTAATCTTGTTTGGGTCGATTGTTCCGGTTTTGGGAAAAGGGCGGTGGGGCGCCGAGTGGAGCGAAACCGTTTTGGACTTTGGCAGGATGTTTCCCGAGCTTTCTCAAAACGCGGGGACAAGAAGCATCCCGCCGGAACTTTATTACCATATGTCGCCGGGATACGCTGCGGTTATGGGTTCGGTTCTTATGAGTCTTTATCTGTTTTTTTTGCTGGCGATTCTGCTGCTCGTTTCGATTTTAGGGAGAAAAAATCTTGGCATTATTCTGGATATGGTCATAGCTGCCGCGGGGACGGGATTTTGTGCCGTCAATTCAAAATACAGGTTTATTTTTCCAATGGCGCATAGTCTGCTTAGGGCACATTATACACAATTTTTTAGGGAAATAGTGTTTCCGGTGACGGGAAGCCTGATTTACTTTGTTGTGGGAATCTGCGTGCTGTTTGCGGCGTCTGTGAGTTTCAATCATAGGAGAAATTTTATGAATCAGGAGGAAATGGATTAGCGAGGTGCCTAAATGGATTGTATAACGGTTGAGAATCTTTTTCTGAAGCTTAAAAAAACGGAGATACTTAATGACGTAAGCGTTTCGTTTGAGGCCGGCAAGATTCATGGCTTGATTGGACGCAACGGATCTGGCAAATCCATGCTTTTGAAGTGCATATGCGGTTTTGTGAGTCCAAGCAGCGGAAATGTTTTTGTCGAGGGAAAGAAAATAGGCAAGGACGTCGATTTTCCCGAGGAGACGGGAGTTATTATCGAGACGCCGTCTTTTATTCCATATTATAGCGGCTATCGCAATTTAAAGATTTTGATGGGGCTGAATCATAAGGTCGATAAAAATAAGATATATCAGGCGATGGAAACAGTTGGACTTGATCCAAAATTAAAGCGACACGTAAATAAATACAGTCTGGGCATGCGACAGAGGCTTGGGCTGGCGCAGGCCATTATGGAAGATCCCAGGCTTTTGGTTTTGGATGAGCCGTTTAACGGTCTTGACAAAGAGGGCGTGGCTGAAATGAGGTCGTATCTGCTAAACTTGAGGGAAGAAGGAAAGACGATCCTTCTTACGTCGCATTCCGCGGAGGACATCGAGCTTCTTTGCGACGACGTCCATGAAATGGAACATGGAAGGATAAGCGCGACGTTAAAAGGATGACGGCGGGGCGGGGGCGGCCTTGCCGTTTGCGGTCTATAAAAGGAGTCAAATTGCGCTCGGGCGCATTTGACTTTTTTTATTTCATGGAATAATATAAAGCCAGACGATGGACGAAGATATGGAGGGTATGCAGATGGGAATGACGATGACGCAAAAAATTCTGGCCGCCCATGCCGGACTGCCTTTTGTAGAGGCGGGACAGCTTATTGAAGCCGATCTTGACTTGGTACTTGCCAACGACATAACAGGTCCCGTTGCCATCCGCGAGGTGGAAAAACTCAAAAAAAAGACCGTATTTGACAAGGACAAGGTTGTACTGGTGCCGGATCATTTTGCGCCAAATAAAGATATAAAATCGGCGCAGCATTGCAAATGCGTCCGCGAGTACGCGAAGGCCCACGATATCACGAATTATTTTGAGGTCGGACAGATGGGAATCGAGCACGCGCTTCTTCCGGAAAAAGGGCTTATAGTCGCGGGCGAGGTCTGCATAGGAGCCGATTCGCATACGTGCACATACGGCGCCTTAGGCGCGTTTTCAACGGGCGTCGGAAGCACGGACATGGGCTGCGGCATGATTACGGGACAGGCGTGGTTTAAGGTTCCGTCCGCCATAAAGGTTGTTTTGACGGGAAAGCCCCCAGAGTGGGTGGGCGGCAAAGACGTTATACTTCATCTTATAGGGATGATTGGCGTGGACGGCGCGCTGTACCGTTCTTTGGAATTTACGGGCGACGGGGTCGCGAGCCTTTCGATGGACGATCGGTTTACAATCGCCAATATGGCTATCGAAGCGGGAGCGAAGAATGGAATATTTCCTGTGGACGAAAAAACCGCAGCGTACATGGAAGAGCATTCAAAAAAGAAATATACGGTATACGAGGCGGACGACGACGCCGTCTATGACGCGGAATATGTAATAGATTTGAGCGCGCTTGAGCCTACGGTGGCGTTTCCGCATCTTCCCGAGAATACAAGGACGGTCTCCGAGGTGGGCGATGTAAAGATTGACCAGGTGGTTATAGGATCATGCACCAACGGCCGCATGGGGGATTTGAGGACGGCGGCCCGTATTCTTGAGGGGCGAAAAGTCGCGGATGGAGTCAGGACGATTATAATACCCGCCACGCAGGAGATATACCTGCGGGCAGTGGAAGAGGGCCTTGTGAAAATATTTGTAGAGGCGGGGGCGGTTGTGAGCACTCCGACGTGCGGCCCGTGCCTGGGAGGATACATGGGCATACTAGCGGAGGGGGAGAGGGCGGTTTCTACTACGAACCGCAATTTTGTCGGCCGCATGGGCCACGTCGATTCCGAGGTCTATCTTGCGGGCCCCGCCGTGGCGGCGGCAAGCGCGGTCACGGGGAAAATATCGCAGCCGTCGGAATTTATGTAGGCTTTGTCTTTTTAGGCGGGCCGCGGCATACGGATTATTCGACAAAATTTGGCGCGCCGGCGGATTGTTGACATCACTAGAGATAGGAGAGGTTTGTCATGAAGGCATGTGGCACAGTTCACAAATATGGAGACAATGTAGATACGGACGTGATAATACCGGCAAGATATTTAAACTCCTCCGATCCGGCGGAGCTTGCCAAAAGCTGCATGGAGGACATAGATCCGGATTTTTCGCGCAGGGTTAAAAAGGGCGACGTGATTGTAGCCAATAAAAATTTCGGCTGCGGATCGTCGCGTGAACACGCGCCCATAGCGATAAAGGCGTCGGGCATAAGCTGCGTGATTGCCGAGACGTTCGCGAGGATTTTTTATCGCAACGCGATTAACATAGGTCTGCCGATAATAGAGTGTCCTGAAGCTGCGAGGGAGATTGAGATGGGCGATGAGGTCGAGATAGACTTCGACAGCGGATCGATTCGCGACACGACAAAGGGAACTGAATATAAGGGACAGGCTTTTCCGCCTTTTATGCAGAAGATAATAGAAGACGGAGGTCTAATAAATTATATAAACCAAAACAAAATATAGAAGGCGCCCGCTTTACGATATTTTGTTCAGTCTGTGGAGGCGTGAATGGCTATGGTGCTTTTTGCTCTCGTACTTGCGGGCGGTGTTGGAAGCCGCATGGGAAGGGAGATGCCGAAGCAGTTTTTGGAGATTGGCGGCAGACCCATAATAATACATACTCTTGAAAAGTTCTGCGCATACGGAAAGTTTGAGCGCGTCATCGCCCTGTGTCCAGACGAATGGCTTGACTACGCTCGTGAGCTCGTCCATAGGCATATGCGAAAATACGAGGGCGGCGTAGACGTGATTGAGGGCGGCGAAAGCCGCAATGAAACCATCATGAGGGGCATTGGGCATATTGGCGGCATGGGACTGCTTGACCGTGACGCCATCGTTGCAACGCATGACGCGGCGAGGCCGTTTGTAAATTTTCGCATTATTGAT
>CAZTVO010000094.1:6158-7468 GCA_964617075.1 uncultured Jutongia sp.
TAAAAAAACAGTAAAATACGGCGCCGCGACCACGGCGGTTCCCGCCGTGGACACGATGCTTTTTTGTCCGGACGGCGATTTTGTCGATGGCTTCATAGACAGGTCGGGGGTCTATCAATGTCAGACGCCGCAGACTTTCTACGCAATGCAGCTTCTTGACATGTATGCCGCGCTTGACGAAAAAGAGAGGGAAGGACTTACCGACGCTTCTGGAATACTTGTAAAAAATGGAGTGAGGCCGGCGCTGGTAAAAGGCGAGGCATATAATATAAAGATAACATATCCGCGTGATTTGGATATCGCGGAGGCGTACATAAAATCAGGCATCGCGATATGAATCGGCACGGCGCGGGGATATTGACTTTTTGTCAAAATCTGAATTATAATAAGGGTGGCAGCGGGTTTTGGACCGCGGCCATGCTGAGTGGAGCCATGTAACGTTTTTGCTATGTACGAAAAGAGGTGATACTTATGAGCATTGCTATTTCATCGTCAGCCAATTATCATCACGATTGGCATCAAGTGAACAGCCACAGCAGGTTTGGCGCGGATTTGAAAAAGAAGGTTGCGGATAATCCGGCCGGGGCCGCTATAGCCGAAAAGCTTCTGGCTCAGATGAAGGGATACGACCAGGGCGCCAGAAACGGCGTTGACGGACAGGGTCTGATAAATACTTCGGACGGCGCCCTTTCGAATATTTCCGACAGCCTGCAGCGTATGAGGGAGCTTAGCGTCCAGGCTTCAAGCACCGCGATCTACTCCGATTCGGACAGGCAGATGATGCAGGAGGAGATTGAGCAGCTAAAGCAGCATATTTCCGACGTATCTAAGAATACGCAGTTCAACACCAAAAATCTTTTGGATGGAAGCATGGCCGATATGCATCTCGCGCTCAATCCAGAGGGCGGCGGCATGGAAATCCACACTGCCGACGCGACTTTGGATGCGCTTGGCATCGCGGATTATGACGTTACCGGAGATTTTGACATTTCAAAACTTGACGACGCCATCAGCATGGTGAACGGCGCGAGAAGTTCTCTTGGAGCGCAAAGCAGCGCCTTGGACTTTAGCATAGGCGCGGGCAGGATTACGTCCGAGAATCTTACGTCTTCGTACAGCAATCTTACGGACGAGGACGTTGAGAATTACGTTACCGAGAGGGACAAGCGCAACGTGCTTCAGCAATATCAGTATTTTCTGATTACGCAGCAAAGGGATCAGCAGGAGAACATGATTTCAAGAATGCTTGGAGCATAAAGGCGCGCGTCCTGGTTTTTCGGGATGGCAGCCTTTGCTTTGGATGAACAAAA
>CAZTVO010000095.1:0-7451 GCA_964617075.1 uncultured Jutongia sp.
GAAGGGGCTTTGGCCTCTTCCTTTTATTTTTGCCAATGAAAATTATACTCTAAGAAGGCGACGCCCTTGACGCGGCACTTAAATTATGGTATCGTTTTCGATGGTCTTGCAAAAGCAAGCCGCACTGCCATAGACAGCAGGCGTCGGCAAACCGACGTAAGGACAAGCGCCTGCCGAGGAAAATGCGCTTCTAAGGCCATTTTATACGGAGTTTTTGCCTCCCTGTCCACACGTGCGGGGAGGCTTTTATTTTGCGCCGCGCCTTTTTCCAGCGTGCAGTGAATTATGGGATTGTCCCAGGAAAGGAGATTTTGCTCATGGCAAAGATTGAATTGAAACAGCCGATAGTCGACGAGATTAAGACAAAAATCGACGGGGCGGCAAGCGTGGTTTTGGTGGATTACCGCGGACTCTCAGTCGACCAGGACACAAGGCTGCGAAAAAGCCTTAGGGAAGCGGGATGCGAATATAAGGTTTACAAAAACACGTTCATGAAACGCGCCTTTGAAGGCACCGACTGCGCACAGCTTGACGAACTGCTCGACGGGCCGTCCGCGATAGCCGTTTCAAAAGACGACGCTACGGCTCCCGTAAGGATTCTAAACGATATGTCAAAAGAAGCCGAAAACCTTAAATTTAAGGGAGCGGTAGTAGAGGGCGCCTTTTATGACGCAAACGGCGTCAAAGCGCTCGCAAGCATACCGTCAAGGGATGAGCTTATTTCAAAGCTGCTTGGATCTATGCAGTCTCCGATCGCGAATCTTGCGCGCGTCATCAAGCAGATTGCCGAAAAAAACGGCGCATCGGAAGAGGCATAGGCTCCTCTTATTCGTCATATGAAGGCATTTTAGTTTTTAACTGACGCTTGGGCGTTAAGAAGAAGAAACAATGGAGGTATATAGAAATGACTACTCAGGAATTTATTGATGCAATTAAGGGTATGACAGTTTTAGAGCTTAATGATTTGGTCAAGGCTTGCGAAGAGGAGTTTGGCGTGTCCGCATCGGCGGGCGTAGTCGTCGCTGCCGGAGCGGGAGCGGGCGCTGATGCCGCCGCCGAGAAAGACGAATTCGACGTCGAGCTTACGGAGATAGGTCCAAATAAGGTTAAGGTCATTAAAGCGGTACGCGAAATTACCGGCTTAGGCTTAAAGGAAGCCAAGGAAATCGTTGACAGCGCCCCTAAAGTCGTCAAAGAGGGCGCGTCAAAGGAAGAAGCCGAGGATATCAAGACAAAGATCGAGGCCGAGGGCGCGAAAGTTACGCTCAAATAGCGTGCGCATAACGCGCCTGTTTGCGCTTTTCCAAATCAAAGGCCTTAAAACAGGCGGAGGCGGGCACATGCCCTGCCCCGCCTGTTTATTTAATTTTACATAAGAATTCTTCGCGTAAAACTTTATCGACTATTCTACGCTAATTTCTCCATCGGAAAGGATATTTTTTATGAAATACGCACTGATAACCGGCGCCACAAGCGGGATAGGCCTTGCGATGGCAAGAGTCCTTGCTAGAAAAAACTACGGCATAATCATGGCGTCGTCCTCAAAAAACCGGCTGTCCAAAGCAAAAAAGAGCATGAATGAAAGATTCCCTCATGTTAAAATATATGATATAGTCGAAGATTTAAGCCTGGAAGGCTCAGGTGCCCGCCTTTACAAAAAGGCGATGGACATAGGAGTCGACATAAACATTCTTATAAACAACGCCGGTTATGGCCTCGTCGGGCCGACCGAAAAAATTGACATGGAAAAAGACGTAAAAATGCTTTATCTTAACATGATTTCTCCCACAGTGCTGTGCAAGCTGTTTTTAAAAGACATGTACAAAAAACGAAATGGAAAAATTTTAAACGTCGCATCCGTAGGAAGCTTTCAGCCGGGTCCATATAATTCCACGTACTTCGCAAGCAAGGCGTATCTTTACAGCTACAGCATGGCGATACGTTATGAAGCAAAAAAATACGGAGTGACCGTGTCCACCTTATGTCCCGGAACTACAAAAACAAAATTTTTCAACAAGGAGGGACTTAAAACCCCTACATGGGCCATGTCGCCGACAAAAGTGGCGGAATACGCGGTAGAGGGACTTGAAAATGGCGCGGACGTCATTATTCCCGGCAAAATTGACAAGGCGCTCAAGGCTGTTCCGGAGAAATTAAAAATTTTGGCAATCGCAAAAACAAGAGAAATTTTGGGCAGAAGTTCCTTAAATTGACGATTTAACCTTTGTTATATATGCCAATTTTAAATTTTAATTTTCGTTATTTAGTCAATATTTCATACCGATGAATATATGATATGATTTTTGCATTGTTAGTCATATGTTGTTAAATGTTGTGTACGCTGCGTTGTTTAACCGCGTCCGCAAACTGAATGCGGGCTTAAATCCTGTCAATGCAGACGGCATTATGATTGCGCGCCTCTTAACGCGCGGGAAAAGGAGGAGATATGAGATATCGACTTGTAGGAAACACAATGCCTGCGGTGGAAGTCGTCTTTGACGCGCCAGGCGAGGCTATGTACACTCAATCAGGCGGCATGGCATGGATGTCGGACGGAATTGAAATGTCCACAAATACAAACGGCGGGCTTTTCAAAGGCGTAAGCAGAATGTTTGCCGGAGAATCGCTGTTTATGGCAAATTACACCGCAACGCGGCCAGGGGCGTCTATCGCCTTTTCCTCGACGGTTGCCGGAGAGATTCTGCCTGTAAATATCGGCAAAACGAACGGCCTTATATGCCAAAAGGGCGCGTTTCTATGCGCGGAACCGGGCGTCAATCTGTCTGTGGCGTTCACAAAGAAATTTTCAGCCGGCTTTTTCGGCGGAGAAGGATTTATTCTTGAGGATATCTCAGGCATTGGCATGGTATTTATAGAAATCGACGGCGACAAGGTCATAAAGGAGCTGGCGCCGGGTGAGACGATTAGAGTCGACACAGGCAACATCGTCGGTTTTGAAAAAAGCGTCAGATACGACATAGAAACCGTAAAAGGCTTTAAAAATGTTTTTCTTGGCGGAGAGGGCCTCTTCCTCACAAGACTTACGGGGCCGGGAAAAGTTATCCTTCAAACCCAAAACTTTGCTGAATTTGCCGGAAAAATAATCGCTAGGGTTCCTTCAAATTAAGGCGGGTTAATCTTAAATAAAAGCTCCTTTTTTATCCGCTTTCCCATCCTTGCATTTTAAACGAAGCCTCCTTTTGCCGTTTGTCGCCTGGCCTTTTTTATGTTCGTTTCATCTCGCTTTATACCTAGGCCACCGATGCTTATTCTTAAAAAATTCTGTTTGAAATTAAAGCTTGTAATTTCATTTTTAGTTTATTTATTCCATATTATATATTGACAAGAAAAATCATTAATGATATCATAGCCTTTACATCAATCATTATTGGCGCGATGCGGCTATCAGGCACGGGCGTTGGGCGCGTACCTGAAATAACAAAAAAGGAGATTAAATAATATGGCAAAATATGTATGTACTGTGTGCGGATATGTCTATGAGGGAGACGAGCCTCCTGAAAAATGTCCACAATGCGGGGTTCCCGGTGAAAAGTTTAAAAAACAGGAAGAGGGCGAAATGACTTGGGCTGCCGAGCACGTGCTTGGCGTGGCAAAAGGAGTCGATGAAGAAATTTTGCAGGGGCTTCGCGACAACTTTAATGGCGAATGCTCAGAGGTCGGCATGTATCTTGCGATGGCGCGTGTCGCCCACCGTGAGGGATACCCTGAAATCGGGCTCTACTGGGAAAAAGCCGCCTATGAGGAAGCGGAGCATGCCGCAAAGTTTGCCGAACTGCTGGGAGAAGTCCTTACGGACAGCACCAAAAAGAATCTTGAAATGCGCGTAGAGGCTGAGAACGGCGCGACGGCGGGCAAAATGGCTATAGCAAAGAAGGCAAAAGAGCTTGGACTCGACGCAATCCACGATACCGTGCATGAGATGGCGCGCGACGAGGCCAGACATGGCAAGGCGTTTAAGGGCCTGCTTGAAAGATATTTCGGATGATTAAGGGCCGTATTTGACGAATTTAAGCAAAACAGGAGGGGCAGACCGTCAGGTCCGCCCCTCTTTACACTGCCCATTTCAGAGCAAAACAAATTGCCTGTAAAAAATTTCTCATAAATGAAAAGCTGGAGCCGCCTTTTTTTAGCTGCTCCAGCTTTTTACTCGTACTTAACGTCCTTAACATGCTGCTCAACAACTCAATAGGAACTAATTCGTAATTGTCTTCTCAGTTTCCTTATCAAATATATGCATCTTGCTCGTGTCGAGCGCAATCTTTATAGTGTCGCCTGGACGCGCCGTCGTCCGAGGATTCACTCGAACCGTAATGTCATAATTCTCCACAGTAAAGTACAGGAACACCTCGGCGCCAAGCATCTCATATACCTTAACGGTCGCATCAAGCACATTGTCCGTTCCACTGGAAATATAAGCCTCTTCATCCTTAATGTCTTCCGGACGTATTCCCATTATGACTTCCTTGCCAATATATCCGCCTTCGACAAGCTTCGCCGCCTTGTTCTCAGGAACCTTGATTGAGTATGAGCCAAACTCAAGCTTAACATCCGAGCCATCCTTAACGGCCTTACAGTTAATAAAATTCATCTGAGGCGAACCGATGAACCCAGCCACAAAAACGTTGCATGGCTTGGTATAAAGATCTATAGGCGTAGCAACCTGCTGCATAACGCCATCCTTCATAACGACGATACGCGTACCAAGCGTAAGGGCCTCCGTCTGGTCATGCGTTACGTAGATAATCGTAGCCTCGAGCCTCTGGTGGATTTTTGAAATCTCAATACGCATCTGCACACGGAGCTTCGCGTCAAGGTTCGACAGCGGCTCGTCCATGAGGAACACCTTAGGGTTGCGGACAATCGCGCGGCCCATGGCAACACGCTGTCTCTGTCCGCCTGACAAAGCCTTCGGCTTGCGGTCGAGAAGATGCTCGATGTCAAGAATCTTGGCAGCTTCGTGCACAAGCTTGTCAATCTTCTCTTTCGGAGTCTTCCTCAGCTTAAGGCCAAACGCCATATTGTCATATACAGACATATGCGGATACAAAGCGTAATTCTGGAATACCATCGCTATATCCCTGTCTTTTGGCTCCACATCGTTGACGAGAGTGTTTCCAATCCACAGCTCGCCCTCTGAAATTTCCTCAAGACCGGCAATCATTCGAAGCGTTGTGGACTTTCCACAACCAGATGGGCCGACAAAGATAATAAACTCTTTGTCCGCAATATCAAGATTAAAATTCTTGACTGCGACAAATCCATTAGGATATGTCTTACTGATGTTTTTCAAAGATAAACTTGCCATTACCAACTTCCTCCTAAATTGTCATTGTATAAGCTTATTTTTATGCTCGCTACGCACACAATAAAACTTATATAATGATACACTGCCAAGGAAGCTTTTGCCATAGTCCAAATATCCAAAGAAATTTTTCATTTTTTGTGCAATGCATATACATTTTTAAATTTATCATTGAGTTGTGTCAAAAATGACAAATTTCGCAAGCTTTTACTGTATATTTTGTCTAAAACAAATCCTCACTGGTTGGCATCGGCCGTACCCACGATTATCTCTATATCATATCCTTCTTTAACGTCTCCTACAACCAACTCCGGATCGTTAAAATAAGCCAGCAAATCGCTTCCCGCGCCCTTTGACTTTACGATAATCCTCGTCCGCGTAAGAGTTTCCGTCGTATAGTCTCCTATTTCGCCCACCGAATAACCTTCTTCGTTTAGCCTTTCCTGCGTTGAAGAGGCAAGCCCGTTTATGCGGCTTCCATTCAGCACAATTATTGAAAGTCCCTTTGAAGTCCCGTCTTTTTTTGCGGACGTCGCCGCCCTCTTAGATAAATTCTGAGATTTGGAATAGCTTGCAGTGTTGTCTACAATGTCATCGAGAAATCTTTTTGCGGCCGCCGAATCTATTCTAAAAACCCTTCCGTCAAAATCGCCGGGTATCCCCCAATAATGAAAATAGTCGACGTTCATCTTCTCATAGCACTCTACATAGCCGATCTTGTTGTAGACTGTCAGATTGGAATTTACTCTTGAATACTGATTTTTTATAAATTCAGCAATGGACTCCTGATTGCCTTGAATCGCCTTCAGCTCATTTATATACGTATCGCTGGCCACGGAGACCCTCTGCCTTACGGCCACGTTTTCCGCTGCGTCGCTCTCCTCCGCGGCCGGCGACGCGGTCGCGGAAGCTTTTCGTTTATATTTGACGTTAGTCCAGACCTTCCTGTAGTGGCTGTCATAAGTTTCCTGATCGATGACCGTATAGTAGCTTATCTTGATCCCAAGCATTTTTTCCATGATAAGTTCGCCGTATCCATACGCGTCTTCCTCATTGGGAAAATAGCTCCTAAACCTTCCTATCCTCACAATCTGCGGCACGTCCTCGTTGACAGAGCAAAGTTTTTGATACATCGAGGTCGGTATGGTATATTCGGCCCTTACCGGAATAGTCACATAATCCATGTTATTAGTTTTTGTATTGCATATTTCAAGCATCACGTTTGTAATTTTCTCTTCATTACACACAAATATGAGATTCTTGGATATGTCGTCCGTCTGAGCGTCTTCTATAATGTCCGATATGGCATCCGACGAATCCACAATGCCCAACTCGTCGCCCGAAAGAACGCTATATGATATTTTATAGCTTACAAGACCAACAAACAATAGTAATATTATGAACACAACTGACTTCAAAAGGCTAACCAAAAAGATTTTTGCCACGCTGTTGTTTTTTTTCATATTTGCACCTTTCCTAAATCCATGTTCCGATGCCTCCGTCCATAACAGGAGTTAAAATACGAGAAAAGAATCAGCCACTTAAAAACACTTTCCAATTATAGCAAATAAAGATTATCGTGTAAAGCCTCGCAATAGTGCTGTTTACGCCAGTTGCACGGCCATATGGGTCACATGACGACTATATAAAAAGCGACGTCGGCAAAGGCGATGACGTCGCCGCATTTGCATGAACATGCCCCATTTCCAGATATATCTCTGCCATTTACAAACGTTCCGTTTGTTGAACCGACGTCCGAAAGGTAAAAACTCGCGCCGTCAATTACAATTTCGGCATGCTGCCTGCTTACCTGGCTAAATGGGAGCATTATGCCGCAGGCGCCGCTTCTGCCAACGCTTATCGTCACATGCCCGTTTTTAGATTCGCCACCCTCGTTAAGCCATATTGTTTTTTCTTTATTTTTTTCCTTTGTAAAAAGTAGTCCGTACTTTACGGCCGCAGGATACTCTTTTTGGGCGCCATCCCCGTTAGCCGCGCCGTCGTTTAGACGATCCTGCCCGCTGTCAAAATCGCGCTTTAGATCCGTCTGCTCCATAGAGGCGTTTTTTTTCTCGGGGTCTTTCTGTTCGCGCGGAAAAGCAACGCGCCCCACCCCCCACACATCCGC
>CAZTVO010000096.1:0-3331 GCA_964617075.1 uncultured Jutongia sp.
CTTTCTGGATTGTTGTAATACATAAAAAACGGATAATTTTTATGCTTTTCGTCATAGACGGGCTGTGAATGGTCGCCCAAAAAAACATTCATGGTATCCTTTCCAAGCATTTCTTTGTAGCTGCGAAACTGCAAATCAACATACCTTTTGCAGTCATAAAACTGTCCCGGCATAAAACCCGACATATCGTCTATGCCAACGTCCGAAAAGTGCTTGATTACGGGCTCGTTTCTGTGATACCCGCAAAGCAGCGGAAAATGCAGCTCCCAAGGATAATATAAAAAGCCAAAAACATCCTCCCCGCTTTCCGCGATATCGCACGCCGCATTCCAAAGCTTTTCGCTCATATGGAGATGTTCCTTTTTTTTAATCCTCGGATCGTCCTCCATGATCAAATAATCCTTGGCAACGTAGAATATAATCTTTTTCCCTGCGTTCTTCATATCGCCAAGAAGGGGAAAATCATCAAAATCAAACACAAAATTGCCGTCATAAACGTTTTTCTCAAATGAAAGCTGCCCCTTAACCATCCCCATCATGCTCTCATATGTGGTGGGCCCTGTAGAATAAGCGTTGACAAAGCTTACGGCGCTGCCGCCATAGTCGGAAAACATTTTAAACGACACCTCGCCCGAAGACGAATCAAAAACATCGACAGCCCTCAAGGAATCAATCAGGTGGATCAGCACGTTTCCCTTCTTTTTTGAATTTGCCTCTGTTATCCGAGCCTTCAACCCTCCTATCTCATCCATCATGGCACGCAAATCTTTGTACCCTTCATACTTGTTTTTAACGTATATCTCCGAATATTTTTCAGCATAATAAAAATCTCGTATTTTCAAATATGAGGCAATAATCTCTTTTAGGATTTCGGGCTTGTCGTTTCTGGCCGCGTTTTCAAATTCAAATCTCAGCTGGTAAAGACGAGTGTACATATTCTGCTCGCTGAAAAAATTGTAGTCAATCTTTATTCCTCTTCTCGCAAGCTCTTCGTAGATATCTAAGTATTCGCATTCCGGGGCGTCCTGTTTTATATTTTTTACTATAGCCCCCGCGCTTGCCCTTGAGCCCACGATTATAATATCTACGCCTCTTCCTTTAATGTCGGCAGGAGAAACTACGGGATATCCCATAAAAACGGTTCCCTGGATATCCACGCTCGAATCAACCAGGCAATCCAGCCCCTGAAGGTTTAGGGCGTATCTATCTATGATAACGGCGGCATGGCTGTTTACGGTATTTCCCTTCCCTACTCCCCATATGGCGACTTTCTTTCCCGAACACCTGCGCGTCAATATATCAAGAACGTTGTCGTGAATCCGGGTGCTGTCAGCCGCCTCGTCAACACCATACCCGTACCTGTCGATAATCTCATTTAATCTCTCATCATAACGTTCGACACATGCCATTTTAATTACCTGCTTTTTATTTACTTAAAGCCCCGTTATTTTTGCAACATTTGCTATATAAATGTTGTATCTAACACGTATAAAATGTTGCCATAATTAAAACATATTGTCAAGCAGATACTTAATATAACCCAAACCTTCCCTCATAATACGTCTCATTTTCTGCAACATTATAGGTATCGGCAATACAACTAAAAAACTTTATATATTTCTTGTTCTTTATTGTGCATTTATGACAAATTACACCTGTTTTACTTTCGATCTGCCGTTTCCGTGTCTTTAAAAGGCTTTTTTGATGCAACATTTATTTAAAAATGATGCATATTGCGTAAATAAAAACGGCCCTTTTTCGCCTCCAGCGCCGCCTTAATCAGCCGCGCCGCCTCTTCGCTAGACGTCCGCGATTCGTTTTTGCACGCATGCCGCCCATGAACCTTATCTCTAATCCTTTTTCGTTCCTGGCCATATCCGTCTTCTTTTCCATTTTTCATCGCGTCCACGACATTTTTAATCGCCGCGATCAGCTCGTCCATCGTTTTTGCTTTTTCGCCTGGAGTAAAATCATCGTAATCAAAATACATCTCCCTTGACAGCGTCAGATATTCCTCCAAATCGTAGGCAAAAAATATAATGGGCCTGTCGGTGAGCAGCCAGTCAAAATATATTGACGAATAGTCGGTAACAAGCGCGTCCGCCTCGCGAAGAAGAGGATAAGGGTCGTCGTCCGCGTCTACGACTATAATGTTTTTGCCCCTCACGCATTCAAATTTTTCCCTAAGCTTCGATTTGGGATGAAGCTTTATGCAAAAAAGGATATGCTCCTTCTCAAGGAAGGCGGCGAATCTTTGAATATCAAAAACTTCAAAAAACTTCGTCTCGCTCTTTCTAAACGTAGGCATATAAAATATTGCCTTGCCGTCATGCCGCTTTTTAAAGTCTTTAATCTTTTCAAGCGCGTCTCTTTCGGAATCGGTCAGCAGCTCATACATTGGATTTCGCGCGCCGCCATCAGACATCGTGAGCGCGTCGTTTCTAGGATATCCGGCGACGAGAACATTTTTCGTCCTAAACGCCGACGAAAAGATGCCGCAAAGTTTTTCAGACGCGGCAAGCACGTAATGACCCGGCTTCTCATCTGAAATTCTTCTGGGAAACGCGTTTATCCGCTCCCAAAAGCCTTTAGGATTGCGAAATTTGTCAAACGAATTGTCGGCCTGTATTTTTTTCAGCGGTATGCCGTGCCAAAGATTTATCTTTGCCGCTCCTCCGCTCTGCCAAAAATTTATGTCCTTTGAGTAGTTGTCAAATATGTAGACCCCGCCCCTGAGCGCGAGCCATATTCCCATTAAAGAATGATAACGGTAGGCCTCATATCCGTTTTCATTCAAAAAATCCACTATCTTTGCCTCGTGGGTGATCCACACAGGCCTTATGCCAAGCTCGTCTCTGTGCCCGCTGGCGTAAATGTAAAGGTATCTTGGATTGTCGGCAAAACGTCTGCCAAAGGTGCTTCCAAAAAGCCACAGCTTTTTGTCCCTTGGAAATAAAAATGAAAGCCAATAAAGCGGCAAAAGAAGCAGCTGGCCCCAATACTTCAACACATCGACCGCCTTTTTCATCCGCAAATCCTCCAAGGTACCGCGCAAATCGCTAATCTAAATCTTTATTTTGCAACATTTATTAAAAAATGTTGCATCATATGTGGAATGATACCATAAGAATTTAAATATGGCAACATATGCCGCGGCCCTGCTTAAGCGAATGTCCTTGCCTGCCATGGATGCACGACGGCCGCGTCTGTTTATGTAAGCCTCATTTTATGCAACAGGATAAGTCGGCGCTCTTTCCTAATGAAAAAAGCCGGACGGTGCCGGCTTTTCATAAAAATTTGATTGTAAATTCAGTTATACATTAAGTAATTC
>CAZTVO010000096.1:3341-7308 GCA_964617075.1 uncultured Jutongia sp.
ATAAGTCATATGACGGCCGTTTTATTGCCGCATATCTCCACAGAGTTGGCCGCGAAAGAATAATGGTAAATATTTTCCGATAGCACCTCCTCGGCGACCACGCAGCTTTCATTTACGTCATGAACCATCTTCCCAAGCTCCTCCGGATTTAAACCGCAGTTGTCGGGAACTATCAACAGCTCATGTATGCTGCATGGGATAATGTACAAATCAGTTCCAAGAGCGAGCCTTACCTCCTTGAGGCACTCAGGGTAAAGCATTACGGCAGCGCCATTTATTCCCCTGCTGTTTGTCAATATGTACGGCGGCTCGCTCTCCGCGCATATGTCGGAATGACAGCTAAAATCGGGAATGTGCGGCACGCGGCCGCCCGGCGCCGTATTTTGCAGCACAAATTTTAGTGGGCAGAAAGCCTTTGGAAAAAGCCTCGTCGTATTGTATATGGCAATTTGATACAGCATTTTTGACGTAAGATGCCATTCATCCGCCATGCTGTTTGATATGCGTATTGAGCCAATGCCATTCTCATCCTCAAGCACAAGGCAATAAAATATAATCGCCATGTCAAGGAAGCGTACGTAAGGAATGTTTTTTAACAGCTTTCCGTTTCTTTCATATGAAACGAGCCTGCACACTATTTTGTCCTCACATTCTTCTAGAGCCATGTTAAACTCCCAAATTTCTTCCAATTCCATTTCATCATATTTTTCCTTTATCTCAATCGCAATATCTTCTATGCTCCTGCCTCTAAGATACTCGTCGTAATAAAAATTTAAATAAAAATTCGGCGAAACGCCCCCTTCGCCATTTATGATTACAAGTCCGTCAAGTTCACGCGAATTGTTTTTTAAAACTTTATGCACCTCTATCCTGGCGTCGCAGCCCTCAAAATATTCCCCTACTAATTCCGGCATGATATCTCTAAACTCATCATAAGAATAATCCCTTTCCATTGCATGTCTCCTCTCTTTTGGCTTTTTTATGTCCGTTTCTTATCAAAAGGGCGCATCATAATATACAGGCAATGTAGCCTATATATCATTTTGCGCCTAAAAATCTCTTTGCAAAAAATAAACTTGCATATTACAGAATATCAAAACATATTATCAAATGCCTTAAGTATCGCGATTCCCGCGCTAAAAGGATTTTTAACGGCGGCACAGACTTCTTTTTGTCGCGCGCATCTTCGTCCGCCGCCGCGTTAAGGAGGCTTTTAGCCGACGTGCATCACTATATAAAGCAAAAAGTGGAAAAAATAAAGAAAATCCTGAAAATATCTTTGACAATAATATTATGCAAAAAACAATAGTATACAAATGACAATTTATAAACCTTAATGATAGAAGGAAGCTATAAAACACACTTAGCTGTAAGCGTTTTTTGCAAAGAGACTTTATAAAAGCCGCGTTTTCCACGGCTCTAATAAATGGTATCAAATAGCTTTTAGATTCGCAATATTTATACTAACCAAAAAAGCGAAATCGACATGGACAAATTAACAGGCCCGCCTCATGTATTCTCCATTTCGATGCTTCGTTAAATGTGAAAAAAGGCAAATTACGCGTTAAAATTTATGCAATCTGCAATAAGACATGATAAAAACGCCGCATACATGAAAATAATCACGGCCATAGCCGGGGGCGCGCCAAGACAAAAAGAAATTAAAATTTTTGGCATAAAAAAGCCCGAAAACATCTAAAAACTCTTTCAATGATGTTTTCGGGCAAGGCGCCTGGCGTATCGACGCGAACGATTAGGTTCGATAACTATCATCTGGCGGTTAAAAATTCGTCTATTCCCTTTGCGGCGGCTTTTCCAGCGCCCATGGCAAGTATTACCGTAGCCGCCCCCGTTACAGCGTCGCCTCCGGCGTACACGGCGGCCTTCGACGTGCTGCCGTCTTCTTCCTTCGCGATGATGCATTTTCTCTTATTTACGTCAAGCCCTTCCGTAGTCGACGATATGAGCGGATTTGGGCTTGTGCCGAGCGACATGATTACCGTATCCACATCAAGTACAAACTCGGAACCTTTTATTTCCACGGGCCTCCTGCGTCCCGACTCGTCCGGCTCACCGAGCTCCATGCGTATGCACCTCATACCCTTCACATTGCCATTCTCGTCCTCAATTATTTCGACCGGATTCGTAAGCAAATCAAAAACTATTCCCTCTTCTTTCGCGTGGTGTACTTCTTCTACCCTGGCCGGCAGCTCCGCTTCGCTACGGCGATATACAATGTGCACGTCGGCTCCAAGACGCAGGGCAGTCCGCGCGGCATCCATCGCGACATTTCCACCGCCAACTACGGCCACTTTTTTGCCGGCTATTATAGGCGTGTCGTATTTTTCATCAAAAGCCTTCATGAGATTGCTTCTTGTAAGATACTCATTCGCGGAAAAAACTCCGTTCGCGTTTTCGCCCGGTATTCCCATAAACCTCGGAAGACCCGCGCCAGAACCTATAAATACAGCGTCGAATCCCTCTTTAAAAAGCTCGTCTATCGTAACCGCCTTTCCAACGACGACGTTTGTTTCTATCTTAACGCCAAGCGATTTGACGTTTTCTATTTCGCGGTCGACCACGCGCTCTTTAGGAAGCCTAAATTCAGGTATTCCATACGATAAAACGCCTCCCGCTTTGTGCAGCGCCTCAAAAATCGTCACGTCATACCCCATTTTTGCCAGATCGCCGGCGCATGTAAGACCCGCGGGTCCTGAACCTATCACCGCTACCTTCTTATCCTTCTTTTCAGAAGCCGGCGCGGGCCCAATGCCTTTTTCCCGCGCCGCGTCGGCCGCAAAGCGCTCGAGCTTTCCTATCGAAATGGCGTCTCCTTTTATTCCCCTTATGCATTTCGCCTCGCACTGGCTTTCTTGAGGGCACACGCGCCCGCACACGGCGGGAAGGGCGGAATATTTGTCAATCACGCGGTAAGCCTCGTCAAACCTGCCATTTTCAATTTCCTTGATAAATCCCGGTATGTCGATATTTACGGGACATCCCGTCACGCATTGAGGATTTTTGCATTTAATGCATCGGGACGCTTCAGCCATAGCCTCTTCTTCGTTATATCCGAGGCATACCTCGTCAAAATTGGCCGCGCGGACTTTTGGATCCTGCTCCCGCACCGGCACTTTCTTTAATACATCTACTTCCATTGCTTCCTCCACTTTTATCTAAACGCGCCTTATGGCGCATCACTTCATACAAACCGCGATTGGCAGCCTAAGACGCGCCGGCGCTAGCCGCAGCTGCCGCATCCTCCACGGTGCGAGCCCCTTTCCTGGCGGCGAAGCATCGCCCTTCCCTCTTCCGTCTTATACATTCCCTGACGGCGCATTGCCTGATCAAAATCCACCAGGTGCCCGTCAAACTCCGGACCGTCCACGCACGCGAATTTTATCTCGTCTCCCACCTGCAGACGACACGCGCCGCACATTCCCGTTCCGTCGACCATGATAGGATTCATGCTTACTATCGTTGGAATGCCAAGCTTCTTTGTAAGCAAAGACACGAACTTCATCATTATCATAGGCCCTATCGCCACTACTCTTGTATATTTCTTCCCCTGATTGTCCACGAGATCGCTTATGCAGTCGCAGCCGTTTCCTTTAAATCCATACGAGCCGTCGTCTGTGGCAATATAAAGATTTGTCGCCTTCTCCCTCATGGCGTCTTCCAATATAATGACGTCCTTCGTACGGGCTCCTATTATTACGTCGGCCTCCACGCCATGCTCCTTCATCCATTTGACCTGCGGATACACGGGCGCCGTGCCCACCCCGCCGCAGACAAAAAGAAGACTTTCTTTTTTCAATTCCTCAATAGGCATCTGTACAAGCTCGGACGGACGTCCCAGAGGCCCAACAAAATCCATAAATGAATCTCCGACTTCATATTCGGCCATCTCGTAAGTGGACGCTCCGACAGTTTGAAACACTATGGTAACCGTTCCCTTCTCCCTGTC
>CAZTVO010000097.1:0-7141 GCA_964617075.1 uncultured Jutongia sp.
ACGAGATTTCGCCGCAAAAGGACGTGGACGGGTTTCATCCGCAAAACGTAGGGGCGTTAAGCATCGGAAAGCCCGGATTTGTATCCTGCACCCCGGCTGGGATAATACGTCTCCTAAAGCATTACGGCGTTAAAATCGACGGCAGCGAGTGCGTAGTCGTGGGGAGAAGCAATATCGTGGGAAAGCCTGTCGCGGCGCTTCTGACGCGCGAAAATGGGACCGTGACGGTATGTCATTCGCATACGCGCGGCTTAAAGGAAATAGCTAAAAGGGCGGACATACTTGTAGTAGCGATAGGCAGGGCAAAATACATAACGTCCGAATACGTAAAGGATGGAGCGGCCGTAATAGACGTGGGCATGAACAGGGACAAGGACGGCAGGCTGTGCGGCGACGTCGACTTTGAGGACGTGTCGGCAAAGGCCGGCGCGATAACTCCCGTGCCTGGGGGAGTCGGCCCCATGACGATAGCAATGCTTATGAACAACTGCGTGGAGGCGGCAAAGCGCAGGCGAGGCCTCATTTAGGGCACATCGGCAAAGGAAACTGTTTAGGCATGAAAATTTTTTTTGAATCGCTAGGATGCGACAAAAATTTCGTTGACAGCGAAATGATGGTTAAATTGTTAAGAAACGCCGGATTTGACATAATAGACGAGCCGGGCGGCGCGGACGCCATAATTGTCAATACGTGCTGTTTTATAGAGGACGCGAAGGAAGAGAGCATAAACACGCTTTTGGAAATGGCGGAATACAAAACGTCCGGATCATGCAGGCTGCTCGCCGCGGCGGGATGTCTGGCGCAGCGCTACCGCGAAGAGATAAAAAAGGACATTCCGGAAGTTGACGCCATAATAGGCTCCACAGGATACGAGGATATCGCCGACGTCATAAAAAGGGGATTGGGATCTGGGTCAGGCGGAAAGGTCGAGAGCTTTAAAAGCGTCGACTATCTTCCCAAGCAGCTAGTCGACAGGGACGCCATGACGGGAGGGTGCTACGCATATCTTAAAATAGCGGAAGGATGCGATAAATGCTGCACTTACTGCATAATACCCAAGGTCAGGGGCAGATATAGAAGCGTTCCGATGGAAAATCTGGTCGCGCAGGCGCAGCATCTTGCGGCCAATGGAGCGAGGGAGCTTATTCTCGTCGCGCAGGAGACGTCGTCGTACGGCGCAGACCTTTACGGAGAAAAAAGACTGCCAAAGCTTCTTGAAAAGCTTTCTGAAATCGAGGGAATCGGATGGATAAGAATTTTGTACTGCTATCCCGAGGAAATTACGGACGAGCTGATAGACGCAATAAAAAGGCTTCCGAAAGTATGCAGGTATCTTGATATTCCCATACAGCACGCGTCCGATAAAATACTTAGGATGATGGGACGAAAGACCGACAGGGCGTCCATAGCGGCGACTGTTGAAAAACTTAGAAAAAGCATTCCGGACATCGCGCTTAGGACGACGCTTATAACGGGCTTCCCGCGTGAGGACGATGAAGATTTTGAAGAGCTGAAAAGCTTCGTAAAAAAAATCCGATTCGAGAGGCTTGGCGTGTTCGCGTATTCGAGGGAGGAGGGTTCGCCGGCAGCGGAGATGGACGGACAGATAGATGAGGGCGTGAAGGAAGCCAGACGCGGCGAGCTGATGCGGATACAGCAGGAGATCGCGTTTGAAAAAAGCGCTTCGCTAGTAGGCAGCGAGCTTGAGGCTATTGTGGAGGGATACCTTCCCGAGGACGGGGTGTACGTCTGTCGGACGTATATGGATGCGCCCGATGTCGACGGGTATGCTTTTATTTCTTCCGAAAAGGAACATATGTCAGGAGATTTTATTAAAGTGAGGATAACAGGTTCCGACGCGTATGACCTCATAGGAGAAGAGAAATTATGACACTTTCAATCAAACGGAGGATATGATGAATTTACCGAATAAAATTACCGTGGCGCGAATGATAATGATTCCTTTCTTTGTTTTTTTCATGCTTACGGATTTTATAGAATATTCAAGATATGTAGCGGGCGCGATATTTATAATAGCTGCCGCGACGGACGCTTTGGACGGGTATATCGCCAGAAAGAGGAACCTTATTTCAAATTTTGGGAAATTTATGGATCCTTTGGCGGACAAGCTTTTGGTATGCTCGGCTCTGATATGCTTCGTTTCAATTCCGCAAAGCCCAATGCCCGCTTGGGGAGCGATAATAATAATAAGCAGAGAGTTTATAATAAGCGGCTTTAGGCTGATTGCGTCCGACGCGGGCGTCGTGCTGGCGGCGGGCTGGTGGGGCAAGGTAAAGACTGTGGTTCAGATGCTTATGTCCATACTTCTTATATTTGACTTCGACGGCCCTTTTTTCGACGCGGCAGAGGTCGTGTCCGTATATGCCGCGATAGCGCTCACGCTTATATCGCTGGCTGATTATTTGATTAAAAATTGGAACATAATGAAGGATGGAAAAATGTGATGGAAAAAAATGATATTGACACGGCCCAAAAGCTTGTGCGGCTTTTGCGGGAAAAAAATATTAAAATATCTACGGCCGAATCGATTACGGGCGGAATGTTAGCCTCCATGATTGTCGATGTGCCGGGCGCGTCGGACGTTTTCGAGGAGGGCTACGTAACGTACTCGGATCGCGTAAAGAATAAAAATTTAGGAGTCGGATGGGACGTGCTTGAAAAATATAGCGCTGTAAGCGAGGAGACGGCGGCGCGCATGGCGGCCGGATGCGCCGCCGCCGCGCGTACGGAGGCGGCCGTTTCCACGACCGGATACGCGGGGCCTTTTGACGCGAAAGACAAAACGCCCGCGGGAACAGTCTACATAGGAATATTTTACGGTGGCAAAACATATGTTGAAAAATTTAAGTTTGATGGCGAAAGAAACGAGGTGCGCAGGCGGGCCGCGAAAAAAGCGCTTGATTTGGTTCTTGAGAGGCTGGACTAGAATTGAGAAAGACGATCGTAGCCGGCGGCGGCGCCGCCGGCATGATGGCCGCGGTTTCGGCGGCGGAGGCGGGAGCGAAAGTCGTGCTTCTGGAAAGAAATGAAAAGCTTGGAAAAAAGCTGTATATAACAGGAAAAGGCAGATGCAACGTTACAAACAGCTGCGGCGTGGACGATTTGATTCGGCACGTCGCTGCCAATCCAAAATTTCTTTACAGCGCCTTTTACGCGTTTGACAGCTTACGGCTTATGAATTTTTTGGAAAAAGAGGGGCTAAGGCTTAAGACGGAGCGCGGCAACAGGGTGTTTCCAAGCTCCGACAAATCGTCGGACGTGATAAGGACGTTTGAGTCGGCGCTAAAAAAAAGGGGCGTCGACGTGCGGCTTTACGCGAGAGTGAAAAAAATCATCATAGAGGACGGCGAATTTAAGGGCGTTCGCGTGGCATGCGGCCAAAATGGGAAAAATAAGGAAATTGATCTTTTCGCGGATGCCGCGGTGATCGCTACGGGGGGAATGTCGTACCCGTCTACAGGCTCGACGGGCGACGGATACGCGTTTGCGAGGGAGGCGGGGCACGACATAAAAGAGCCTCATCCATCGCTGGTGCCGATAAGCATAAAGGAGGACTTTGTAAAAGGGCTTCAAGGCCTTTCTTTGCGAAATGTGGGTCTGGCGCTTATGGACGGCAAAAAAAAGCTTTATGATGGATTTGGGGAAATGATTTTTACGCATTTTGGGATAAGCGGCCCGCTTGTCCTTACCGCGAGCTCTTTTGCCTCTGGAAAAGACGTTTCAAAAATGCGCGTATGCATCGATTTAAAGCCCGCGTTGACAAAAGAGCAGTTGAATGAGAGAATATCAAGAGATTTTTCGGAATATAAAAATTTATGGGTAAAAAACGCGTTGAAAAAACTTCTTCCCATGAGGCTCATCCCGGTTATAGCGGACATTTCAAACATAAGCCTTGACAAAAGGGCGGGAGACGTTTCTGTAGCGGAAAAAAAGAGGCTGGCGGACGCCCTCAAACGCCTTGAGCTTTCCCCTACGGGATTTAGGGGATTTGACGAGGCTATAATAACAAGAGGCGGAGTAAACGTAAGGGAAATAAATCCTTCTACCATGGAATCAAAAAAGGTAAAGGGAATGTACTTTGCGGGGGAAGTGGCCGACGTAGATGCCGCTACAGGCGGATATAATCTTCAAATAGCGTGGTCTACCGGCTACCTGGCCGGCGCGTCGGCGGCGGGCGGGCAGCCTCCCGCGCTGTAGAAAGGAAAGCGCGAATTTATGAAAAGCATAGCAATCGACGGGCCGGCTGGAGCCGGCAAAAGCACGATAGCAAAGATCGCGGCCAAGGAACTTGGATACGTTTATGTAGACACCGGGGCGATGTATAGGGCCATGGCTCTCTGGTGCATAAGGCGCGGCGTGGACGAGGAGAACGAGGCGGCTGTTTCCGCGGCCGTCGCGCAGGCCGACGTTTCCATCGACTACGATGACGGAGCGCAGATAGTAATCCTTAACGGCGAAAACGTAAACGCCTACATAAGGACGGAAGAGGTGGGGATGGCGTCGTCACGCATTTCAAAATACGCGGCCGTAAGAAACAGGCTTTTAGAGCTGCAAAGAGGCGTCGCGTCAAGCAAAGACGTCATAATGGACGGAAGGGACATAGGAACGTGCGTGCTTCCCAAAGCGGACACAAAAATCTATCTTACGGCGGGCGTTCGCGTAAGGGCCGAAAGAAGATACAGGGAGCTGCTCCAAAAAGGCGTCGACTGCGACATCGATCAGATTGAAAAGGACATAGCCGCCAGGGACAGACAGGACATGGAAAGGGAGATTGCGCCGCTTAGACAGGCGCGGGACGCCATCCGTCTTGACACGTCGGACATGACGGCGGACGAGGCGGCGATGGCCGTCGTCGACATTCATAAGGGAAAGGAAAATGGCCGTCGATGAGGGATGTTAAAGTCGCGAAGAGCGCGGGTTTTTGCTTCGGGGTGAAGCGGGCCGTCGACATGGTATACGACGAGATAGAAAAAGGCGGCGCCGTATGCACGTTAGGACCGATAATACATAATGAGCAGGTTGTCTCCGATTTGCAAAGCAGGGGCGTTAAGGTGATAGACGACGTGGACGGTCTGGAGGCGTGCGGGGACGCGACGGTGATAATCCGATCCCACGGGGTGTCCGAAGAAACGATGGACAGGTTAAGGGAAAAGAACGCGAGAGTTGTGGACGCGACGTGTCCGTTTGTTGCGAAAATACACAAAATAGTCAAGGAAAAGAGCGCGGAAGGGTACGACATAATAGTCGCGGGCAACGCGAACCATCCCGAGGTGAAGGGAATATGCGGGTGGTGCCGCGGTTCGGCGCGTGTGATTGAAAACGTTCAAGAGGCGGAAAAATATGAATTTGATAATAATAAAAAGACGTGCGTCGTGTCTCAGACGACATTTAATCGCAGGAAATTTCAAGATATAGTTGATATTTTATCAAAAAAGAGTTACAATATACTCATTGTGAATACAATTTGCAACGCTACCGAAGAGCGTCAGACAGAGGCGGGTACTATTGCGGGAGAATCCGACGCGATGTTAGTGATAGGCGGAAAACACAGTTCGAATACTCAGAAGTTATTTGAAATATGCAGGAAGGCATGTCCGAACACATATTTTATACAGACACTTGATGACCTGAATTTGGAGAATTTTCAATCTTTTCGTAGCGTGGGTATTACTGCAGGGGCATCGACCCCAAATAATATTATTGAGGAGGTTCAATCATATGTCAGAAGTGAACAATGAATTTGAACAATTATTGGAAGAATCGCTAGTAACAATCCACAGTGGCGAGATTGTAGAAGGGACGGTCATCAGCGTCAAGGAAGACGAGATCATTTTAAATATAGGCTATAAAGCTGACGGCGTCATTACGAAGAACGAGTACAGCAGCAAGCCCGGCATAGACCTTAGGGAAGCTGTGAAAGAGGGCGACGTAATGAGCGCCAAGGTCTTAAAAGTCAACGACGGGGACGGTCAGGTTGTTCTTACTTACAAGCGTTTGGCCATGGAGAAAAGCAACGAGCGCATAAGAGAGGCGTTTGAAAATAAGGAAGTGCTTAAGGCCACGGTATCTACCGTTTTGGCAGGCGGCTTAAGCGTTGTAATCGATGAAACAAAGATATTTATTCCCGCAAGCCTTGTATCCGACACATATGAAAAAGACCTTTCAAAGTACGCCGGCAAGGAAATAGAGTTTGTAGTTACCGAGTTCAACCCTAAGAAGCGCAGGATTATAGGCGACAGGAAACAGCTTCTTATCGCCGAGAAGAAGAGGCTTCAGGAGGAGCTGTTTGCGCGGATAAAAGTCGGCGATACGGTCGAGGGAACGGTCAAGAATCTCACCGACTTTGGAGCGTTTATAGACTTGGGCGGAGCGGACGGACTTCTTCATATTTCTGAGATGTCGTGGGGCCGCGTTGAAAATCCTAGGAAAGTCTTTAGCGTCGGGGATAGGACGAAGGTGCTTATTAAGGATATAAAGGACGACAAGATTGCCCTTAGCTTAAAGTTTGAGGATCAGAATCCTTGGCTCAAGGCCGGCGAGAAGTACGCGATAGGCTCCGTCGTGAAGGGCAAGGTCGCCAGGATGGCCGATTTTGGCGCGTTCATAGAGCTTGAGCCGGGAGTGGATGCCCTGCTGCATGTTTCACAGATTTCCAGAGAGCACGTTGACAAGCCTTCCGACGTTTTGAAGGTTGGACAGGAAATAGAGGCTAAGGTTGTCGATTTTAATAAGGACGATCATAAAATCAGCCTGAGCATAAAAGCTTTGTTGAATGACGCGAACGCGGCAAATGCCGTGCGCGAAGCGAATGCTGCAAGTGAATCAGATGCCGCGGACGAGTCGGGCAATGTGGCCGAGGAGGCCGCCGACGCGCAGATTGACGATGAAGCCGCTGCCGGTGAAACACAAGAGTAATGGGTTTATATTTTGCCAATCCGTTATGCGCGGATTGGCTTTTGTTTTTATCGCGAAAAGAGAAATGCTTTGAGTGAATCGGGGGAGGCGTTTATTATGGGAGATTATGAAAAATTCAAGACAAAGGTTTATCAGCTTACGAAGATCGACCTTAGCTGTTATAAGGAAAAACAGATGAGGAGACGTATAGATTCGCTTATAACGA
>CAZTVO010000098.1:0-3350 GCA_964617075.1 uncultured Jutongia sp.
TATTAAAAATCGACCAGCATTTCGTGCTGGGACTTATGAACGAGGAAAACCGCACGGACAAGGTCATAATAGAGACGCTTGCCTTTATGTGCGAAAAGCTTGACATAGACACCATCGCGGAAGGCGTGGAAACAACGGAGCTACGCAAGGACATAAAGGATATGGGCATAATGTTCCAGCAGGGGTACCTCTATTCAAGGCCGGTTCCCGCAAACGATTTCGAAAAAATGCTGATTGCGCAGTCAAACGAAAAGAAGCTGCAAAAAGTTTAAATCTGTATTCGCGTCATACAGCTTCCGATATGTTTTTTATGCACTCCGTAACCAGACGCTTAAACATTGGAGCCACCCTGTTGGCCGTAGCCTGCACTTCGGCGTGCGTGAGCGGGGTGGCGCTAATTCCGCAACCCATGTTGGATATGCATGAGATGCCGCATATCATCATGCCCATGTGGTTTGCCGCGACCGCCTCGCAGGCTGTGCTCATTCCAACCGCGTCCGCGCCAAGCGCGCGGCACATCCGCACCTCCGCGGGGGACTCGTAGTTTGGGCCAGGAAGCTGTATGTACACACCTTCCTGAAGAGGTATGTCAAGCAGCGCCGCGGTCCGCCTTATTATTTTTTGAAGTTTTACATCGTATATTTCGCTCATGTCCGGAAAACGCACTCCAAGCTCGTCGATATTCTCTCCCCTAAGGGGCGACGGAACAAAATCCGAAATCTGATCTTTAATGAGCATAAAGTCCCCCGCCCTAAAGCTCATGTTTATGCCGCCGGAGGCGTTCGTAAGAAACAAAACCTTCGCCCCCATAAGCTTCATAAGCCTTATTGGAAGGACCACGTCGCCAATGTCATACCCTTCGTAGTAATGCACCCTGCCTTTCATGCACACTATCGGCACGCCGCCCGCGTATCCAAATATATACTTTCCCTGATGCCCAGGAACCGTAGATACCGGAAATCCCTCTATGTCGTGGTAGTCAAGCTCCGCCTCCACTTTTATCCCGTCCGCGTAGTCGCCTAGGCCCGATCCTAGAACAAGCGCGATCTTTGGTTCAAAATCCACCTTTTCCTTAAAGCATTCATAACACTTCTCAAGTTTGTCGAACACTTCGCCCATATTGCCCTCCTAAATCCTATTCATTGATTTGTTTTAGCTTGATTCGTACAATTCTTCCGACCCGCATTGCATCGGCGTATGCAAGAAGCCTATCCATCTCGTTGCCGCTTCTTGCAAGAAAATTTTCTATGACGATGTCAAGCGTTTCCTGTCCGACGTCCTCCCTAAAGCGTATGCAGTCGCACACGCTTCTTTCTATGCCGTATATACGTATTTTCCCATACGGCGTAGCCACAACCTCCAAATCCTGATCGAACGCAAGATCCGAATAATAATGCCTGCATACCGGGAAATTAAGCTGCATGCGCGAGCGGTCGGTCTTTAACGTGGCGATTGAGAGCTTTTCGGGCTCTTTGTCTATAAGGCCGTGGTAATGGCAGGCGCTGTCCGCGCACACAACCGCACGAGGATTTATCATGCACGCCTCTATAAGCCGGTAGTCCTTAGGCTTTCCGTTTTCCTCGTCAATAAGCCAATAATATCCATGGGAAACATGTTCCACGATTCCCTTGTCTACAAGCTCCTTGATTTGTACTGTGGTAATTTTGGCGTCTTTAAGCTCGGCGGCGCTTCTGTAGCCATTGCCTTGCGCAAAAAGCGAAAGCACTTTCTGATAGGTGCTAAGCAGCATAATATCCACCCCTCCTTTTCACTAAAACGCCCGCGCACCGCGAAAGCGGTCATCCGGCAATGCTTTTTCCCGCCTTGCCGGTATAAAGCTGATAATATTTTCCCTGCCTTTCGATAAGCTCGTCGTGCGTGCCCCTTTCAATAATGCGCCCCTGCTCAAGGACCATTATGCAGTCGCTGTTTTGAACCGTGGAAAGGCGATGGGCGATAACAAAAGTGGTTCTTCCATTCATCAGCTTGTCCATGCCGCGCTGCACAAGCTTTTCCGTCCTCGTGTCGATAGAGCTGGTAGCCTCGTCAAGAATGAGGGCCGGAGGATCCGCCACCGCCGCTCTGGCTATGGCAAGAAGCTGGCGCTGACCCTGGCTTAGGCTCGCGCCGTCGCCCGTAAGCATTGTATCGTACCCGTTCGGAAGCCTTGTAATAAAGCTGTGCGCGTTTGCCAGCTTCGCGGCGGCGACCACCTCTTCGTCGGTCGCGTCAAGTTTGCCGTAGCGTATGTTTTCCATAACTGTTCCCGTGAAAAGATGCGTATCCTGCAGCACGATTCCAAGCGAATGGCGCAGATCCCTCTTTTTTATCTTGTTTATGTTTATACCGTCATATCTGATTTTTCCATCCTGTATGTCATAAAAACGGTTTATGAGGTTTGTGATAGTAGTTTTTCCCGCCCCAGTCGCGCCCACAAAAGCAATCTTCTGGCCGGGCTTCGCGTATATCTCGATGTCATGCAGTATCATCTTGTCGTCCGTATATCCGAAATCCACGTGATCAAAAACAAGGTCTCCCTGCATTGGCGTATATGTGGTGGTTCCGCTGTCCTTATGATAATGCTTCCATGCCCACATGCCGGTGCGCTCTCCAGATTCAACGATATTTCCGTCCGAATCCCTTTTCGCGTCCACAATCTCCACATACCCGTCGTCCGCCTCAGGCTCCTCGTCCAAAAGCTTAAATATCCTGTCGGCTCCCGCGAGCGCCATTACTACGGCGTTTAGCTGCTGGCTCACCTGATTTATCGGCATGCTAAAAGACTTGTTGAAGGCGAGGAAGCTCACCAGCGAACCCACTGTAAAGCCGTTGACGTTATTTATCGCCAAAAGGCCCCCGACTATCGCGCACAACACATAGCTTACATTTCCAAGCTGCGCGTTGACGGGCCCAAGCACGTTCGCGTATTTATTCGCATTATAGGCGCTGTCGAAGAGCTTGTCGTTTAGCGCGCCAAATTCCTTTATGCTCTCCTCTTCATGGCAAAATACTTTTATTACCTTCTGCCCGCCCATCATCTCTTCTATATATCCGTTTATTTTGCCCAGATCCTTCTGCTGGGCGAGGAAATACTCCCCGCTTAGCCCCGCGACCTTTTTTGAGGCGTAGAGCGTAACAAGAACCATGGCGATGGTAAGAACCGTCAGCGGCACGCTAAGAATCACCATGTAGACAAATACGCTTATTATGGTCACCATGCTCGATATGACCTGCGGAATGCTTTGGCTTATAAGCTGATGGAGCGTGTCGATGTCGTTTGTGTACATCGACATGATGTCTCCATGCGACGTCGTATCAAAATACCTTATCGGGAGCGACTCCATCTTTTC
>CAZTVO010000098.1:3360-6547 GCA_964617075.1 uncultured Jutongia sp.
ATTTCCACGCGAAGCCTCTTTAGCGTGCCCTCCGTAACGTATATCATTATGAGGCTGTACAAAAACGTTCCCAAAATGCCCGCGCCGTAAAATGCCGCCACTTGCGCAATTTTTGCCAAAAGCCCCGAAAAGTCGGGCTTATCCGCGCTCATAAGCGGCACTATGTAGTCGTCTATAAGCGACTTCGTAAACATCGTGCCCTGGGCGTTGGCAAGCGCGCCCACCCCTATCCCCGCGAGCACTACGATGCCGTGCGGCCAATAATACTTAAAAACATATTTCATCAAGCGCATGAAAAGCCTGCCCGGATTTTCAATCTTTGGCCTTTGCCCCTTTGGCGCCATGTTTTTTCCATTGGGCCTTTTGCCGCCCCCAACCCTCATGCCTGCTTTATTTTCCATACCGATGCCATCTTCTTTCTCTATTCATCAAAATCTCCGCTTCCGCTCATCTGCGATTCAAATACGTCGCGATAAATCTCGTTGCCGCGAAGAAGCTCCTCGTGCGTTCCAAAACCGTCCACGGCGCCGTCTTCCATGACTATTATCCTGTCGCAGCCCTTTATGCTTGAAACGCGCTGCGCTATTATGATCTTTGTCGTGCCGGGCATCTCCTCCGCAAAAGATTTTCGTATCCTCGCGTCAGTCGCGGTATCGACGGCGCTCGTGGAATCGTCAAGTATCAATATCTTCGGCTTTTTGATAAGCGCCCTGGCTATGCATAGCCGCTGCTTTTGTCCTCCGGAAACGTTTGCGCCGCCCTGCTCGATGTAAGTGTCGTACCCATCGGGCAGCTTGTCTATAAACTCGTCGGCGCACGCCAGCTTACAGGCACGCCTGCACTCCTCTTCCGTCGCGTTTTTATCGCCCCATCTTAGATTGTCGTAGATGGTTCCGCTAAAAAGCACGTTTTTTTGCAAAACAACGGCTACCTCGTTTCTTAAAACCTCCATGTCGTATTCCCTTACGTCTCTGCCGCCCACGAGAACCCGGCCTGAGGAAACGTCGTAGAGCCTGCTCAAAAGATTGACGAGGCTCGACTTCGCGCTGCCGGTGCCGCCTATTATTCCTATCGTCTCGCCCGAGTTTATAGTAAGGCTTATGTCTCTAAGGACCTGCTTATCCGCATTCGCGCCATAGCTGAATGAAACGTGGTCAAAAACTATGCTTCCGTCCGCCACTTCCATAACGGGGTCTTTGGGATTAACTATGTCCGGCTTTTCATTAAGCACCTCGGCTATGCGCTCCCCGCTCGCCACGCTCATCGTAATCATGACGAACAACATGGAAAGCGTCATGAGGCTCGTCAGTATGTTCATGCAGTATGTCAAAAGCTGGGAAAGCTCTCCGGTAGTCATCTGGCTGTTAACGATCATTTTCGCGCCTATCCAGCTTATAAGAAGTATGCAGGAATAGACGGCGAACTGCATAACCGGGCTGTTGACGGCCGTCAGCCTTTCCGCCCTTATAAACATCTTGTAAATGTTTTCGCTTGCCGCCGAAAACTTCTCCTTTTCAAAATCCTCCCTTGAGTACGCCTTAACGACGCGTATCGCCGATACATTTTCCTGAACGCTTTCGTTTAGGGCGTCGTATTTTTTAAAGACCTGCTTAAAATACTTCATCGCGAACTTTATTATCACAAAAAGCACAACCGCCAAAATAACGACCGCGGCAAAGTAGATAAGCGCGATCCTCGCGTTTACGTAAAAAGACATCACCATGGCGCATATAAGCGTGGCCGGCGCGCGCATACACATGCGAAGTATCATCTGGTAGGCGTTTTGAATATTTGTTACGTCGGTCGTAAGCCTGGTGACAAGCCCGGACGTGCTGAACTTGTCGATATTTGAGAAGCTGAAAGTCTGTATGTTTTCATACATCGCCATCCTCAAATTCTTCGCGAAGCCGGCGGCCGCCCTGGCCCCGTACTTTCCGCCCATTATGCCCGCCCAAAGGCTTATAAAGGCCGTCGCCGTCATAAAGCATCCCACAATATAAATATGCCTCATGCTGCCGGTCTGTACGCCGTCGTCGATGATAGACGCCATCATAAGCGGTATTATCGTTTCCATTATGACTTCGATAAGCATAAAAACCGGCGTAATAATAGAATCTTTTTTAAATTCCTTAATATGCATTCCCAAGGTCTTTAGCATGTCGTCATTCCTCCTTAGCCGCTCTCTACTCTCCCCATTCCTCGTAGGAAATGCCGCTGCCTGCGATCCATTTCTTCACCGCGTCGTCCCATGCATTCTCCATTGTCCTGTCAAGAGCAAATTCACTGTTATATATGCCCGTAATAATGCAAAGTACGTCCTTTTCGTAGCGAAGCTGCAGGTGCAGCTGCAAAGGGCTCGCGCGAAAAGCCTCATAATACCCGACATCTCCAAGAATGCTCTTTGCCGCCGCGTCGTCAGCCTTTAAGGATACTCTAAATACTTCCGGAGATTTTGCCCCCTTTATATACTCAAAAAAAATACCCTTCACTTCCTTCCACCTCAAAAGTTCGGTTAAATCCGCGCCGTCCTCCTCTTCAATGTACCACTTTTTATTTCTTCTGCCGCTCACTTTAAGCTTTGCGTATGTCAACGCCTCCGCCTCCTCCAGAAAGAATCCGTCGAATGTTTCTTTTAGCAGCAGCATTCCCATGGTCGCCCTTATGTCGTTGATTTTTATTAAGTTCATTCTGTGCCTTTCAATACATAAAATGTCTCCGCCGCGCCCTTCGGACAAAGGCCGTCATCTTCCTATAAAGACAGTGATGGAGCGCGGAGGGACTATCGTCTTCCTTTGAAGTTCTATCTCCTTTTTGTCAAGCTTGGCCGTCCTCCTGCCATGGCCTAAGGATTTCCTTTTCTTTGCCGGAACGTCGTAAAATGCCTGATCGTACGTCGTAATCGCGGCGTACCACATCTGCCCCGCCGGAAGTTTTGGCAAATCGAACGTCTTTTGTTCCCAGTACATATTATAAATCAGATAAATCGTGTCGTCGGGATTGCCGTCGCCATCGACCGCGTACTCTCCGCAAAGCAGTATCCCAAGCATGCGGCTGTAGTACGAATAGTCGGCGCGCCAAGCCTGCGTTCCGTGCACAGACATATCAGGAAGCCCGCACCCTTTCGTATCCATCATTACAAGCTTTTCCGGCTGCCTAAGAACGGGATGCTCCTTCCTGAATTTTATGA
>CAZTVO010000099.1:0-2998 GCA_964617075.1 uncultured Jutongia sp.
ATCCTCGTGTCGCAGGTTCGATTCCGGCTCTGGGCATTGTGTTTGCGCGGACGCAAACGCGATGGGATACTAGCTCAGGTGGTAGAGCACTTGACTTTTAATCAAGTTGTCGGGGGTTCGAGTCCCCCGTGTCTCATATGTGAAGTTTAATGGAGCATTGCTTTGGCGGTGTTCCATTTTTTCTTTGATTTGGATTAAAGGAGGGAGCGGAGTTTATGGAAAATTTGTCGACTACGCTGACAATTTTGGCGGCATTTGCGGCTTATCTGGCAATTATGATAGGAATCGGAATCTGGTCGTCAAAAAAGACGAAAAACTCTGAAGATTATTTTTTGGGAGGAAGATCTTTATCAGGACCAATAGCGGCGATGTCTGCCCAGGCGTCCGATATGAGCGGCTGGCTTTTAATGGGGCTTCCCGGATCTGTTTACGCGCTTGGAACGGGTCAGGCCTGGATAGCGATAGGCCTTGGACTTGGAACTATAGCCAATTGGCTGCTGATAGCCAAACCCCTTAGATCGTATACGATTGTCGCTGGCAATTCTATGACTCTTCCGGAATTTTTTGGCAACCGGTTCCATGATGAAAAAAAGATTTTGCTTGGCATTTCTTCAGTAATCATTGTAATATTTTTTCTTGTTTATACCGCGTCGGCGCTGGTGTCCGGCGGCAAATTGTTTAATTCCGTGCTTGGAATGGACTATCATCTCGCGCTGCTAATAGGCGCGGCGGTGATACTTTTGTATACTTTTTTAGGCGGATTTCTCGCGGTATGCACGACCGACTTTGTTCAAGGCGCGCTGATGTTTGTTGGAATTTTAGCTGTTCCTATTATAGCTTGGGGGTTTGTGAGCGGGGATTTTAACGACCTCCTTGTCAAAAGCGGCGTAAATTCAAAGCACTATATGAGTCTGATGTATAATGGGGATCATCCGATTACTATAGTTGAGATACTGTCGAACCTTGCATGGGGGTTGGGATATTGCGGCATGCCCCATATTTTGGTAAGGTTTATGGCGGTTAAAAACGAAAAAGAATTAAAGAAGTCCTCCGTAATAGCTATATCATGGGTGGTGCTTTCGCTTACTTTTGCGGTGATAATAGCGCTTGTTGGGCGCGCGTTTTTGTATCCTGTCGTTCTTGGAGAAACGAAGGGGGCGGCGTCGCCAGAATCAGTCTTTATAGAAATGATAAAGAAGGTCTTTATTGAAAAATTGCCGTTGACATTCATAGGAGGCATATTCTTGTGCGGAATACTGGCGGCAATAATGTCGACTGCCGATTCGCAGCTTTTGGTATGTTCTTCCGCGGTTTCGACCGACATTTATAAAAACATAATAAAGCCCGACGCGGACGACAAAAAAGTATTGAGGATAGGAAGAGCCGCGACTGTATTGATATCTTTGATTGCGATTGCCATAGCCTGGAACCCGGAAAGTTCAATAATGGATCTGGTTTCGGATGCCTGGGCCGGCCTTGGCGCGGCGTTTGGGCCTTTGGTAGTTATGAGCCTGTTTTGGAAGAGAACGAACCTTTACGGCGCTGTCGCCGGGCTTGTGTCCGGAGCCGCGACTGTTATTATTTGGGATTATATTCCGTTGGCGGGAGGACGTACGATTTATGAGGCTACTGGCGTATACTCGCTTTTGGTGGGATTTTTTGTAAGCATAGCCTTTATAGTTGCAACAAGCCTTTTGACAAAGGCACCCGACAAGTCGATATTGGACGATTTTGAAAGATATAAAAATTACAGTGATTGAATAAGTTTTAAGCAGTTAGGGGGGCCGGCTTTTAGAGCTGCAGCCCCCTGTGTTCAACAGATGTAGAAAAAACTATCAAAGTTTTTGTTCGGCCGTATTTTTGAAGTTCGCCTATAAAACGGTCAAGCTCGTCCGTGCTTGGAAACAGCACCTCAAGCAGCATGGAGTAGTCTCCGGTTACGCAGTTGCATTCAATTACGTTTCCGCAGCCGTTTATGTAAGGATAGAACGCGTCTTTATCTTTTGGGGAAACCTCCAGGTTTATGAACGCTTTTATGTGGTATCCAAGCTTGACAGGATCGACGTATGCGTGGAACCCTTTAATGTAGCCCCTGTCTATAAGATTTTCAATTCTTAGGGATACCGCGGGAGATGACAGGTAAACTTTTTCGGCAATTTCCTTCAGCGGCGCCCTCGCGTTTTTTTGCAATATTCTTATGATTTCTTTATCTATCTCGTCTAGTTCATTATTTTTCAATGTTGGCGGCCACGCCCTTCCCGCGTTTAAATTTTTTTTTGACATGATCATTTTATGATATCGACGAAACAAAATCAACGAAATTCGCGATGAGCCGGTTTTAAAATTTTATCGCCATACTCCAGAATATATGATATTATTTCCGCAGAAGGGGTTTTTAAAAAGCTTTAAAAATGAAAGCGGGAATGAGGAACATGGATGAAGATCTGCAGCCAAAAAGTCTGCCTTTGCGGACGGAAGAACTTACCATCGAATGCAGAAATGAAAAAATTTACGGCAGGCTTTATCTGCCAAAAGAAGGGGGTGCGCATCCCGCCGTCATTTTAAGCCACGGCTACAACGGGTCAAACTTGGATTTTAAAAAAGAGTGCCTTTTTTTTGCGCAAAACGGGTATATTGCTTACGCCTACGATTTCTGCGGCGGCTCCGTCATGTCAAAAAGCAGCGGAAAAACAACTAATATGACGATTTTTACGCAAAAGGAAAATCTTCTTGCCGTGTTAGACTGCGTAAAAAATATGAAAAACGTCGATTCGGAAAAAATTTTTTTGTTTGGCGCAAGCCAGGGAGGCCTTGCGACGGCGCTTGCCGCAGAGGAAGTGGGGAGATTGGTTAAGGGAGTTATTTTGTATTATCCCGCCTTTTGCATTCCGGACGACTGGAGGGGCAGATACGGGAGCGTGGATGAAATTCCTGAAACGGTAGAATTTTGGGGCATGGATCTTGGAAGGAAATATTTTGAATCCATTCACGATTTCTA
>CAZTVO010000099.1:3008-6467 GCA_964617075.1 uncultured Jutongia sp.
ATGTTTTTAAAAATATAGGCACTTATGATAAAAACGTATTGATCATACACGGCGGCAAAGACAGCGTTGTCGGGATGAAATACATAAAAAAGGCTCAAAAGTCGTATAAAAATGCGCGGCTTATCGTGCTTGACGGCGAAGAGCACGGCTTTTCCGCCGCCGGCGCGAAAAAGGCCATGAAAGAGGCGCTCGAGTTTATGAAAAATCAATGACCGTCCTTTGCGGCGTGTGAAAAAATCCTTATTTCAGTAAGGCTTTTAATTTTATCGCGATGACCCTGTCCATATGGTTTGCCGCCCTTGAATTTGCGGCCGTCGCGGATTCAAAATTGACGTACAGGTAATTTCCGCTTACGTCGATTTCCTCATTAAGAGCCGGCATCTTTACCGTTTTTTTCACTTTTCCAAGCTTCATGCCGGCTTTTCCTACGTTTGTCGGCCGGTAAATGTTTATTTCGCTTGTCTTTGCGTAGGCCCTGGACAGCATCAAGTTTTTTTTGCTAAAGGCTATTCCCTGGACAGCCGGAGGAATGGTAACCGTCGACTTTGGAACAAGGTTTATTGCGCCGTCGGAAGGCAAAGCCGCGCCGTCGTTGGGTTTTACAATCAAATAGCTTCTAAGAGTTCCGTTTTTTGAATACTCAAAATCTCCGGTCCAAATGCTGTTGCCGTAAAAAGTTAGAAAGGACGCCTTTTCTTCTAGATTGTATATTCCCGTGAAATTAAGGCATTTAAATATTTCTTTTGTCTTCGCGGCGGCCGATATTTCCTCAAAACTTAGCGTGCATATTTTTTTGCCGTTTGTTATCCATACGTTTTCGCCGTCGAAGGCGAGTCCGCTCGCGTGCGTCTTATTCGGAAGCACAATGACTGTGCGAAGCTTTTTGGTGGATTTTCTTATTACGTATATTACCGAATTTTCTTCGCCGGCGGCGTCATACGCGGATATCATCATAAACTGTTTCGCGAAAGCAAGGCCCTGCGGGCACATTGAAGTACTTTCAAAACCGTTTACGTTAGTTGATCTTAATCCCGGTATTACTACCGATTTTGCGTAATTCGCGCTTTTTTTAACAATCGGCACGTTTTTCCACGCGCTGGAGTTTATAGTTTTTTTCTTCGTGCCATAGAGGAGAGGCGACGTGTCGGTGATTTTTGGCTCCTGCACGACAACTTCGCTTGTTATGGAATCATCGCTTACGTATTCCCGTTCAAAGGCGTTTCTATAAGCCGATACTTTGTAGGAGTGCGTTTCTCCAAAATTTAGGCCTTCATACTGTATGGACGTGGACTTGGGATCGGATATGGTATTTGTCAGGACAAAGGCGCCGTTTACAAGTTCGTAGACATAGTAGCCTTCGGCTCTTGCTATTTCATCCCAGTAAAGCCTAAGCTTTCCGTATCCCGCCTTGCTCTTTAGCTGCACCTGGGCGGGAAGTGTCGACGTTTTTTCCACTTCTCCGAAGTCGCTTACATGATCCTGCGTGTCGGCATATGATTGTATTTTATAGCGGTAGTTTCTGCCCGGCTCAAGATTTTCGTCAAGGTAGGAAGTTTCGGACGTGACTGCCAGATATTCAAAGTCGGCGCTTGCCTTTCTTCTGTATATGACGTATCCTGTCGCGGTTTCGTTGTAGTCCCAGTTAAGCTGTATCGACGTAGCGGTGTTTTCGCTCGCAGCAAGTCCCGTGGCAACAAGCGGCGTCGTGACGGCGCGCGCCGGAAGAGGATTGGGGCCTAGAAGTCCGCTTACTTCCGAATAGGAACAAATTTTATACGAATAGACCGTCCCCGGATTAAGATTTGTTTCCGAGAGGGTCGTCTCCTTTGATGTCGTATACAGTTCATATTCCGAATCGTTTACGCTTCTATATATGTAAAAGGTGTTTCCGGTCGGGTTTTCGTTCCACGACAGGCCTATCTCATAAGGTTCCTCTTTCGTTATGACAATATTTTCTACCGGCGCGGGGCAGGTGTAGAGCGAAAGGGCATCGGATGCGTCGCCGACATTTTCTTCGCTAAGGCAGTATGCCTGGACGCGTATGTCATATTTTTCAGAAGGCGTCAGGCCGTCGACAAGATATGTGTTTGATTTCGATTCGCCGTGCAGCCTGTATTCGCTTTCCGATGATTTTTTATAGTATATTTTGTAGGAAGCGTCGTTCATCTTGTCCCAGCTTATGGAAATTGACGCGTTGTCCGCGGACGAGGAGCTTTCCTCGTTCGCCAAAAGGCCCTCCGTTTTTTTTGGCTGTGTGGCGGCAAAAAAGACAGGCGACGCTTCGCTGTACGTTTTTTCGCCAAGCAGCGTCTTATAGAAGCGTATGCTGTAGCTGCAGATTGTCGCTTCGTTAAGGGATATGGAAAGGCTGGCGTCTTTAGTTTCGGCAACGTAGGAAACTTCCCGCGGGGCGGAGCCTGAATAGTCAAGATAGCTGACGGCCGCCTCATATCCCTCGGCGTCGGGGACGCTTCCCCACTCGACAGTTACCGAGTTTGGAGAGGTTTTTGCCGTATGCGCCTCCGTCACCTTTTCAGCAAGCGTCGGCTGCGCGGCCACGTCCGCGTTTTTTAGGTCGGAGCCCGCAAGCGGCCTGATTTTTGATGCGCGATCCTCGTCCGCGAAAAAAGCCGCGTCCGACGCGCATACGCGGACGTTTGGAAATACCGCCGACATGGCGGCAATCGACATAACTGGCAGCAGATATTTTACAAGCATTTTTTTAGGCATGACGCATTTCCTTTCGCAAACTCTAGGTTTTTGTCGTTTTTAAAACTTTGCCTATGTTAAGCGCCAAAAATGGCATTTTCCGGTCATTTGAGTTTTTCTACGGCCGCGAGGGGCTTTGGGAGCACACGCGTGTTTGGATAATAAATACAATTATGTAGGTAAATATGTCAAAAAATTTGTGGTTTTTTTTAGCCCTCTTTTTGGTAAAATTTTAAGTTGCAGGTATGGACTTGACGGCGGCCGCGAGGTTTACGCAGGCGCCGTTGAATTATTATGCTGACTAACAGGAGGAGATAGCGATGAGAAAATCTTTAAAGAAGCTGGCGGCGTCGGCCGCAGCGGGCGTATTGGCGTTTACGCTTGCCTTAAGCCTTGCTCCGGATACGGCGTCCGCGGTGGAATGCAGCAAGGAAGGCAAAAAGGCCGGCAAGGCTGAGATAAACCTTGACGAGCCCGCGTATCACGCGTATTTCGGATTCCAGCAGACGGGATCTTGGACGTTTCGCAACGCGTGGTACGATCCTTCGCTTGGACTTACGGGAACGGGCTACGGCGATGGAATGTCATACGACAACATAATTACGGACGGCGGCAACCAGCTTGTCGAGGGCGCTACCGTGACGGATGCCGAGATAACCGGAAATGGAACGTATACGGTCGGAATGTCAGGCCTTAACGGCATTCTTCCGCAGGATGACGGCGGGGACACCAAGACCTCCCTTATTTTCG
>CAZTVO010000100.1:0-6209 GCA_964617075.1 uncultured Jutongia sp.
GTCCGCCGCGGAGCACACATTGATGGAGAAACAGATTGACTGCGGAAGACATATCAAGACCGAGACTGGAAAAGAGCGCATTCGCCTGCGCTTTGACTTCCGAATCGATGCGAACCTGAGTCGGTGTGGTAGCCATGAAATCATCTCCTTTCGATTACACGCCCATTATATTCAATTCGGTTTACGTTGTCAAGCATTGTGACTATTTTCTGTTCCCATAGGGGTGAAGTGTACCAGGAAACAACGTAGAGTCAAACGTGGAGTATTAACCCCCGGCCGTAAAGCGACAACCCCAGCGGCAGGAAACTGACGATCATGGAACTGCCAGACGGCGCAGACCTCGAAGGCTCGGATATGCCAGAGATAAAAAGCTGCATGACGGAACACCAGAAAAGCGGCGGGGAACGACATCAACTTCTTATGCTGCACTTAGTCTGAAGAATGGCTCTTCCGGCCTTTTCCCCTCCCGCGTCCGTCCTTGCCTTTGACGGCGAAGAAGCTTTTTTCCGCAATTTTTGCGAAAGGTTTAAGATACAAACGCCTGTACGTGACGTCAGCCAAAAAAAACGCCGCCGCCATCATTAAAAATAAAGGCTCAAGTTCTGTCATTGCGGCGCTCTTTTCTAACTCGCCTTCAAATATATGCGAAAGGCTATCCACATATTCTCCGCCAGTCTGTCCTACAAGCTCGTCAAGCGCGCCGTCCGCATCATCGAACCTGTATTCGGGAGAATACTGCATAGCAAGCTTCGTGTTTTTTGCGTCGAACGTTTTTTCCGACTCCGACCTGGTTACGTTGACCGCGTATATTCCGCTTTCCAAAAACTCTATTTCGCCTTCGAATGTTCCCGGCGACGACGCCTTTAACTCGATTTTTGTCCTGCCGCCGTCTTCATCCGTAAACAGCGCGTAAACCTTGGCGTCATCGGAATATTTCTTCGTCGAGTATGTTATTTTACAGCCATTTCCTTTCTGCGACACGCTGACCGTGCTTTCTCCATTCTCATCCGCATCGGCGACCCAGTTCAAAATGCTTTTCCAAAAATCTGAATATCCATCCCACTTTGCGTAATTTGCGCTCCACTGATTGGTAACGTCCGACGTAAACGCCGCTGTTTTCCCCAACCCGTATTGTCTGCACGCAAGTATTGGATCGTCGTCGGTGTCGGAAGAAAGTACCTGCATGGCCTCGGGCTTTGCGACTGTCGCTACATACCCCGCCATTTTGGGAAGCCCGTCTGATATTTCATCTCCAAGCACGCCGCCCATGTTTTTTACAATGGGCGTAAACACCCTGTTTACAAGATACTTTTTCTGCGCAAGGTAAACTTCGCGCGCAAATATCCTTGGAAGTTTTTTCCGTCCGCGGAGTCATAAAACCTCCCTCCCCCATCGGACGCAAGCCTTTTCAAAAAAGCGGCGTCGGCGTCTGATCCAACGGATATGGCGGAAAGCGTTACCTTGTCGTTTTCAATTTTTTAAGAAGATCCGGGTATCCATTGCGGAAATCGTCCTGTCCGTCCGTCAAAATTACAATGTGCTTTATCTTCGCGTCCTCGTTTTTGATTTTTTCATATGCCTCCGTTAAAGCCGGGAATATGCTGGTACCGCCGTTTCCTTGGCCTATTTCAAAAATATTTTTCTTAATCTGATCCTTTCTGCCGCCCGTTTTTTGCATTTTCACATTCCATCTGTACGCGTCGTCAAACGACATCACACCGACGCGGTCGAAGCCGCGCAGGCCGTCGACGGCGCGCGCCGCCGCCTCCATCGCCATTTCAATCTTTTTTCCGCTCATGCTGCCCGAACAGTCTATAACCATCGCCATAGACATTGTAGGTATCTTTTTTTTTCGCGATATGTCCATGCTTACCGGAAGAATCTTTTCTAAGACGGTATCCATGTATCCCCCAAGCGCGAAGCTGTTTTTCCCTCCAACGGCGATAAATCCGCCTCCGTAGTCCTTTACGTACGAATCAATTGAATTCAAAAACCCGGCGGGCAGACTTTCAACGTCGGTGTTTTCCGCAATTATGCATTTGTATTCATTCATTTCGTTTACGCTGTCCGGCGCCGCATTCGGAACAGCCGTATCGCACATTTCGTTCGCGGCGGCTAAAAGTTTTTGAAACTCGGCGGCTTCCCCTCTTTTTCCCTCTATAAGCAAAATTTTTTGGGGAGCGGACGCCAAAACATAAGCGGCGTACTCGTTATTTGCCGCCACAGAGTCTTCATCTGGCGTAATCGCCGCCTTATATTCCGCGAATCCGGCCTTTGCCGCCTTATCCTCGAATATAAACGAGTTTGATCCTTTCTGCAGTTCCACCCTTTCTTCCCTACCAAGCTTTCCATCCGCGTAAAGCTGCAGAATCGCGCCCATCTTAGCCGTGCTTTTTATTTTTACCTTTACTTTGAATTTGTCGCCTGCCTGTATTTTTTCAGGCATCGACATATCAGAAATATAGGCCTCCGCGCCTACATCATAATTTTTTTTTAAAACCTTAAGCTCCACATTTTCAGCCGAAAGCATCGCCCCGAGATTTTCCACGCTTCCATCGTTTTGCCTTCCGTCCGTTATAAGAACCATTCTTTTGCCTGCGCCGTCGTCAAACATGGCAAGCCCCGTAATTACTGCCTTTTCAATATTGGTAGCGGTTGCGACGGGCGACGTTTCTATCGATGAAAACATACCGGCGTCGGACATAAACTGCTCCACCCTCGCGTCCGCGCCAAATGCCACCACTCCCGCCTTGTTTTTTGCAGGCATCTTTTTTATGGCGTCCCTTACCTGAGCGGCGGCCCAGTCTCTGCTTGCCGCAAAGCTTTCTGAAACGTCAATCAAAAAAACCGTATCAGTTCCGCCTCCGCCCGTTATGGCCTTAATATCCGCCATTGCGCACACAATACAGGCGATAAGCGCTATTCTTAGAGCCGCGGCAGCGTTTCTCCCCGTCCTGCCTTCAGGCCAATATTTTCTCAACGAAAAAATAACCGCGGACGAAAGCAGCGGTATCAGCAATAAAAGCATGGGATGTTCGACAGTAATTTTCATGCGAAGTCTCCATTCATTCAGCCCTTTACGGCGGCCGTTGACAATTTTAGGTCTAAGACTACAGCCTCTTTACATAAACCGCCCACTCGGCCATAAGCAGAGCAAGGAGGACGGCTAAAATCGGCACGGTCATTGTGGCGGAAGCGTTTTTTTCCTCGCCAAACCTTTCTCCTTTAACTCCTTTTTTCGACAATTTGGAGGGCTTTAACAAAACATCCGACTCCGACTCGGGAAATTTCACGCAAAAATACGATTTCTTTCCGTCCCCTTCTATGGAGTAAAGCCCGGCCTTTTTGGCGCCGCCAAAGATAAAGTCGGCGTCAGCGTCAAATTCCGTCCTTTCGCCGTCAGGCGAGGAGACCGCGGCCTTCTTTAAATCGCCAGTGCTGTAAATCCTTATGCTTTTGCCAGGATAATACACGACATCCCTCGCTATTGGCGACGAAGACATCTGCCGGAAAAGATTATACATGAATATGGGAAATTAAGGCTGAAGCGCAAAATCGGAGTCATGCAGATCAAATCCGATTACCGCCGTCTTTCTCCCGTCACTGCTGCCAAAATAGCCAGCTGATTTTGAGCCGTCCGCGATAAAAAAGCTTTTTGCCCAAGGCGGAACGCTAAACGTTTTTGTTTTTAGACAGGAAAAAGAATAATCCTCAATGTATTTTGTAACGCCGCAGGCGGCCGCGCTTATCACGACGTTTTTGTAAACCCTGGCATTTTTAAACAGCTCCCTTTCCCATTCTTTTCTTTCGCCTGCCGTGCGCGAAACATAAGGATTTATAAATATCAGGTTCGCCTTTTTGGGAAGGCTATCTGGGATAACGCCGTCATATATAATAAGCGAATATGCGCCGCTCGCGGCATTTACGTCACCTGGCTTTGCCTTGTCTACGGAGTCGTAGCCAAAAAGCCTCGCGGCGTTTTCCAAAAACGAATTACGATCCGAAACCAGAAGCAGTTTTTCATTCTCCATTTCGTTTAAAACTTCATAGGCAAAATTGTCGTTTTCAACCATGTCGCGCGAATTTATTTCCGCCTTAAAATAAGGCGTGTCCGAACTTAAGACGCTCCTATATTCCCCGGCCGACATATCGTTAAAATATACAGCGCGGCTTTCGCCCGCCTCTACGTAAACGTGCTTTACGTCGTAAATTTCCTCGCCAACATACAGGCTCACGTCGATTTCCACGTCGGCCGCGCCGTGATTGTCTACCCTGGCAAGCGTACGTACGCGGCCGCCGTCCGTCCTAGAATGGCTTAGCCTGCCAACCGCGGCGTTGGATCCATAGGTGCTTAAATCGACGGTTCCGGCATCAAGATTTCCAAGATTTATATCCGCGTCAGTATATACCCACGCTTCATATTCATCCCACGCGGACGCTACTGAGGCAGCCATGTCCACGCCGCTTTGAGCCGAACCCTCCTTATCCGTGTTCTCTATGCCGTAAACCGCGTCCGCCGCCTCTTTTTTGTCGAACGTGCCCGCCTCGACGGCGGCCGCGTCACTTGATGAAATTATTGTAAATTTTGCCCCTTTTGCCGAATTTATGTACGAAACCGCCTTTTTTTTCGCGGCGTCAAGCTTCGTTTTGCCGCCCGAGTACAGCCCTCCCATGCTGGCGCTGTTGTCAATTATTAAAATAACCTTCCCTGTCGTGCCGGCCGCGCCTTTTATATACGGCGACATAAGCGCCGCGATCAAAAGCAGCAGCGCCGCGATTTGCATATACATGAGAATATTGCCGTAAAACTTTTCCCACGGCGCGAACGCCCTTGCGTTTTCATAAGCTTCGCGCCACAAATTAAGCGCGGGCACTTTTTGTTCCGCGGCTTTTTGCCTAAGCATATACAAAAGAATTATTCCCGGTATAAAACAGGCCAGCGCGAGCGGCCATAATCTTTCAATTCCCATACAAGCCTTTCAAAACCTCTCAAGCCCTTTGCATTTTATTCCCCTGCGTATAAAGCCTTCCACAGTTTCATCGCTTAATATCCTAATATAACGCGCTTGAAGGCGTTTTGCCGCCTCTTCAATTTTTTTGCAAAATACGTCGAGCGCGCGTCTGTATTGGCCTATAAGGCGTCTGGACGCAGAAACTTTCATCTTTTCGCCCGTTTCCGAATCTTTTAGTTCTACTGTTCCATAAAGACTTGGATTTTCCTCCTCCAAAGACAGAACCTGGACAAGAAGGACTTCCTGCTTTCTGTCGCGCAAAAAACGCACTGTCCGCTCTATGTCTTCTATGTTGTCTCTGCCCGCGCCCTGACAGAAGAAATCCGATATTATCACGGTCGTCCCAGCCCGCTTAAGGGGCACGGACGCGACGTTTTCATAAAGCCCGGTCGCCCCGCCAAACTCCATCCGCTCAATCCAGGAGGCCGCTTTTTTAAAACTTTGAATCCCGACGTATTCTCCTCCGTTTTTAACGGCGCCGCCGCAAATAGCCAAAAGGCGCACACGGTCTAGATTGCTAAGCGCGATATAGCTTAACGCCCCGGCCATTCTAAGCGCGCATACGCCCTTTTTCGGACTGCCAAAATCCATCGACGCGCTTGCATCGACTATTATAGAATAACAGGCTTCCCTCTCTTCCGCGAAAAGCTTTACAAAAAGCTTGTCCAGCCGGCCATAGGCGTTCCAATCCACTCTCCTTATGTCGTCTCCCACGGCATATTCTCTAAAATCCGAAAATTCAATGCCATTTCCTTTTGCGGCCGACGCCCTCATGCCGCCTATGCCACTGGATGCGCCGCCTCTCATAATAGGCCTTATTCTTTTTAAACCCTTGAAAAAATCGCTGTCAAATATCTTTTCTTCCATGGCCGCCTACTTTTTTATGTCCTCTATCATATTTGACAGGACCTCGTCTAAATCCACGCCTTCCGACGCCGCGTCAAAACTTTCCATTACTCTATGCCGCAGCGCCGGAAGCGCTACGGCGCGCACGTCCTCAAAAGCGACATTATAGCGGCCGTCCAAAAACGCTCTCGCCTTTGCCGTGAGAAAAATGGCCTGGGCCGCTCTCGGACTTGCGCCCGCATATATGTATTTTTTTATTTCATTGCTTGAAGAAGGATTTTCAGGATGCGTTCCAAGCACAATTTTAAGAGCGTAGTCCTGTACTGAATCGGCCATTGGAATCCGCGCCGC
>CAZTVO010000101.1:0-5975 GCA_964617075.1 uncultured Jutongia sp.
CGCTAAAGCACATAGCCGATATAAAGCCGCGCCATATGATGATAAAATGCGATGAAGACCTTTACGAGGACGATTTCATACTCGGACTTGTAAGCAATTCCATATCAGTTGCCGGATTCAAGGCGTACAGCAAGAAGAACATAAAAATGGATGATGGAAAATTTGAGGCGATATTTATACGAAATCCGAAAAATCCAATCGAGCTGCAGCAGGTGATAAACGCGCTGCTTTCAAAGACGTTGGATTCTGAAAACATATTGTATTTAAGCGGCGCCCGCATCGGCATAATGAGCGACGCAAAAGTGGCCTGGACTCTGGACGGGGAGGATGGGGGCGCATACAGCGACGTCGAGATGAGCAATTTAAAGCACGCACTTCCCATCATATGCGACGAGAGGGCATATGCCACGGTGTCGTGCAGGTATGCTTAGGGAAACGCTTTTGCGCCAATCTTTATGGAGGGACGGGGCTCATGGGGAAATATAAGAGAGTTTTTTTGATAGTTATAGATTCCTTAGGCATTGGAGCTATGTCGGACGCGTATATGTATTCGGATACAGGCGCGGATACGCTTGGCCATGTCGCGAGGGAGCGGGGAGGCATAGATATGCCCAACCTCGTAAAGCTTGGGCTTGCGAATCTGCATCCGATGAAGGAGGTCGCCCCGGCAGCGGCGCCTATGGGAGCGTACATGTCCATGAGGGAAAGGAGCAGAGGAAAGGACACCATGACCGGCCATTGGGAAATGATGGGGCTTGAGGTCGCCGTTCCGTTCAAGACTTTTACCGAAACGGGCTTTCCGGAAGAGCTTATAAAAGAGCTTGAGATGCGTACCGGACGCAAAATCGTGGGAAACAAAAGCGCGAGCGGCACGCAGATTCTTGATGAATTGGCAATGGAAGAAATTGAAAACGGCCGGCTCATCGTATATACGTCCGCCGACTCCGTCCTGCAGATATGCGGCAACGAGGAAACTATGGGCCTTGACACGCTTTATAAGTATTGTGAAATAGCAAGAGAACTTACGATGAGGGACGAGTGGAAGGTCGGGCGCGTAATAGCAAGGCCGTACGTCGGCAGCCATCCCGGGGGTTTTGTGCGTACGCCAAACAGACACGACTACGCGCTCAAGCCTTTTGGGAGGACGGTTCTTAATTCCTTAAAGGACGCGGGATATGACGTGATAAGCATAGGCAAGATATATGACATTTTTGACGGAGAGGGACTGACTGAGTCAAATAAGTCGACAAGCTCCGTACATGGCATGGAACAGGCTATTGAGACGGCCCGCAGGGACTTTTTTGGCCTTTGCTTTGTGAATCTGGTTGATTTCGACGCGTTATGGGGGCACAGGCGAAATCCCATAGGCTACGGCGACGAGATAGAAAGATTTGACAAAAAGCTTGGGGAGCTGCTTTTGCTTTTAAAGGACAGCGACCTGCTGATAATTACAGCGGATCATGGCAACGATCCGACTCATCAAGGGACTGACCACACGAGGGAAAAAGTTCCGTTTATAGCCTATTCGCCGTCCATGACATGCGGCCATGCGATGGAGGAGGCCGATACTTTCGCCGTGATAGGGGCGAGCATAGCCGACAATTTTATGGTAGACATGCCGGATAAAACGATAGGCAGATCTATTCTTGACAAGATCTGATTAGTATAAAAAATGCGAAAGGAAATGCGAAATGCAAGGCAGAACAAAAAAAGAACTGTTGGACGCGCTCGTGGCGATGAAAAACGAGCCGAATAAAGAGCACGCGGACGACCTCACGGCAATTCTTAACGATTCGGTCATGCTTGTTCCGGCGGTGATGCCCAAAGATACAGATCCGGCGATTATAAAGCAGATGATGAAGAATCCTAAAAAGCCGATGCCGATGCCCGCGGGAGCCAGGCCAAGCCCATGCATACTTCAAAACGGGCAAGGGGAGAGATTTTTCCCGATGTTTACGTCGGAGGAGGAAATCGAAAAGGGAAAGAATGTGCAAAAATACCCGATTACGCTAAATATGCCGTTTAAGGCGTGCATAGACATAATACTTGGCAGCGGCGACATAAAAGGCGCCGTCATCAATCCCTACTCGCACAATGTGATAATGAATATCGGCAGGGGCCCGGGCCAGGCGGACGCCGGGGAAAAAGCGGATGACGCGCTAGATAAGGACAAGCTTACTGAACCGCAGTTCCACGCCATGACAAGGCAGCGGATAGAGGCAAACGTCCTTCCCAAAAAACTTTTCGACGAAGGCGCGTCATTTTTAAGCGATCTGCTCGACGGACGCGGGGAGCGCATGATGGAGCTGTTTGAGGAGACGTATTCGCAAAAATGTGCCTGTCCGTATTCAGAGGACGATTTCGATTTTATGACGCTAAACATAAGCGACGAGCTTCAGCTTACCAGGATATCCATGCCATCCGCAAATCTTTGTCCGGGCATAGCTAAAGCCATATTCATAGCGTGGAATCCGAAAGAAGAGAAAATGAGATATTTCGGAATACTGAAGGGCAGGAAGGGAGAAGCCGACGTGCTTATGGAAATTGAGTCGGACGGCAGGGCGCTAAACCATGGCGATGCTCCGGACGAGGGAAGCGAGCTTTCCCGCATAATAGATGTGGCGTCCGAATGAGTTCTTTTCGCCGCGGATTGAGGCAAAAAGCGAATTTTTTTAAGGGGGCGTTTGTGTGGCGGCAATATATTTAATAAGGCACGGCAGGTCAGACAGCAGCGACTGCAATGTGGACGCGCCCCTTTCGGACGAAGGACGTGCCCAGGCAAGGCTTCTTGGCGAGAGGATGAGGATGTATAAGATAGACGTTCTTTATTCCAGCAATTTGCGAAGGGCCGTGGAGACCGCACAAATAGCCTTTTCTTACGACAAAAAGCTTATAGAAAATATTCGCGTAAGGCCGCAGATTGCCGAACTGGACTTTGGCGGCCTTACGGGACTTGAAGATAAAAAGGTCAAGGAATTTTATGAGAAATATTACAGCGAGCAGATTGAGGCTTTTAAAAGCGCCAGATTGAAAAAAAGCGGGGCAAAGGACGCGGTCCGCAAGTTTTTGGACGGCGTTTTCGTGCCGCCGGAGGAAATGAGGTACCCTGACGGAGAAGACGGAACCATGGCATTTGAACGCGCGATTCCAGTGATTGGCGAGTGGATAAAAGGCGGCGAAAAAAATATTGCCGCGGTCTGTCACGGCGGCATTATACGGACGATAATATGCGCGCTGTTTGGAGGCGGACTGGAAAGGCGCTTAATGTTTGGCACGGCTCTTGAGAACTGCAGCATAACGCAGATGCACTATGACGAGGAAAAGAAAGGATTTTTTCTTGACAGGTTCAACGATTACGCGCATTTGGAAAAGGAGGGGCTGGCGTTACGAAATGAAACGCAGCGTGCGACATTAAGCTGAATGGCTTGACGGATCAGGAATTTGCGGAGTTGGAGTTTATTGTGGCAGAATAGGTTTTAAATGGGCAGAGCAGGGCTTTGTGGCTTGGTTCTGCTTTTTTGTTATAGAAATTTATGGAAGCGTTTGGTATGAAAGGTGTTGTTCACTTCACCTTTATTATTCACAACATAAAAAAGCATATTTCACAACAAAGATCATATCATAAATTTATTATATTCCGATACATTTACCATGGAAAAGGAAGTGATGAGATGAATATAGCAATATGTGATGATGAAAAGACGATTAGAGAGTCGCTTGGAAATAAAGTGAAAAGACTTTATCCCGAAGCGGAAGTAGAATTTTATGAAACAGGGGAAGAACTGCTTGTAAGAGAAAATCAACCAGATATTTTGTTTTTGGATATTTGGATGCCCGGAAAGGATGGTATGGATACCGCCAGAGAATTACGGAGAAAAGGGGGAAATACGATTCTTATTTTTGTTACAGTTTTAGAAGAATATGTATTTCAAGCATTTGATGTAGAGGCATTTCATTATTTGATAAAGCCGTTTACTGATGAAAAGTTTTGTGAGGTTCTTACTAAAGCTGTAAAAAAATTGAACGATAGAAGCGACATACATCCAATAGAAGAAAAGTATATGATGGTTAACTCAGGAGGGAGTCATATAAAAATTCTATTGAAAGATATAGTGTATGTGGAAGTTTTTAATCGAAAAGTGGCAATTCATAAATTGGATGAAGCAGTGGAGTGCTATGGAAAGCTTTCAGATTTTGAAAAATCTTTAGGAGAAGATTTTTTCAGACCACATAGAGCTTTTTTGATTCATTTTAAATATGTTGTTAAATATGACGCAACTTCTATTACAATGAAAAGCTATTGTTATATATTATTCCGCCAAGACTTAATAATTTTGTGGCTTATGCCATAGGAATTTTGGCAGCATTTATTGTTATGTATGTTGAAGATCGAAGAAATGTGGAACAAAAAATTTTTCTTGTAGTAACATTTTTTTCCATTCGGTGGTTTGCTATTGCGATGGCAGGTAAAATAGATTCCATTTTGATTGAAAAAATCGTAATGGAGAGAAATATGGCAGAAAGACCATTGCTACAATATGGAATTTATGCTGCTTTTAAAATACTGAATGTAGGAATTGGTTTTATTTTCATCGCAGCATCACATATTTAGTAAATAAATCGTTTGTTTATAAGAATGCAAACATGACAAAAAAAGAGTTGCTTATGTTGATCATGCCATCGCTTTCCGGAATGACAGGTTATGGCATTCTACAGTTTTATCAGAATATTACGAGCGTGATACAGGGAAAAGTTTGGTATTTGCTTATGGGATCTATGGATATTTCATTTTTTTACATTATTTGATATCAATCATATCTATATTGGTAATGGTCATCGTATTTAAAAAAATGAAAGCTTGGCAATTAGATAGTGCCGGGCAAAAATTGATACAAAGCCAGATTATGGACGTGAAAAAGCATGTTAAGGAAGTAGAAAAATTGTATCAAGATATTCGGCTATTGCGTCATGACATGGGAAATCATATTCAGACAATAGAAAATTTGTTAGATAATAATGATAGAAAAGATGCTATTGAGTATACAGCTAGATTAAGAAAGGAATGGCAGGATATAAGCTTTGAGATAAAATCAGGGAATCCGGTAACAGATGTAGTTTTAATGGAAAAGAAAAGGGAAGCAGAAGAACAGCATATAAAATTTTTTTGTGATTTTCATTATCCCGAAAAAACAAAGATTGATGCCTTTGACGTCAGCGTAATTTTAAATAATGCATTAGATAATAGCATAGAAGCAGCAAAAGGCATATCACCTTATATTAGTATTTCATCTTATCAAAAAAATAATATCTTCATGATTTTGATAAGTAACAGTTTTGAAGGAAACATTGAGATGGACGATGATACGGAGCTGCCAATTTCTACTAAAAAGGGAGTTGGGCATGGCTTGGCTTGGGTCTTGCCAATATACGTAGAGTAGCACAGATGTATCTTGGAGAGATTGCATTTGAACAGGAAGAAGGAAAAGCTACATTGACGGTCATGCTTCAAATGGAATAAAGTAAAACAAGACGCTTATATTATGAAATTTTAGCATCACAAGTATCCTTTTCTTTTTGGTTTACAACGGAAAAAGGTTGTTTCACAACATCTTGGTTGAGAATAGCAATTAAAGCGCCGAAAAACAAACCGTAAACTAGAGTGGATGCATCAAGAAATTTAGGAAACGGATTTCAAATTTTTATCTTATCTCAAGGAAAGGAGAAATGCAGAATGACAATTAATGGTATTAATGGGACGAACAATAGTATGCAGGCAGGAGATTTCTTCTAATGAAGATATGACACTGGAAGAAAAAATGAAAAAGCGTCAGGAAATACAGCAAGAAATTATCATGTTGAATCAGCAGCTTAGACAGCATCAGCTTGAGCAGAGAAAAGAACAGCAGGCTAATGGTGTATCTATGGATGACTTGCTTGGTGGAAACCGAACGGCAGCAAAGTCGGGAAATAAGGGA
>CAZTVO010000102.1:0-5877 GCA_964617075.1 uncultured Jutongia sp.
CCATCGGGCAGATCGACGAGCGCAGATATATAGACGCCTTCAAGTACACGAGAGTTAGGAATGTATTAAAATATGGGGTTGGATGTTACAGGAAAAGCTGCAGGGTCGTGCTCGGCAAGTAATTTTTGAACCGCCGCCATGAACAGGCAAAAGCTGTGTGGATTCGGCAAGACGCATTATTGATGAAATTGTCGTTGATGGATTCGCGGGGCAGTTCTAATCTATCCTAACATGCTCATGGCTGAAATGAGGATGGATGAGGCCGCGTTATCAATTGTTTTTAAACTTGTGCAAAATTAAATGTATGGCGTTTGTGGCAAGTTTGTATCGCAAATGTCGGTTTGAATGTGTTATAGTGCTTACGGTGGCCGAATTTTCCCTGCACTGCTTTTGGCTGCGGGGGAGTTTTGTCTGACAATATTTTAGGTACTTAGAAACTTTTTACAATTGCGTGCTTAATGCGAGGAGACAAGATGAAAATTTTAATCAAAGATACTACTAGAGAAGAACGAGAGGAAATTATCCGTCGATCCCTTGACTGCGGAGGTGGAGGATGCGAAAACTGCTCTTCCTGCGGGCTGGGCGGCGCTGATCCTTATAAAATTTATAAGGATTACATTGACGGCAAAAAAGAAATTGCGGAATGCAATGCGCAATACAATGCCAGGTATGTGCGAGGATAGGCTGGGAATACGCATATCCATAAATGAAAGCCGGACAAAAGCTGGCATGCCGCAGGCGTACGCCAACGACAGAAAGAAGCGCCGCAAAGATCAAAAAACCGAATGTCTTCGGCAGAGACAAACAAAGCAAGGAGTGCGAACGATGCCTTTGGAAATTGTACGAAACGACATTACAAAGATGAAAGTTGACGCTATTGTAAATGCCGCAAATGAAACGCTTTTAGGCGGAGGCGGAGTGGACGGAGCAATTCATTCCGCCGCTGGGCCGGAGATGCTTGACGAATGTAGGGCATTGGGTGGCTGTGAAACCGGCAGCGCAAAGATCACTGGGGGCTATAGGCTGCCTTGCAGATACGTCATTCATACAGTGGGGCCTGTATGGCATGGAGGAGACTGTAATGAACGCGAAAAACTTGTCTCATGTTATCGTGCTTCCCTCGCGCTCGCAAAAGAAAGAGGTTGTGAGACGGTCGCATTCCCGCTAATTTCTTCCGGCATTTATGGCTATCCGAAAGAGCAGGCGTTAAACGTCGCCATTAACGCCATAAGCGAGTTTTTATTCGCGAACGACATGACTGTCTATATAGTGATCTATGACAAAGCCGCGTATCAAATAAGTGAAAAGCTGTTTCGGGACATTGAAGAATATATTGACGACAATTACGTTGAGGAACATACCGATCGAAGAAGAGAACGAAAACGCGCGAAATTTTTTGGCGGGGAATTGATTTCTGAATCCGTCGCGGCGCCAATTCCAGCTACGCTTGACGAGGCCGTCAACATGATTGATGAGAGCTTTTCAGAGATGCTGCTGCGAAAAATTGACGAGCGGAAAATGACGGACGCGCAGTGCTATAAAAAGGCGAATATCGACAGAAAACTGTTTTCCAAAATACGAAGTGAAAAGTATTATAAGCCAAGCAAGCCTACGGTTTTGGCTTTTTGCATTGCTTTGGAACTGTCTTTGGATGAGACGAAAGAGATGCTTATGAAGGCGGGCTTTGCCCTTTCCCACAGCAATAAATTCGATATTATTGTGGAATTTTTTATTATCCGCGGCGACTACGATATCTTTAAGATTAACGAGGCGCTGTTCGCTTTCGATCAGCGTCTGCTGGGCGGATGAGGCGAATGTCGCTTGCCATGCGACCAGATAAAATATTATATAATATAAAATGCAGCTGTAAGGTGAAACCGAACAGCTGTTTTTTTATGGAGGTAATGACAATGAGAAAAAATTTAACGGAAATCGTATTTATCCTTGATCGCAGCGGCTCTATGAGCGGGCTGGAAGCCGATACAATCGGCGGGTTTAATTCTATGATCGAGAAGCAGAAAAAAGAGGCGGGCGACGCGCTGGTCTCTACCGTCCTATTTGACAATTCATGCGAAGTACTCCATGACCGGGCAAGTATAAAAGACGTTGCCCCGCTCACCGAAAGAGACTACTGTGTTCGTGGCTGTACCGCGCTGCTTGACGCCATTGGAGGCGCTATCCGCCACATTGGGAATATACATAAATATGCGAGGAATGAAGATGTGCCGGAACACACCTTGTTTGTCATAACAACGGACGGGATGGAAAATGCCAGCAGCCGCTATTCCGTAGAAAAGGTAAAGCGGATGATAGAGCGTCAGAGGGCAAAATATGGATGGGAATTTCTATTCATCGGAGCAAATATGGACGCGGTCAAAACAGCTAAAAATTTTGGAATTTCAGAAAATCGCGCCGCAAATTACCACAGCGACAAAAAAGGGACGAGGCTCAATTACGAGGTATTGAACGAAACCATCGCTCATGTGCGGACTTATGGCTCCGTTGCGGCTGATTGGAAAGATAAAATCGAGGAGGACTATCATGAAAGAAAAGGTCGTGATTGCTGGTGAACGCCGCAAAAATCCCCCCTTTCTCTTGAATCGTTTTTTGCGATGTAGTAGAATTGAATAGGCGTTTGGCCGGCATTTGAGTATGCCGGCCTGCCAAACGAAAAAGGGGGTTTGCAATGAAGCATTTAATCAGCCCGTTGGATTTATCCATTGAAGAACTGGACGCCGTACTCGATTTGGGACGAGACATAATGGAATCTCCGGAAAAATATTCTCATATATGCGAGGGGAAGAAATTAGCCACCTTATTTTATGAGCCAAGTACGCGAACAAGACTTAGCTTCGAGGCGGCAATGCTAAATCTTGGGGGCAAGACGCTTGGCTTTTCTTCCGCTGATTCAAGCTCGGCGGCAAAGGGAGAGAGCGTAGCCGATACCATAAGGGTGATATCGTCCTATGCGGACATATGCGCGGTGCGGCATCCAAAAGAGGGCGCGCCTGCCGTGGCGGCCATGTATTCTAAAATTCCAGTCATTAACGCGGGCGACGGGGGCCATAATCATCCCACTCAAACCCTTACGGACCTGCTGACCATAAAAACGCTTGCGGGGCGGCTTGACAACCTTGTCATCGGCATGTGCGGCGATCTTAAATTCGGAAGGACGGTCCATTCGCTGATAAATGCGATGGTGCGCTACAAAAACGTGCGTTTCGTGCTCATCTCCCCGAGCGAATTAAGGATACCGGACTATCTGCGTCAGGAAACGCTTGAGGCGGGAAATATTGATTTTTTGGAAACGAATGAGCTTGAAAAATATATGCCCGAGCTTGATATTTTATATATGACCCGGGTGCAGAAGGAGCGATTCTTTAACGAGGAGGACTATATAAGACTTAAAGACAGCTTTATACTCGACGCAGACAAAATGAAGCACGCCAAAAAGAATATGTTCGTGCTCCATCCGCTCCCGCGTGTAAATGAAATATCCCCAGAAGTTGACGACGACCCCAGAGCCGTATATTTCAAACAGGCGGAGTACGGCGTATATATACGCATGGCTCTAATTGTCACGCTCTTAGGTCTTGCTGATAAATGCGGGACGTGATTTAACAGGAGGATTGCCGATGCTTAGCATAAGCGGATTAAATCAAGGCATAGTCATAGACCACATACAGGCCGGCGGCGCCATGAAGATATACGAATATTTGAACTTGGAAAAACTTGACTGTCAGGTTGCGATAATAAAAAACGCGAGAAGCAGCAAGATGGGGAAAAAGGATATAATAAAGATAGAAGGCGCGCTTGACATCGATATCAACGTCCTGGGCGTCCTGGACCACAATATCACTATAAATATAATAAAAGACAATAAAATCGTAAAAAAGCATACCCTTGAACTGCCGGACACCGTTACAAACATAATAAAATGCAAAAATCCACGGTGCATTACGTCTGTTGAGCGGGATCTGCCGCATAGATTTAAACTGACAGACAGGGAAAAAAGGGTCTACAGGTGCGTATATTGTGAATCGAAATTTAAGGGCAATTAAAACATAACCTTGCCAAACGTATTTTTGATGTCGTTGTTGAAAAAGAGGTTCAATTATGATTATCGGCAGCAAAAACAAAGGCGACTGGAGCGAGCTGTACGTTCTTTTGTATTTACTTGGCACGAGGGAGCTTTACGCGGCGGACGAACGGCTAGACAGAATTGGGTCGGTTTGTTTTCCGATTAAAAAAATCATGAGAGATGACGTCCAGGGTCGGCATATCGATTTTGTTTTGGAAGGGAGCGGCGGCGTCAGCATATATTTGGACGAAAAACTGTACAGAGAAATGAAATCGAAGGAATTTAAGGAAGAGGCGGTCGCGCTGTACAGGGATATTCTTTGTGGCACGGGATCTTTTGACATTTCCCATGCCGAACAATTTTTAAACGATATCGGGCTTTCTCGGCTGGCCGCGCCGTCGAGCGACATCACGGATATTAAAATGGAGCTGCATGATACCAACACCGGAATAGACCAGGTGATGAGATTCAGCATTAAATCCTACATAGGAGGCACTCCTACGCTTTTAAACGCCTCTGGCGCTACAAACTTTGTATATGAAGTTGTCGGAATTGCCGACAGTCAAATGGCAAAAATAAACGCAATAAATACTAAAACAAAAATCATAGACAGAATAAGAGCAATTTCAGAGTTTGGAGGAAATATTTGGTATAGAAATGCCGCGAACGAAATTTTCGCGGGAAATCTGGTTATGATAGACAGCCGTATGGAGTATTTGCTGGCGGAAGCTCTTCTGTATTCATATACTAGCGGCGAAATAGACTGTAAAAAAATCGTTGAACATTTAGAAATTGAAAATCCGTTAAATTTTCCTATAAGCGGAGCTTATGCGTATAAATTCAAGCAGTTTTTGTGTGCCAAGGCTCTTGGAATGGAGCCGAATTCCAAATGGTCGGGTGAAGACGACGCTAACGGCGGATATATTGTGGCAAAATCCAACGGCGAGGTTTTAGCGTATCATTTGTATAACAGGGACAAGTTCAAGCAGTATCTTTTGGAAAACACAAAATTGGAACGCGCTTCCACTTCTAGACATAGATACGCTGTTGTGTACAAAAACGGCGAAAAAATGTACATCAATTTAAATTTACAAATTCGCTTTAAATAAATTTCGTGAGTGATATGTGCTCTGTATGAAGAGGTTTGATGAGAAAGCGACGCCAATGCGGACGGCATTTATAAAGGTGTTTTTGCGCAGGCGCGCTTTTGTTGACACGTCGCAATCCTGTATTATAATGTGGATATGGCCTTTATTTTCGGCCAGTCTGCGCGCTTTTTATAGGAGGAGCATTGATATATTTTGAAAGACAGGCATAGGAGGGCGGTTCGGGCGCTTGCCTGGATTGCGTTTATTATATATATTTTTTTGATGGTTCATTTTTTATTTTTCAGCGAAAGGTTTGGGCGTACGCCAAGCGACGGATATCGCTACAACATAGTGCCTTTTGCGGAGATAGGCAGGTATGTCAGATATGGAGGGAAGATAGGAAATCTTAATGTGATCTTAAATCTTGCGGGAAACGTAATATGCTTCATGCCGTTTGGCTTCATGATTCCGGCATTGAGCGGCAGGCGCGGGTTTGTAAGGGTAGCGCTCCTTTGTCTGCTGTGTTCCGGAATGGTTGAAGTCATTCAGCTTGTTTCAAAGCTTGGTTCGTGCGATATAGACGACGTGATTTTAAATACGTTAGGCGGAATGCTTGGATATATGACGTTTTGCGTCTGTTCCAGATTTGTTTACAGGCTTAGGTGAATTGAAATTCGGAGTAAAGAGAGGCAGGCAAAAAGATGGGCA
>CAZTVO010000103.1:0-5781 GCA_964617075.1 uncultured Jutongia sp.
GATTCGAACCTGCGACCCCCTGATCCCAAATCAGGTACTCTAGCCAAACTGAGCCACACCCCGAGCCAATCCATGTCATACGCTTCTTACTCACGGCGCATTTTGTATTCTATACCAATTCCGACGGCTTGTCAATAGTTTTTTAACATCCTATATAATTAGTAAATTGTGGCAAAGCATCCGATGTCACAGCCGGCCTTCTTCATCCAGTACTAGTTTAATCTGTTTTGCAACCGCCTCAATTACGTTGATTGTAACGCTGTTGCCCAGCTGCTTGTACAAATGGGTGTCCGCAAGATCAAGAATATAGGAATCTGGAAACCCCTGCAGCCTTGCCCACTCCCTTGGAGTCATTTTCCTTACGTCTTCCTTATTTATTTCCCCCTTGATGCGCGTCACGGGTTCCATTGAGTGTTTTCGGTGGTCTATAATAAGGTTCCTCTCCCGTCCCATCCCTCCGCAGACGATTGCCCCCGCTATCCCGTCCAGAGGTTTGATCTCGTAGCCGAATCCGTTTCCTTTCGACGCGTGACGCGCTTTATGCCTCCTTAAAGTTTCCAAATAAACGTCGCTCAAATAGTATTTTGGGGAAATCGGAGCGTCCTCCAATATGTCTCTTAATATTTTTTCCTCTCCAGACGGACCCGGAAAAGCAAACGACGACGAATCGATGCTATTCTCAAAACATACAATATAAATTCTTTCCCTATTTTGAGGAACGCCAAAATCTTTGCTGTTAAGGACCGCGTGACGCACAGTATATCCAATTTGCTCAAAAGACTTTTGAATCACCTCAAACGTCCTTCCGCCGGCGTGAATTTTTAGCCCCTTTACATTTTCACAAAAAATCACCTTCGGCCGGTGGTACTCGCATATCCTGACCACATCCTGAAATAAAGTCCCTCTGCACATTCCTTTATAATTGTCGTCAAACCCCATCCTCTTCCCGGCAAGAGAAAACGCCTGACATGGAAATCCCGCCAGACAAATGTCAAACGGGGGAATGTCTTTTTCATTTATTTTTGTGATGTCGCCGGAAATTTCAAAATCGTCTTGAAAATTCAAGCGGTATGTCTGCTGGGCAAATGTATCCAATTCGCTGACAAATACCGTTTCAATCCCGCTTTGAAACGCCCTGTCAAATCCCATGCGAATCCCGCCTATGCCGGCAAAGAGATCGATGGAACGTAATTTGCGCATTCCCTTTTTTCTCCCTTTCCAATTTTTTTTAATCGTACAACAAATCAACGGCAATATCAATATGACGGATCGGGCTTGCCCCCTTTAGACGCGTCCACGCGCCAAATTTCGGTTGATAATAAATAACATTGTAGTGTATTATATAGTTGCGTGTCATACAGACACTTTAAAACGGAGGAGCATTATGGACAAAAAGGCATTGCGCGCCTTAGAATATGACAAGATAATAAACCGGCTTGAACAGCTGGCTTTTTCCCCTCTTGGCAAAAAATACTGCGCCGAACTGCTTCCGATGGACGATAGGGAAAAGATACTGTCGTCGCAGCGTGAGACGTCCGACGCCCTAACCCGCGTTCTTACGCAGGGAGAAATTTCCTTTAGCGGCGTAACTGACGTCCGACCAAGCCTTAAACGTCTAAAAATAGGCGCGATATTGGGATCGGGGGAGCTTCTCGCGATCTTGGAGCTTTTAAACGCCGCCGGACGTGTTAAAAACTACTTCAGGCAAAGCCTAAACGAAGATGAAGAAACGGGTGATTCCCTAAATAACAGGTACATGATGATTGAACCCCTGACCCCGCTTGCGCAGGAAATAAGGCGCTGCGTCATTTCAGAGAATGAGATTGCCGACGACGCTAGCCCCGCGCTCGCGCAGATTAGACGGCGAATGAAGTCGGCCGGAGACAAAATCCGAGAACAGCTCGACGCGATAATAAACGGCGGCTCTAGAAGCATGCTTCAAGACGCCATAATAACGATGCGCAACGGCAGATACTGTCTGCCCGTAAAGGCCGAGTACCGCTCTTCTTTCAGCGGCATGCTCCACGACCAGTCCTCCACCGGCTCCACGCTTTTTATCGAACCCGCCTCCGTCGTAAAGCTTAACAATGAGATAAGACGGCTCGAAATGGAAGAGCAGACGGAAATAGAAAAAATTTTGGCAAATTTGAGCAATTTGGCGGCGCAGCAGCTTCCTCTCATAACTGGAGACTTTGACGCGCTTTCGGAGCTTGACTTTATATTTGCCAAAGCCATGCTTTCTAAAAACATGAGGGCGTCCGAACCTAAATTTACAACGCAAAACCACATAGATATAAAAAAAGGCAGACATCCTCTGATAGACGAAAAAGACGTCGTGCCAATAGACATACGGATTGGCGGGGATTTTTCGCTCCTGGTAGTGACAGGGCCAAATACAGGCGGAAAAACGGTTTCTTTAAAGACCGTAGGCCTTTTCACGCTTATGGGGCAGGCTGGGCTTCACATACCGGCGTTTGACGGCTCGTCGCTAGGAATATTTAGCAGCGTCTTTGCCGACATAGGAGACGAACAGAGCATCGAGCAGAGCCTAAGCACGTTTTCCTCCCACATGATAAATACAATTTCAATACTTGAAAAAGCCGATGAAAATAGCCTGGCTCTTTTTGACGAACTGGGCGCGGGCACCGATCCCGTGGAGGGCGCGGCCCTTGCCACGGCCATATTGTCAAACCTACGGGCGCGCGGCGCCACGGTCATGGCCACGACCCATTACAGCGAGCTAAAGCTTTACGCGCTGCAGACGCCTGGCGTAGAAAACGCAAGCTGCGAATTCGACGTCGCCACTCTCCGCCCGACATACCGTCTGCTCATAGGCGCCCCCGGAAAAAGCAACGCGTTCGCCATATCTGGAAGGCTTGGCCTTTCAAGCGAAATTATAGAAGATGCAAAAAAACGCGTTTCTTCCGACGCCAAGCAATTCGAAGACGTAATAGGAAACCTCGAGGCGACTAGGGCGCGGCTTGAGGAAGAAAGGGAAAAATTACGCGAAGACAGAAAAGAAATATCGGAGCTAAAAAAAGAGCTTCGAAAAAAAACGGAAAAGCTTGATAATTCGCGTGAACAGATGCTTAAAAACGCCAGCCGGGAAGCCGCGAAAATACTTGAGGATGCGAAGGAGTTCGCCGACGAGTCAATAAGAAAATATACGAAGTGGGCGCAAAGCGACGAACATATAAGGGAAATGGAAGCTGAAAGGGCGAATATACGCGAAAAGCTAAACAGCGCGGCCCCCGCCTCAAAAACAGCATCCCCCTCTCCTCAAAAAAAGCCGGTTAAAACGCAGGACTTAATGATTGGCAGCGACGTCCGAATAATATCGCTTAATTCCGTTGGCACCGTCAGCTCCATTCCAAATGAAAAAGGCGACATGTTCGTGCAGGCGGGGCTTTTAAGGACAAAGGTAAATATAGACGACATTGAGCTTATAAATCCGCCGTCAAAAAAACCTGAGCGCAAAAAAAATGGGGGAAGCGGAAAAATTCGCATTGACAAGGCCTCCTCCATACATCAGGAAATAAACCTTATAGGGATGACTGTCGACGAGGCCATGTCCGCGCTTGGCAAATACTTGGACGACGCGTATCTGGCCAATCTATCCAAAGTAACCGTCATACATGGACGTGGCACCGGGGCGTTGCGAAAAGCGGTGCATGACCGGCTGAAACGTACAAAATACGTCAAATCTTTCAGACTTGGCGAATTTGGCGAGGGAGACATGGGCGTAACCGTCGTCGAATTCAAATAAGCGCTTTGCGGAGGATTAAATGCTTGAAAAAACAAAAATACTTATAGTGGACGATGATGAAAACATTGCGGAACTGATTAACCTCTACCTTGCGAAAGATTGTTACGACACTTTTGTCGCGCATGACGGCGAAGCCGCGATTGAGGCCGTAAGCGGCTACCGTCCAAATCTTATGCTGCTTGACATAATGCTTCCCGGAATGGACGGATATGACGTACTGAAAAAAATCAGAAAAACCTCGGCGCTCCCGGTGATCCTGCTTTCGGCAAAGGGCGAAACTTTCGACAAGGTGCTCGGGCTTGAACTCGGCGCCGACGACTACATAATGAAGCCGTTTGATCCAAAGGAGATGGTGGCAAGAGTCAAAGCGGTTCTGCGCAGATATTCGCCCGAAAAGCCGTCGGATCAAAAAAAGGACGATTCGAACAAAGAATGCGCCTCCTTTCCCGACATTATCATCAGCCAAAGCGATTATTCAGTGACATACTACGGTCACAGAATGGAAATTCCTCCAAAAGAATTGGAACTTTTTTATTTCCTAGCCTCCCATCCAAACCAGGTATTTACACGGGAGCAGCTGTTAAGCCGCATATGGGGTTACGACTACGCCGGGGATACGCGCACCATAGACGTACATATAAAAAGGCTTCGCGAAAAATTCGCCGGCCATCCCGACTGGGATATAAAGACCGTATGGGGAATTGGATACAAGTTTGAATACTATGGAAAATGAGGCCATGCAGATTGAAACATTCGCTTAAAGCTAAATTCGTTTTTATTTATATATTTGCCGCTGCGTTTATGCTGACAGTCTTAAACGCTTTAGGACGCTCGCTTATATTTGGCCGGCTTTTAAGCCGCGCCGAAACGAACCTTTACAACGAGGCGTCCATGATTTCGAAACAATATCTTTCAAACGCGTATGTGTCCCTAAGCGCGATATTGCCGTTGAAGCGGCAATTTTCCTCTCTTCATTGCGCGACGGGCGTCCGCATATGGGTAACGGAGCCAAACGGCGAAATACTGATAGATTCCGACGTCTCAAATTCTCTCGAAGGAATAGACGTGAACGAATTTGACAAAAATTTCCTGCTGAGCCAAACGGCAAGAAACACCGACGTAAGCGGACTTCTTGCGGAAAAATCCATAGCCGTCATATATCCTTTGACGCTTTCCATGGAAACGCGCGCGTATATCGTCCTTATGCAGCCTATCGAAGAATTGCGTCGATCCTGCGCGGAGTACGCCGACGTGTCGGCAATATGCGATATTGCGGCGCTGACAATGCTTTTTCTTGTGCTGCTCTACATATACTACATAGCGGTGACTCCGATTAAGTCAATGACCGATGCCGCGAAAGGATACGCAAATGGCGATTTTGGACAAAAAAAGCAAAAAATATCCGGAAAAGAGCAGGCGGATCTTGCCGCCGCCATCGCGTATATGGGCGATAAAATGTCCGACATGAACGACTATCAGAAAAATTTCATCGCAAACGTTTCGCACGACTTCCGCTCGCCGCTTACGTCCATAAAAGGATACGCGCAGGCTATGCTAGACGGAACGGTGCCCGCTGACATGCAAAACAAGTACCTCAACGTCATCCTGTTTGAAGCCGAAAGGCTGTCAAAGCTTACAAACAATCTCCTTACGTTAAGCGGGTTCGAAAACAACGGCATTCCCATGGACATTTCCACGTTTGACATCAACGATGAAATAAGACTGTGCAGCGCCGCGTTTGAGCGTCGCTGCACAGAACGGCAGATATCGCTTGAGCTTGATTTCGCGGAAAAGGAGCAGTACGTAAACGCCGATAAAAGCAAAATGGAACTTGTCATTCAAAACCTTCTTGACAACGCCGTCAAATTCAGCCGCGACAATTCGACAATTGAGATACATACCGCCAAATACAATCAAAAAGTGTTCGTTTCAATAAAGGACCACGGCATAGGCATACCAAAAGAAAGCTTGAACAAAATATGGGACAGGTTTTACAAATCGGACACGTCGCGCGG
>CAZTVO010000104.1:0-5652 GCA_964617075.1 uncultured Jutongia sp.
GGGAGGTGGCGGATTCCCAAAAGGCGGCGCCGGCGCTCGCCCTGATTGCCGTAAATCTTTTAGCCGCGCTTGTGTCGTGCATTATATGCGAGCTATCCATAAAATTAAAATATGGAGCTTATTTGGCGTGGGTGCATGTGCCGTATGTGGGAATTGCCGCCGCGTCCGTCTTTATGGCGGCCATATTTGATTTTGGCTTTGCGGGTCTTATATATATCGGAATTCGCGTGATCTTTAAGGAAGAGGCAAGCTTTTGGCGGATTCTTTCTCTTGTGGGAGGCAAGACCGCGATCGATTCCGTATTTATGCTGGCGGGCTCCGCGCTTTCCCTGCTTGGCAGCTTTTTCTTCACAATACTTGTGCTGGCCGGCAATCTTTTGTCTTATTCCATTTTTTTAACCTTGTACAATGAGGAGGTGCAGGTTTCGAAAATAAAGAAAACCTGCCTATTCGCGGCTTCGCTCACAGTTGTCGCGGCGGCGTCCTTTTTTATATGGAATCTGGTTTCGCTGCCGTTGACGCAAATGATTTCCGGCGGCATTAACGGACTCAATATGCTTATGCGTTAGAGTTTTTTTGTCACCGCGCCCTGGCATTGACGCCTGCCGCCTTGATTTGCGCGTATTTTGTGAAAATGTCCTTAATAAAGATATAAGTCCTTGATAATTTATTTTTATTTGCCCGCTTGGCTGATATTCTATAAAAAAACCTCGTTATATCAGCTTAAAATCAAAAACGCAGCGGGAGGAGATATGGATTTAAAGTTACTTGGATTGAATATAAAGAATTATAGAAAAAGCGCGGATCTTACACAGGCGAAGCTTGCGGAAAAGACGAATTTGTCGACTGTTCACATTTCGCATATAGAAAGCGGACTGGTAAAAATGTCCGTAGAAACGCTTGTAAAAATCTGCAATGTGCTTAAAGCCACGCCAAATGACCTTCTTTGGGGACAATTTGACGCGGATTCCAACAATTGCGAAGACATTCCGGGAGGGATGCTCATGGAAAACGCGCAATATGGACATGGCGGCGGCGCGCAGCTTGGCGAAAAAGTTAAAAAGATGTCGTCGGACAACAAGAGCATAATATTGGAGATAGCGGACATTTTAGTAAAGCATAGCGAAAAAAACGGCAAATAGAGGTTTGCCGCGCCCAAATTTTTATATATGAAGATTTTATGTGCTTAGCCTTCGCGGATATGTATTTGCCGGGCTAGGCACATTTTTGCCCTTTTGCTTTTTTTGACATATTGACGCGGTTAATTTATAATGTGTGTAGTGATATTTATTACATGGAGGGATGAAAATGTCCGGTAAGAAGAAAAACACCAGGAAGATAATGATGGAGCAGAAAAAGGTTGAGAAATATAACATGGCAAAGCAGCAGGAGGCCGAATCGGAGACTGTGGCAGCGTCCGCGGATGTGACGCCTGCGGAAGACGAAAATGGCGCAGTAGTGGAAGAAATGCAGGCGCCGCCGTACGCAATGGCCGACGCGCATCAGCCGGAGGCGGCCGCGGTCAGTCATAAGCTCTATATTCAGTACAATGATTTGGAGTTTAGCGACGAGCTGCTTTTCGAGGCCGCGGTCAACGCCTACTGCACCGGTTCCAATGCTGCCAGGGAAGACGTTAAGGCTGTGAATCTCTATGTCAAGCCTCAGGAAGGAAAGGCGTATTATGTAATAAACGGCGACGCGGAAAAATCCGGGTCTATCGAACTGTAGCCGGCGGACGAAGGTGGGGTGCGATGTTTAAGAGGGCGCTTGATCTGGCGCTTTCTTTGTACGCGAGGTACAAAGAGGCGATATTGTATCTTTTCTTTGGCGGGCTTACCACTTTGGTCAATATAGTTTCCTATGCGGCTTTCGCCCGCGTTTTGAAGATGGATGTTGTGGCGGGCACGGTTCTTGCGTGGATTGTAAGCGTAGTTTTCGCGTATGCAACCAATAAGACGTTCGTATTCGAAAGCAGGACGCACGGGATATTGGAGTTTTTGAGAGAGAGCCTGTCTTTTTTTGGATGCAGGCTTGCGACCGGCGTCATGGATGTTGCCATAATGTACGTTTCGGTCGACGTTATGGGATTAAACGACATATTGATGAAGATTGCGTCAAATGTGCTGGTTGTAATATTAAATTATGTTTTTAGCAAGTTGTTGATATTTAGGCGCGCGAGCTGACGAAGCCTTTTTTCGTCACGCTGCCGCCGATTATTTCTGTTCGGGGGTTGGCATGAAGTATGATTATTTGATCGTCGGCGCCGGCTTGTTTGGCGCCGTGTTTGCGCACGAGGCAAAAAAGGCCGGGAAAAAATGTCTGGTAATTGACAAGAGGGAACATGTGGGCGGCAACGTATACACCGAAGAGATAGACGGAATACACGTCCATAAATACGGCGCCCATATATTTCATACGTCCGAAAAAAGGATATGGGATTACATAAATCAATTTTCCGAGTTCAACAATTATATAAATCAGCCAATAGCGATATATCGCAACGAGCTGTACAACCTTCCGTTCAACATGAACACGTTTAGCAAAATGTGGGGGATAAGGACGCCCGCGGAGGCGAAAAAGATTATAAACAGCCAGATTGCGGAATTAAACATAGGCGAGCCAAAAAATCTTGAGGAGCAGGCATTAAAGCTTGTTGGAAGGGACGTGTACGAAAAGCTTGTCAAAGGATACACGCAGAAGCAGTGGGGACGGGAATGCAGGGATTTGCCGGCATTTATAATAAAAAGGCTGCCGTTAAGGTTTACTTACGACAACAACTATTTCAACGACAGGTATCAGGGAATCCCCGTCGATGGCTACACAGCCGTGGTGGAGAGGATGCTTGACGGCGTGCCGGTACAGCTTAATACGGATTACTTTGACGTGAGGGGCGATATTGAGGCTGACAAAGTCGTCTACACCGGCATGATCGACAGGTTTTACGACTATAGGCTCGGCGTACTTGAATACCGTTCCGTCCGGTTTGAAACGGAAAAGCTTGACTGCGAAAATTATCAGGGCAACGCGGTGGTGAATTATACGTCGTCCGATGTAGAATATACGCGCATAATAGAGCATAAGCATTTTAATTTCGGTACGCAGAAAAATACTATTATAAGCAGGGAATATTCGTCTGAATGGAAAAAGGGCGACGAGCCGTACTATCCTATAAATGACGATAGGAACAACTCCCTGTACAATGAATATAAAAAATTGTCTGAAAGGGAAGATAACGTCATATTCGGCGGAAGGCTTGGACAGTACAGATACTATGACATGGATAAGGTAATTATGGCGGCTTTGGAGCTTTGCCGTAGGTGCTTTTGACGCCGCTTTGGGGCTCCCGTTTTTGGAGGGATTTATTTATCGGTCATGAAGTATAATGTGGATTATGAAATAGCTTCCATTGTCTTTATGTGCGTTTTTTACATTTTTTATTCATGGAAGGACGTAAGGAAGAATAAACAGTCTATAGCATATAAGCAGCTGATATTTTGCGTGCTCGTGACAAATGTGCTGGACGTTTTATCCGCGTGGACAATAGACGGAACTATACCGGTTCCCGTCGGAGCGGTTTATTTTGTGAATATCGTATATTGTGTTATGTGTATTGCCGTTTCGATAGCGTTCGTAAATTATTTCATAGTCGTTTTGGACAGGAAGAGCGATGAATATTTTCAGAAAATATATAAAAGGTTAAAAGTTATATGCATCGTATATCTTGCGCTTGTACTTACCACCCCGTTTACGTCTGCCGTATTCAGCATAGGCTCTGACGGCGCGTACAGGCGCGGCGTTTTTTTTGCCATACTTTATATTGTGCCCGTTTTGGTTGTAACGCAGGGCATTTTAATAATCAGGCATGCGGACGGCGGGCTGAAAAAAGAGATGAGGCTGTACTGCGTCATTTTCTTTGCCGGAGCCGCTTTGTGCTTTATTATGCAGGAGATAGCGTGTCCGCGTGTTCTGCTGTCCAATTTTGGGGTCGTCATAGCGTGCGTCATGCTGTATTTTTCGGTGCAGACGCCCGGATATCTGATGCTTATCAAGACGACGGAGGATCTGAAGAGGGAAAAGGAAAAGGCGGAAGTTTCGGCGCGCGCGAAGGACACTTTTCTTGCCAATATGTCGCATGAGGTGAGGACGCCTATAAATGCCGTCATAGGCATGAACGAGATGATATTGCGCGAGTCCGAGGAGGACAATATAAGGAAATACTCAAATGAGATAAGCAAAGCGAGCAAAACGCTGCTCGCGCTTGTCAATGACATTTTGGATTATACAAAAATCGAGTCCGGGAAAATGAACATCGTGCCGGTAAAGTACGACGTTGGAAAGCTTTTTAGAGACGCGATAAGCATGCTTAGGGGAAAGTTCAAGGAGAAGAATCTTGCCTTGCAGGCGGTCATAAATCCTGATATGCCGGCATATCTTTTTGGGGACGACGTGCGTATTAAGCAGATTCTTATCAATTTGCTGAACAATGCCGTTAAGTACACCGAAAAGGGAAAAGTCATGCTGAACGCCACTTGCGTATATAACGATATTGATCCTGATGTCAAGGAGGTATGGCTAAAGATTACTATTTCGGATACCGGCATAGGCATTAAGTCGGAGGATCTGGAATATATTTTTGACGATTTCAAGAGGTTGGAGCTTGAGAGAAACAGGACTATAGAGGGTACGGGCATAGGGCTTGCGGTTGTGAAAATGCTTGTTGAGCAGATGAACGGCAAGATCGACATTCAAAGCGAATATGGCGTCGGCAGCCGGTTTGAGGTAATGATACCTCAGAAGGTAATGTCGAAGGAAACTATAAGGACGGCCCGCAAGAAGAAAAGCGCGGATACGTCCACAAGCAGCAAAGAGGGACTGTTTACGGCTCCCGATGTGAGAATACTTGCCGTGGACGACAACAGGGTAAACCTTACTGTGATAGAGTGCCTGCTAAAAAGGACGCAGGTCAAAATGGATCTGGCCTTAAGCGGCCGGGAATGCTTGAAAAAAATTGAGGAAAACGATGGATACGATGCGGTTTTTTTGGATCATATGATGCCTGAAATGGACGGGATAACTACCTTAAACGAAATAAGAAAGGGCAAGTACAAAAAAATGCCCGTCATAGTAATGACTGCAAACGCTGTAAATGGGTCGCGCCAGATGTACATGGACGCGGGATTTGACGAGTATATAAGCAAGCCTATAGACGGCGACGAGCTCGAAAAGATTTTAAAGAGGTTTCTTGATAAGAAAATAGCGAGGAAGTGAGGCGTCGGTGAGGGTTGGCGCAAAAAAAGGAGGTCGTTTCATGCTTTTAAATGACGCGAAATCGGACAGGCCTGGGGGCATGGCCGCGAAAAAGGGAATTGACGTACAGATTTTAAAGAGGCTGGACGGCGCGATTTCCTCAACCCTTGTGGAAAACAGCAAAAATCCCGACTGCAACGTAGGGGCCGCCATTTGCGTCCTGCATGGGGGCAGGGAAGTCTATCGCAGGGAGTATGGCGAGGCCGACAAGGAAAAGCATATTCCCATGAAGCGCGACGCTATTTTTCGATGCTATTCCATGACGAAGCCCATAACGTCGGCGGCAGTCATGATACTCATGGAAAAAGGAATGATTTCGCTTGACGATCCCGCAAGCGCGTATCT
>CAZTVO010000105.1:0-5611 GCA_964617075.1 uncultured Jutongia sp.
TTATACGGTGCTGATGTTTGAAAATTTTTGAGACATTTTCATTTGTGGTTGACATCATCGAAATTCACAAAGCGAAAAAATAAATGTAAAAAACGCACAACAGGCTTTTTTGTCGCAAAAAGCGCGAAGTCTATCCCACCCGCACCGCTGCCGTGGCTTTTTTGTTGTTGTATGTTTTTGCCGTTATAGCCGCTTTTCCTTTTTTTATGCCATGCACTCTGCCCTGGCTGTCCACTTTCGCTATTTTTTCATTAGAGGAAAAATATTTTATATGGTAGCTGGCGCTTGACGCCGGCAGAAAGACTTTTATCGCGGCCAAACCGCCCTTTTTTAGCCTTAGCCCGGAGGGCTTTATTTTTATTTTGGACGGCGCTTTTTTGACGACGACTTTTATCGACGCCTTAACTTCCGGTCCGATTTTCGCGGTTATTACCGCCTTTCCAACGCCCTTTGCCCTTACCTTGCCCGCGCCGTCTACGGCAGCCACCTTTTTTTTGCTGCTGACAAAGCGCATGGATTTTGCCGCGTCTTTTGACAAGCCAAGTAAGTCTTTTATCTTGCAGCTTTCACTTTTTCCAAGCACGATGTTTTTTTTGGAGAGTTTGCCCGCGCCGGTTCTTTTTATTGTATTTTTGTCGCGCGAAGAGCTTTTTGTGAAGGCTTTTATGCATAAGTTGTTAAATCCCTCCTTCTTGGCGTCGCGCCACTTAAGCTCGTCCTCGTCGTATATGTAGCTTTCGCCATTTTTAGAGGCGTAGCTGTATTTTAATCCGCTGTAGGACGTCGTTTCGCCTTCGATGGGAAGATATGCCTGTTCGCCGCTTGAAGGGCTGTATTTGTAGGTCACGACTACGGAAAAGTTCTCTCCCTTTTTGAGCGGGCATCCCGACGAAAGATTTACAGTGTGGTAGCCTTTGTATTTTGCCGTGCCGGACACGGTGCATTTGTCCACAAGCCTGCCGCTTGTAGGGGAGGATTTTGATAAGTTTTTATATATTTTTATGGTATAGCGCTGGCTGTCCGAAATGGTGTAGAAGGAAACCGCCTTTAACGTCTGTGCAAAGTCCGCGGTAAAGACGTTGGCGCCGCGCGCCCTCTTGTCTTTGAAGTAGATGGCGCCGTTGTAGCCTAGGCCGTCGTACTGCAGCACGTTGTCATAGTTGTCGGAAGGCTGCGCTATGAACGAATATATGTCGCATATGGACGGCTCGTAATACGACAGCCAGAAATACCCCCCGTCGTTGTATCCGTCTCCGTAGCTGTTTGCTATTAGCCAGGCGCCGTCGCCCTTCGGCTGATTCGCGAAATTCGACTTTGAGTAGCCATCGTCCCATCCTATTGCCGTTACGCAGTGGTTTGCCGCGTATTGGGCCTTTTCCCCCAGATATCTTGTCTGGTAGTAAGAAGTTCCGCCCATGGTGCCGTCGTCGAAGCCGCATTCGTCGTAGTACATGGATATGTCCAGGGCGCCGTATTCCATAATGGCTTTCTTGATATCGGAATCTGAGGCGCCGTCCAGGCAATACGCGCCCTGCAGGTGCGAAATGGAGTCAAACCGCCTGCGAGGCGCGAGGCCGGACATGGTCTTTGCCATCGCCTTTTCGTCGCCGTATGTGTCGGCGCTAAACGGAGCCTTTTTCTCGGCCGCGGCGCCGGACCACTGCGCGAGCGTGGCGACGGCGGTAAGGGCGTTGCCGCCAACGTCGTACGCGAAAGTCGAGGAGTTTCTTTGGCTTACCGAAAACGGATTGAAGGGGTTGAATCCGCCTATGTCAAAGCCTGAAGTCTGGGTTATCTTGTCTCCGTATATTCCGCTGTCCGGGTCGGAAACCGCGTGATAGGAATACCACGCGAGGTGGTTTTCGGAAAAATCGGGGGTTTTTGCGTCCGCGGCGCCGTTTATCATGGAATTTGACTCCATGGCCTTTATCGCGGCGAAGGCCCAGCAGGAGCCCGTTACGCCCTGGTCCTTTATCGGCGTTTCATATCCTTCGTCTCTAAGGTCATATGAGGACGGCAGATCCTGCGCCTGCCTAAGGCTTTTGCCCGAGGTCGGCTCTGGCGCGGACGCGCTTTTTTTTCCGATGGCGTTTCCTTCTTCGTCAACGTATGAATATCTTATCAGGCCGCCGTTTTGGCTGGCCGTTCTTGAAATGACGCCATAGCTTTTTAAGCTTTCGGAGCCGGATTCGTCCGCCGCGAGCGCTTTTTTTTCTAGATGCGGCAAAGATTCAAACGTGCTAAAAAACGCGAGAGCCGTCGCTAGAAGGCAGCAGGTCTTTTTAAGCAGCTTTTCTTTTTTCATGCGTCGTGTTCCTTTCTTTTTTGGGTCAATTTTGGCTTACAGGGCCGTTTTCTTAATATTGTATGAAAGTTGCATATTTAATTGAAATACAGTTTTCATTGCGTTATAATGCCACATGTTGATTATATCAGTTTTTTTGAAATTTATGTGGCAAATTTTTGAGCTAAAAGCCAAAAGCGCGGACGGCGCGTCATGAAAGGAACGCTAAGATGAACTTTTTAAAAGATATTTTAAAGGGAGCGCTTATAGGAGTGGCAAACGCCATACCGGGAGTAAGCGGAGGCACCATGATGGTGTCGATGGGAATTTACGACGAAGTCATCTACTGCATAACTCACCTTTTTAAGCAGTTTAAAAGAAGCGTCGCGAAGCTTTTGCCGTACTTTATCGGAATGGCCGCGGGCATAGTGTGCCTGGCTTTTTCCATAGAGTCGCTTTACGCCAATTTCCCGCTGCAGACAAGCATGGCGTTCATAGGACTTATAATAGGGGGCGTTCCTTTGATTTGGAGCCGTGTCGGCAAAAAAGTTTTTAAGCCGGCCGGAGCCGGCATATTTTTGCTTTTTTTTGCGGCGATGATAGCCATGCAGATTTTTGGAGGAGCGGGAAGGGACGCGGCGCTTTCGGCCGGCCTTTTTTTTGCCGTCAAGATATTTTTTATAGGCGCGATAGCTTCCGCCACCATGGTAATCCCCGGCGTGAGCGGCTCGATGATTCTTATGATGCTTGGATATTATCATCCAATAATGAACGCGGTCGCGGATTTCGTGTCGTTTCTTGCGGGAGGGGAGTGGAGGGGCGCGCTTGAGCTATGCGCCTCCCTTGTTCCTTTTGGCCTTGGGGTCTGCGTGGGAATATTTGCGATAGCCAAGCTTATAGAAGTTTTATTAAGCCGCTTTGAGCAGCTTACGTATTGCGCGATACTCGGACTCGTGGTCTCGTCGCCCATAGTGATACTTATGCAGACGGACTTGTCGGGGGCGGGGCCCGTAAGCGTCGCGGCGGGTGTTATAGCGGCGGTGGCGGGGGCCGTCGTCGCGAAAAAGCTGGGCGAGTAATATTTATACGGGAGATGGGGTAGAAGATGGAAGAAGAAAACAGGGAAGAGCTGCGAAAAAAAGCATGCGTGCATTTAACTCTTGTGTTATTCGGGCTGCTGTTTTTGATATTTGTGTTTCCAAAGCTTTTGGGCTTTTTCGCGCCGCTTATTTTGGCGTGGATAATAGCTCTTATGGCAAATCCGCTCGTCCATTTTTTGGAGAAAAAAGTCAAGATAATGCGAAAGCACGGGTCGGCGCTTGTGATAGTGCTTGTAATCCTCTCCATTGTGGGGCTGATTTATTTCGTAGTAAGCACGCTAGCGTCGCAGGCCGCGCAGATAGCCGCGAGGCTTCCTGAAATCTACGAAAGCGTTGTCGGAAACATCCAGAGTTTTTTGGCGTCGCTCCATGAAAGGTACGACATAGTGCCCCCAAGCATCCAGAACTTTTTTTCGGGCGACGAGGACGACAAGATAAGCGACTATGTCTTAACGGCGCTTAATTCGCTTAAAAGCCCCCTGGCGGCCGCGGGATCGGTCGCGGGATCGTTTGTGGACATCCTGGTGCTGTCCATTCTTACCATAATGCTTTCGTACTTTTTTATAGTAAACAACAGCAATATAAGAAAGGCCGTAGGAAAGATAATTCCAAAAAGCATAAGCGATTCGTACGACATAATAAAAAATACCATACTTAAGGCCATAACCGGATACTTAAAGGCGTGCCTTCAGATCATGATGGTAATGTTTGTCGTGCTCTTTGTCTTTTTTGTGATAATAGGCGTGGACTATGCCGCCCTAATCGCTCTTATAACGGCCGTACTCGACTTCATGCCGTTTATAGGGACGGGCTTCGTGCTTATGCCGTGGGCACTGTATTCTCTGGTGATTGGGGAGTACAGGACGGCCGTGCTTTTGGTGGCGGCGTATCTGGCGGCGATGATTATAAGGAGGCTTATAGAGCCAAAGCTTGTGGGCGACAGCGTTGGCATGAGTTCGTTTGAGACGCTGCTTTCGATGTTTATAGGCTACAGGCTTATTGGAATGCTGGGACTTATACTTGGGATACCCATTGGAATGGCGATAAAGGTGTTTTACGAAGAAGGCGTGTTTGACAGGACAATACGCGGCATAAAGATATTGGCAAACGATATAAACGAATACAGGAAATTTTAATGACAAAAGCTTGTGCGGGTAGTATAATTGGATAGGCGCACGCATATGGCAAGCGGCGCAAAAAGCGCCGAAAGTCGTTAAGGATGGTATTTATCATGAATAAAAGGGCAGTCAATATTAGCAGCCTCGTAATTTTGTTAAGCCTGCTTTGCTTTATAGCGGAAGTGTGCATTTACTATTTTATTCCGCAGCGCGCCGTCGTAATCATATTCGCGGCAGCAAGCTCGCTGTGCCTTTCGCATTTTTTTCTGGAGTCGGCGCTTAATTACGACTACAATTTCATACACGCCTCGTTCATGGTTATAACGTCCATGGCGTTTGGAATAATCGTCTACATCATGCAGCCCAACAGGTGGATATCGTACGACTTTTCGCTTGTGGTTCTTGTGTTCGTCAACTGGCTGGTGCCATTTTTGTACTGCTGCACCAGGGATCTGCTGGACAGGGGGCCGAGGTTTGCAGACTTTTATCTTTTTTTTCACAGGATGAGCGTTTTTTTCATAATACTGTATGTTCTTGCGATATTTAAGCAGTATTTCCTTACGCCCATGTCTCCGCCGTACGCGGAGCCGCAGTTCGGAGCGCAGAATTTTGTGCCATTTATGGCTACTGCGGGATATATCGAGCAGGTGGTAAGAAATGGGGAAAGCCTTCGCCCTATAATAGTCTATATAGCGCAGATGGCGTGCCTTGGGGCGCCTTTCGGGTATTTCGCGAGGGTGTATCTTAGGCGTGCCCATTTCATGATCCAGATACTCATATACGCGCTGCCGCCCCTCGCGCTTGAGATGGCGCAGTATTTTACGGGCGTAGGCAGGGCAAGCATAGACGACTATATGATGTTTCTTATTGGCAGCATAATCGGAATAATCATATATCAGATAATGAACGGAATTTTTTTGTCGGTTACGACGCGGGACTTTACCGCCGACAGGAGCAGAAATTACGGCGCCACGCGTTTTAACTGACCGGCATTGCGGCCCCGCGTGGTGCCCTAAAATAACTTGACACGAAAAAAAATATTTGCTATATTGTAAAAGCCGCGTTGAGTTTGGCGGCGGCGGGGATCTTAGCTCAGCTGGGAGAGCATC
>CAZTVO010000106.1:0-5603 GCA_964617075.1 uncultured Jutongia sp.
CAATCTTTTTTCCCTTATATTCCATGCCAACCATTTCGCCCGCATCGACAAAAAAGTAAAAAGCTCCCTTTGGCTCTATGGCACTAAGATGCGGAATGGCGTTTATCCTTTCATAGACGTAGCGGCGCCTCTTGTCAAATGCCAAATTCATCTCCTCGACCGACTTTTGAGGGCCGTCTAACGCCTCTACCGCGGCCTTTTGCGCGATGGAATTTGGATTGGACGTCTGATGGCTCTGCACGCTGCCCATGATCTTGGCTATCTTCGCGGACGAGCCGGTATATCCTATGCGCCAGCCGGTCATTGAGTAGCTTTTGGCGAGGCCGCTGCACGTAATGGCTCTGTCGTATATGTCGTCTCCAAGAGACGCTATGCTTACGTGCTTTTCGCCCCCATATACGAGATTTTCATATATCTCGTCGGAAACTACGTAAAAGTCCTTTTCAACGGCCACATCCGCTATGGCGCGAAGCTCCTTTTCGGTGTAAACCATGCCAGTTGGATTGCCGGGCGTGTTGATTATAAGGGCCTTCGTACGCGGCGTAACGGCGCCAAGGAGCGCGTCGGCGTCAATTTTATAATTTTGTTCTTTTGTCGTCTTTACAATTACGGGCGTTCCTCCCGCCAGCTTGACGATCTCAGGATAAGTAAGCCAGTACGGCGCCGGGATTATGACCTCGTCACCCGGATTTAAAATGGCGGTAAAAATATTTGTCAATGAATGTTTCGCGCCGTTGCTTATGACTATCTGCTCCGGCGAATAGTCAAGGCCGTTGAACCTCTTAAACTTCCTAGAAACTGCCTGCTTAAGCTCGTTTGTGCCGGATGCGGGAGTGTATTTGGTAAACCCGTCATTCAAGGCGTCTATCGCCGCGTCGCATATATTCTGCGGAGTGTCGAAGTCGGGCTCGCCGGCTCCAAATCCCACAACGTCAACGCCCTCCGCCTTAAGCTCCTTTGCCTTTGCCGTAATCGCAAGCGTCGAAGACGGCTTGACCGCCGACGCTTTTTTAGATAATTCCAATGACATTTTCTTTACCTCTTTTCCTATGTCCTGTCAAGCGGCGAACCTCTTCCACCCGTTTTAACCCGCCGCGCCACTGCATCTACAGCATTATAATACAGCGCAAGCCGGCGTGTCAATCTCAATCAATTCCTAAAACTGTGTATGGGCGCCGGTATGCGCCCTCCGCGGTTTATAAATTCGCCGCAGTCAAAGCGGCTTACCGGCATAACGGGCGCGCGGCCCAAAAGGCCGCCAAACTCCACGGCATCGCCCACCTTCTTGCCGCTGGCAGGAATTACGCGCACCGCCGCGGTCTTTTGGTTTATCATGCCTATCGCCATTTCGTCGGCTATTATGCCAGATATAGCCGACGCCTTTACGTCTCCCGGAACGGCAACCATGTCTATGCCCACGGAGCACACGCTAGTCATAGCCTCAAGCTTTTCAAGCGTGAGCGCGCCCTCCTCCACGGCTCTTATCATACCCTGGTCCTCGCTTACCGGTATGAACGCGCCGCTAAGACCTCCCACATACGACGACGCCATGACGCCGCCCTTTTTTACCTGATCGTTTAAAAGGGCCAGCGCGGCCGTAGTGCCTGGCGCGCCGGCCCGCTGCAGACCCATTTCCTCCAAGATGTCCGCGATGCTGTCGCCGACCGCTGGAGTAGGCGCAAGCGACAGGTCGATTATTCCAAATGGTATGTCTAGGCGGCGCGACGCCTCCAGCGCCACAAGCTGTCCGACCCTGGTTATTTTAAAAGCCGTTTTTTTCACCTTTTCGCAAAGAACGCCAAAATCCGCGCCCCTCACCGCCTCCAGGGCCTTTCGCATTACTCCCGGGCCGCTTACGCCGACGTTTATCGCCTCGTCGGCCTCCGTCACGCCGTGGAACGCGCCCGCCATAAACGGATTGTCGTCCGGCGCGTTGCAAAACGCGACAAGCTTGGCGCAGCCAACGCCGTCCGCGTCCGCGGTTCTTTTTGCCACGTCAAGAATTATCCCGCCCATAAGCTTTACGGCGTCCATGTTAATCCCGGTCTTTGTAGAGCCAAGATTTACCGACGCGCACACAAGTTCGGTCTCGGAAAGGGCCGCGGGCAGCGACTTCATAAGAAGCGCATCGCCCCTTGTCATTCCCTTTGAAACGAGCGCGGAATATCCGCCGATAAAGTCCACTCCCGTCTTTTTCGCACACTTATCGAGAGTTTTGGCGATTAGTACGTAGTCATCGGACGTTTTGCACGCTGACGCTCCCACAATCGAAATAGGCGTGACCGAAATCCGCTTGTTTACTATAGGTATCCCAAACTCCCTCTCTATGGCGCCGCATTCGGACACAAGGTTTTTCGCGGCGCCTGTTACGCGGCTGTATATCTTTTCGGTAAGCCTGTTTAAATCGGCGTCAATACAGTCAAGCAAGCTGATTCCAAGAGTGACTGTCCTAACGTCAAGGTTTTCCTTTTCTATCATTTCATTGGTTTCCAAAACCTCGTCCATGTTAATCATCCGGGCAATCCTCCAAAAGTCAAATGCGATGCATAGCGTCGAATATATCTTCCCTCTGCGCCTTTATCACGCAGCCCATCTCCTCGCCGACCTGCTCCAGTTCCCGACTCAGTTCGTCGAAATCCTTCATGCATTCGGCCAGGTCGACAATCATCATCATATTAAAAAAGCCGTCGACTATCGTCTGCGATATGTCTAAAATATTTACGCTGTTGCCCGCAAGGTACGAGCATACCTTGGCTATTATGCCGACGCTGTCCCGGCCCACCACAGTTACAACCGTTTTTTTCATTGTGTCCTCCATCAAATGTCCGCCCTGACGCGGCGTCTTTTTCCTCATTAAAACCTAAATCTCTATCGGCGCCGACGGCTCGTCGCGCTTTGCCACCGTCAGCTCAAACGGAAGATCCTTTATGCCATGCTCCTCCCAAAGCGTACATTTAACCGCGCTGTACGCCAGCTTCGGATAATTGTTCTCTTTTGAAAGATGGGCAAGCGACACGTACTTTAACCGACTTCCCGCAAGCCTCCCCAAAAGGCTTCCCGACGCCTCGTTCGACAGATGGCCTTTATTTCCAAGAATCCTTCGCTTTAAGCTGTACGGATAGCTGCCCGCCTCTAACATGCTTATGTCGTGGTTGGCCTCCAGTATAAGCACGTCGCTTCCGCCAAGGCATTCCACAGTGTAGTCGTCATACTCCCCCAGATCGGTGGCGACGCCAACCTTTTTGCCTTCCGCGCGTACGGCGTAGCATACGGGGTCGGCGGCGTCGTGCGAAATGGAAAAAGGCAGTACCTCCATCCCCTTTAGAACGACGGGCTTGTCCGCGCGCACCTCGTAAATGCGGCTTTTTGATATGACGCCCCCTTCGTCCTTTTTTATTATGGCGTCAAGCGTGCCCGCCGTGGCGTAAAGAGGCACGTCAAACATTTTTGCCATCATATTTACGCCCCGAATGTGGTCTATATGCTCATGCGTGACAAATATTGCGTCAATACGGCCGGGCTGCACGCCAATGCGCGAAAGGCCGTCCACAATTTTTTTCCTGCTCACTCCCGCGTCTATCAAAATACCCGTGCCGCCGCCGTCAACGTATATGCAGTTGCCGCTGCTGCCGCTGGCAATAGTGCAGACTCTCATAAATTCAACCTACCCATTCTATTTTCACCCGGTCGCCCTCCGCGATCGGCTGCACAAAATCGCACAGCGAACCGTTTACCGACGTTTCAAGCCGGTCGCCGTGCGCCACCGACGTATCGACGGGGTAAAAGTCGAGCACGTCCACAAGTATGTATTCGCTTTTGCCGGTCATTACGACGTCCTCTCCATTTACCGTGATTTTTATCGCCTTTTTCTTCGCCCCGCCGCGCGGCGCCTCTTTTGTAACAGGCGCGTTGTCCTTGGCGTCATTTGTATTGTTTGGGGCTTCATCGTCTATTGTAATTGTATCTGTCGGCGCATCGGTAAGCTTTGCCGTCTGCAATGCCTCAAAATCTATGTCGTCAAAAACGCCGGAAACATCATCGTCGGACGTCCAGGCGGTCCGGCCGCGCGGTTCGGCGGCGGGAATGCCTGGCTCTTCCCGCGTTTCCTCCTCTTCTTCTTCATATTCTTCCACGTCGGGAAACTGGCCGTCTCCGTATTCTTCCATGAGCCGCTCATAATTTGGCTCTTCTTTCATTATTTCGCACGAGATGGAAAAATTTTCATAAACCTTGGCGTCCATGGAGGCGGGCACATTGTTCAAATAGACCTTTCCCCTGTATATGATGTCCATGAAGTCGAGCACCTGCTCCAACGTATAATACTCAAGCATTTCTATCCTGTCTTCACCGCGTATCTCGTAAAATTCAGTCGCAAGCTCGCCGTTGACCGTCGCGAACCTCGGACAGGAAATCTTTTTCCCGTTAAACACTATATCCATTCTGGATTTGTATTCGGGAATCTGGCCTATTTCAAGCGAAGCGTCGGCCCCCCGCGTAGACGGGGAAATTTCGATCACCGAATTCTGGCCTATAGGCGCGCTTATGCCCGCTTCCCTGCCGTCTAAAAGAACGACAGCGGCCTCCCCTTCTTTTCCTCGAAGCATGCGCTTCTCGCCATTTACGTAGTAAACAAGCGACCTGCCCCTCTTAGGGAACAGATCCTCATTTGGATATCCTATCTGAAGCGCCGCGTCCGCCACGGTAAGCTTGCTGTTGTCATAAAGCTTGATCCGCTCACCGTTCACATTCACAAATATGAAGTTGTTGCGCTGCTCGTAATAATTCATGCAGATGCCTATGGGCGTCACCAAAAGCGAATCGACCGTTATCTCGTCCTGCATAAAAATCACGTCGCTTAAAACCTCAGACCCCCTAAGCGCGACCCTTTCCTTTGGCAAGTCAAGAAATTTGGCCAGATGCTCCACAAAACCCTTGATCTTTCCGCCGCCTCCCACCACAAATACGGCGCTTACCGACTTGCCGCCATTTAGCTCTTTTATCTTGTCGGATATGTTTTTCGTTATCATCGCGACCGTGTCTTTAGTCACCGAAAATACTTCCTCGGCCTTAACCCTTTGAACAATTCCCATTATGTCGCAAATCTCCACCTCTTCACCTTCCGCCAGGGAGCGCTTTGCCCTGTCGGCCTCGTTAAAATCGGTAAGGTAGTGTTTTGCTATGCATTCCGTAATTTCATCGCCCGCGTACGGAATCATCCCGTACGCTATGATGCTGCCGTCCTTAGTGATGGAAATGTCGGACGTACCCGCCCCAACGTCCACCAAGGCTATATTTAAAAGCCTAAATCTTTCGGGTATTGCTACGTTGATGGCCGCGATAGGCTCCAGCGTGAGATTGGCCACGTACAGCCCGGCGCGCTCCACCGCCGCGTAGAGGCCGTCCACCACGTCGTCCGGAAGGAAAGTGGCGATAAGATCGGCCCTTATGCTGCTCGACTTGTGGCCTTCAAGATTCGATATAAGGTATTCGTTCTGATAATAGCTTTTAACAGAATATCCCACGCAGTAGAACTTGACTCCGCTGTTTTTGCTTTCCTCCCTAATCGAGGCGTACGCGTTTTCGACGCCAAGCATCTCCAATGA
>CAZTVO010000107.1:0-5559 GCA_964617075.1 uncultured Jutongia sp.
GGACTATAGCCCAGAATTTTAATATCGAGCTTGACGGATATGTTGAGGTTGGATTTGACGCATTTGAAAAAATCGTCAACGCGGTGGGAGGCGTAGAGGTTGAGCTTACCGAGTCGGAGGCGACGTATCTAAACAACACCAACTATATCTCAAAGCGAAGAAACAGAAACGTGAAGGTGGGAAGGCAGGTTCTTAACGGGAATCAGGCATTGGGGTACTGCCGAATACGGAAAAGCGTGGAAACAGTTTCAGGCCTTAGGGACGACTACGGGCGGACATGGAGGCAGCGAGAGGTCATTAAGGCGATATTTGGCAGATTAAAAACGCTCCCCATGTCGAAGTGGATCGAGATTGTCAACAACGTTCTTGGGGAATACATTACGACCGACCTTACGAATGAGCTTATTTTAAAATACATGAAGGACGTCATAATGATGGGGACGATGGATATAAACCAGCTGCAGATTCCTGTCGAGGGATACTACAGAAGCTCGAACGACGGAGAATTTTCGTGCGGCGACTGCCTGGTTCTTACGGATGGCGAGACTTCTGAGCGTACCCAGATTATGAATGCCGAGGCGCTCAACAATTTCGTTTTTGAATATGACGGGAAAAAGCCTTTTGTATACGGCACATTTACAAATGCCGATTAAGCTTTATTGTCCGTTGGCGCGGACTGGAGGAAAGGGATAATGACGAATAAGGAAAGAGCGGGATTAAAGGCCAGGGCAATGAGCATTGACAGCATTTTTCAGATTGGAAAGCTTGGCGTTACGCCGCAGCTTGTTAAAGCCGTGAGCGACGCGCTTAAGGCAAGGGAGCTTGTAAAGCTTGGCGTGCTTAAAAGCTGCGGAGACGACGTCCATGAAATTGCCGGTATTGTTTCGGAAAGAACCGGCGCGCAAATTGTCCAGGTCGTCGGCAGAAAGATAGTATTGTACAAAAAAAATTATAAAAAAGAAGCCGCAAGGCGAAATCAGAGTTTAAAAAAGGGAAGAGTTGGGAAAAAGCAGGGCAAGAAAAAATATGTTTACGGCGGGAACCGGACATGAGCAGGATTGGAATCATGGGAGGAACGTTTAATCCCATACACGCGGCCCATATTGCCATGGGAAAGGCCGCGTACGCGCAGGCTAACCTTGACAAAGTGCTTTTCATGCCTTCAAAGAGGCCTCCGCATAAGCGGGGCGGGGACGTGGCCGGGGAAGAGCACAGAGCCAAAATGGTCAAGCTTGCGATAAGCGGCATACCGTATTTTGAGTATTCCGACTTTGAATTTAAGAGGGATGGCATGACTTATTCCTCGCAGACTATAGAGCTTTTAAAACGCCAATTTCCGATGGACGATTTTTTTTTCATAATGGGAGCCGATTCGCTGCTCCAGATAGAGAAGTGGCGCGAGCCTGAAAAGCTGATGCGGCTTGCCTCGATACTTGCGTTGAATCGCGGGAGCGTAGATGATGACGATATCGCGCTTCATGCCGCCATTCTGCGGGACAGATATGACGCGGACGTTAAAATTATTTCAATGCCCAAAATGGACGTCAGTTCGACAAAAATCCGCAAAATGATCGCGGCGGGAGAGGATGTCGGAGATATGGTGGATGGCGGCGTGCGCGATTATATCGATAAAAACGGAATATACAAATCATAAGCGCGTCGTTTTTTTCGAGAGGTGGATTATGCTTGACAATGTTGAAAAAGTTCAAAGGAAATTAAAGGGAAAGCTTACACAGAAGCGCATGATACATACAATAGGTGTAAGGTATACTGCCGCGGCGCTCGCGATGAGGTACGGCGTTTCCATCGAGGCGGCGTCCATGGCCGGCGCGCTTCATGACTGCGCAAAATGTCTGTCGGATGAAGAGCTCGTTGACAAGTGCAGGAAGCATAATATTGAGTGCTCCGAAATCGAGCTTAGAAATGGTTTTTTGCTTCACGCGAAGCTTGGCGCTTTTTACGCGCGCAATAAATATGGGATTGATGACGAGGAGATAATATCGGCTATAAGATATCACACGACGGGCAGGCCGGGCATGACCATGCTCGAAGAAATAATTTTTATCGCGGATTATATAGAACCAAACAGGAAGCCTCTTCCGCATCTTGATGCCGTCCGCAAGATGGCGTTTGTCGATATAGATGAGGCGGTATTTCAAACGCTCGACAAGACGCTTGACTATCTTGGCGAGCAGGCGGAAAAGGACGAGCGTGGGCGGGAAATTGACGAGCATACCGTAGAGGCTTTTAAATATTATAAAAAAATTCACGACAACAAAAATATTTAACAACGCATACTTCAAAGTTTTGATGAGGTGCGGAAATGAGGGGAAATATGAAAGAGTGCGACAAGATGGCGCTGACGGCATATATGGCCTTAGATGAAAAAAAAGCCGAGGATATAAAGATTATCGATATTTCGCAGATATCGGCATTGGCCGATTATTTTGTCATTGCCAACGGAGGCAGCATTTCCCAAGTGCAGGCGTTAGTCGACAATGTGGACGAGAAAATGGAAAAGGCTGGCTATAGGGTAAAACGGATCGAGGGAAACAAAAGCAGCACCTGGGTTCTGCTTGACTACGGCGACGCTGTGGTTCATATTTTTGACAGGGAGGACAGGCTGTTTTATGATTTAGAAAGAATTTGGACAGACGGAAAGGAAGTCGACGCGAGGGATTTGTCCCGTTGACGCGCCGGCTCCTAGCCGCGTTCTGGGTAAAGCGGGAAAAGATTTATTTAACTTTTAATCATCGCAATACTTCAAATATTTCGTCCGGCTTGTCGATTATGGCATACGGGTTGAGCGGCTTTAGTATTTCTTTGTCGCGAAATCCCCAGCTTACGCTTATGCATTTTAAGCCGCAGTTTTTCGCTGTTTCCAGATCAACCTGTGAATCGCCGACGTAAATTGCGCGTTCCTTCGGGCAGTCCATTTTTTTTAGGGCGGCAAGAGTAGAATCTGGCGACGGCTTTGGGCGCACCTTTTCTCCGACGCCTATGGCGGTGGAAATGTATTTTGAAAAAAAGGCGTCACACAGCTCCTTTACCGCCGCCTGGTTTTTATTTGAAACTATGGCAAGCTTGTACCCCATGGAGCGGAGCTTTTCAAGCATTTTTTCGATTCCGTCGTATGGCGCCGTTTTTATAAGGCAGTTGTTTGTGTAGTATTCTTTATAGTCATCAAAGATCTTGTCAAAATTGGGAGTGTCCGAACCGTCTGGCAGGCAGCGTTCCACGAGGCGTCTTATCCCATTTCCAACGAAAGAACGAACCTCGCCCGGCGTTCGTTCGTCGTATCCGTATTTTTTCATTATATAATTTACCGCGTCGGTAAGATCGCCTAGCGTATCAAGGAGAGTGCCGTCCAGGTCAAAAATTACGGCGTCGTATTTTCTGTCATGGTTGTTTTGCGGATTTTCCATAAGATCGGCAAGAGTCATATTGTCTATGACGCCGTTTATAGCCTCGTTTATCTTCTTCCACACCGGCACGGTCGGACATTCGGTCATGCGGCCGCATGGCTCGGCGTCCTCTTCTATGCAAAAGACGGGAGCCAGTGATCCCTCAGTAAGCCTTAAAATCATGCCTATGGTATATTCTTCCGGGGGTTTGCTAAGCAGGTAGCCGCCTCGGGAGCCTCTTACGCTTTTTACGTAGCCAGCGTTGTTTAGCACGGAGATAATCTGTTCAAGGTATTTATCCGAGATTTTCTGCCTTAGGGCTATTTCCTTCACGCTTACGGGCCTGCCGTTGGAATATTGCGCTATGTCAAGCATAAGGCTTAGGGCATATCTCCCTTTAGTTGATATTTTCATGCTTATCTCCATTCCGACTTTGCCCGCCAGGGCGCTTCATAAAATTTCAACGCAGACATGTCGCGCACCGTAAAACCATGCCTGCGTTGAAAGGTCTTTATATTAAAATAAGAATCTACTTCGTGTATCCTATCAATTCGTTTGACACGTCGACGACCTTTTCCGTCATGACCGTGCAGTTTTCAATCATCTCATGCAAATTTGAAACGTTCTCGGACGTTAGGTTTGCCTGGTTGGCGTTTTCCTCGGCAAATGACGTCATGGTGTCAACGCTGCCTGAGATGAGCGTTTTGTGGTTGTCCAGATCCGTTATTTCAGAATCAATGCCCCTGACGGACTCGTTTACTTTTATTATTTCGCTGTTTAGCTCCTTGAATATGCGGCTCGTTTCATCGACCTTTTTGTTCTGTTCGGAGAACGATTCGGAAACCCGCTCCGCTATCTCAACGCTTATATCGGAATTGGCAATAAGTTCGTTTACTATCGTGTTAATCTGTTCGGCGGACTGTTTGGATTGATCGGCCAAGAGCCTTATTTCTTCCGCGACTACGGCAAATCCCTTGCCGTGCTCGCCCGCCCTTGCCGCTTCGATGCTCGCGTTTAGCGCAAGGAGGTTTGTCTGCGTTGAAATGCCCGCGATTATCTCTGTGACCGTCTGTATCTGCTGGGCAGACTTGTTGGTGAGGTTTGTCTGATTTTTAACCTCCTCTATGGCGTCGCCACTTTCTTTGCTTATGTCAATCAGCTCGTCCATGATTCGGCCCACGTCCTCCTGGCAGTTGCCGACTACCTCCGTGCTTTTTGTCAGCTCTTTGATGTTGTCGTTGATATGTTCGATGGCCATGCTGATGCCGTCGATCTTGTCTTTCATGTCGTGGATGTTGTCGACCTGCGCCAGAGTGTTGTCCGCAATGGTGTTTATATTGCCCGACGCGTCGTTCATAGAGCTTTCCATTTCACTAAATGTCGACTCAAATTCCTTTGAGACGCTGTCAAGCTTTTCAATTGCGGACTTGAGCCCCTGTATCACCGCCGCAAATTTGGCGACGCTTGAGTTTACCGTGCGTATCGTTTCGCCGACGCCGTCATTGCGCTGCGACATTTTATTTATCTTTTCCTGCATCTTGTCGTCAGTCGGTCCGTTTTCAGCATTTTTATTAAAAATTGCCATGACCGGATTTAAGAATGATCTGAGTACCGCAATCAGCGAGATAACTATCGCGACTATGACGACCACAGTCAAAATTATCGACACTACGACATTTGTAACATGATAGTAGAGCAGTATCAATATGACAAGCTGCGCGAGAAGAAGAGGCGCAAACAGCGCAAGCATGATATTTACTAATTTGCCTATCATATTATTTTTTTTGGATCGGTCCATAACCATGCCTCCCGTAAGTAATATAAATTTTGTATGTGCTTTGCGGCACGCGGCACAAAACAAGGCATAACGCGTCCGTAATTTGTATTATACGATATTTTGAGAATATGTCAAGACTTAACGTCCATATATAGCATATGCCAGACGTAAGAGCGCCCATATATGGAAATTACGCATACAGTTGAAACGCGCATCGTCGCCAATTTAATTTTCTAACGAGAAAAAATTAGTCAAAAAAAAAATATAACATTATGGGTTGACATATAAACAAAAATGCGATAAACTTCTTATCAAGAGTAAAACCCATCTTTGACACTTTATCACGGTAAAAACCCCGGATTTCCTTGATAAATATGG
>CAZTVO010000108.1:0-3730 GCA_964617075.1 uncultured Jutongia sp.
CCCCCGTGACTACCGTTTCATCTGAAAAATCCATGCGGGCCACAGCCTCGACCGTCTTTAGAACGCGTCCAGCCGCCGCTATGCATACGTCTTTAAATTTCCGTCCAGTCATTTTTTCAAGCTTATCATGGAGTATCTCTATAGTCGCGGCTACTTTGCCTATGTCGTGAATCTGCCCGTCAAGCATCGACCTGGTCTGATGCTCCATCGACGTCTGGGCGACCACGACAAACTTATCCTCGTCGTTTTTATATCCTATCGTTCCTACTATATTTCTGGTTCCTATGTCCAGGCCAAACACCAGTTCGTCAGGAACGCCCTCCATGTCCACTTCGTATGTTTTGCCGATTCGGCCGGATATATTAGCCATCTATAACCTCCATAATTCGTCAAAGCCACGGTTGATTAAAAAATGCTGTTTTTCGCAATTTATATATTCTCTATCTGCCAGTCAATAGGCTCGACGCCGTTTTCCGCCAAAAATTCGTTCGTCCTGCTAAAATGCCTGCACCCAAAAAATCCCCTGTAGGCGGACAGGGGGCTTGGATGCGGAGCCGTAAGTATAAGATGCCTTGGATTGTCAAGCATAGGCATCTTGCTTTGCGCGGGCCTTCCCCACAAAAGGTAGACAATTGGCCTGTCCTGCGCGTTTACCGCGCGAAGCGCCGCGTCGGTAAACTGCTCCCAGCCCATGCCGCTGTGCGAATTAGCCTGGTGCGCCCTGACAGTAAGCACAGTATTTAGCATAAGGACGCCCTGATCCGCCCATTTCTTCAAATAGCCGTTGTTTGGCACAAAGCAGCCTAGGTCGTCGTGAAGCTCCTTATATATATTTTGCAGCGAAGGCGGTATGTCAAGCTGGCTTGGGGGCACCGAAAAGCTAAGGCCGTGGGCCTGATTCTCGTTGTGGTACGGATCCTGGCCAAGTATGACCGCCTTTACCGATGAAAGCGGTGTTAAATGGAAAGCGTTGAATATGTCGTCCGCGGGCGGATACACGACCGTCCTGCCGTACTCGTCCTTCACAAATTCATACAGCTTTTTGTAATAAGGCTTTGAAAATTCCGGCCTGACCGCGTCAAGCCAATCATTTTGAAGCATAGCCACGGTTATGTCCTCCTGCGCGCCCCTATATCCTCACGCTTATGCCCTCGTTTTTTAGATACTCTTTTAGCTCCCTTATCTGTAATTCCTTAAAATGGAAAAGCGACGCCGCGAGGGCGGCGTCCGCGCCGCCCTCCGAAAACGCCTCCTTAAAGTGCCTTGGCTCTCCCGCGCCGCCGGAGGCTATGACGGGAACAGGCACGGCATCGGATACCGCTCTTGTAAGCTCTATGTCGTATCCGTTTTTAGTTCCGTCGCAGTCCATGCTTGTCAAAAGAATCTCCCCCGCGCCAAGCGACGCCGCCCGCGCCGCCCATTCCACGGCGTCGATATGCATGTCCACGCGTCCCCCGTTTTTATATATTGTCCAGCCGGAGCCGTCGTTCCTTTTCTTCGCGTCTATCGCTACCACGACGCACTGGCTTCCAAATTTCATAGCCGCTTCCGAAATAAGGTCGGGATTTAGGATCGCGGCCGAATTTACGGCAACTTTGTCGGCGCCCTCCCTTAGAACCAGCTTAAAATCCTCAACAGTTCTTATGCCGCCTCCCACGGTAAAAGGTATAAACACCGTTTCCGCCACGCGCCGCACCATGTCTATTTTAGTTTCCCGCGCGTCCGACGACGCCGTAATGTCAAGAAATACAAGCTCGTCGGCGCCGGCCTTTCCGTACGCCGCGCCCGCCTCCACCGGATCTCCGGCGTCCCTTAAATCCACAAAATTTACGCCCTTGACTACGCGCCCATTGTCTACGTCAAGACAGGGTATTATCCTTTTTGTAAGCATCAGGCCTCTCCTCAATCTGCCTTTATTTCGCAAAAATTCCTCAAAATCCGAAGCCCGGCGTCTCCGCTCTTTTCGGGGTGGAACTGAGTCGCGAATATGTTGTCCTTTTCTATCGCGGCGTCAAAGTCCGTCGAATACAGGGCCGTCGCCGCCACGTCGTTTTTATTTTTTGCCTTCGCGCAATACGAATGCACGAAATAGACGTACGTGCCTGACACCAGTCCGTCAAGCAGACGTCCGCTTTTTTTTATTTCGATGGAATTCCAGCCCATATGCGGTATCTTATATCCGCTCTTTTTGGGAAAAGCGGATATACTGCCTTTGAGCAGGCCAAGCCCCTCCGCGCCTAAAGACTCCTCGCTTTCCTCAAACAAAAGCTGAAGCCCCAGGCATATGCCAAGAATCGGCTTTTTTTTCGCGGCCGCCCCCTTAATGGCCTTTGCAAGCCCGCGCTTTTCAAGCCTTGCCATGGCGTCTCCAAACGCGCCGACCCCAGGAAGTATTATCTTTTGCGCGTTTAAAACGTCGTCGGGACTTTTTGTGGCCGCGCACTCATATCCAAGACTCAAGACGGCCTTTTCCACGCTTTTTAGGTTGCCCGCGTCGTAATCAACAATAGCTATCATGTAGCGCTCCGTTTCCCCACCTATGGGCAAAAGCCCATCAAATAACGCTTGATGGGCTTTTTTAGCTTTTCTTCATCGCTATGCTTACTACCTTGTCGGAATAAGCTTTGTCGTCAAGATTTAATATGCTGCGCGCGTCCGCCTCGGTCAATCCGAACTCGTCCTTTAATATGCCCAATATCCTGTCCTTGCAGACGTTTAAATCTCCCTCTATCTCCAGATCCATGGCCGCGTCGTAATTTTCATCGTATTTTTGAAGGCCGCGCAGAAGCGCGTTTAGCGCATCGGGATAATGCTTTAGCCTCGCGTAGCTGGAATATGAGTCCAAAGACTGCTGAACCTTCATGACAAGAGTGATTTTTTCGTATGTCTCCTTGTCCTTTTTCTTTGCCTTAGTTCCCATGATCTTTTCGTACGCTTCACTGTATTTTTGAAGGGCAAAATACCTTTCGGCTTCGGATTTGTCGACCTTGTAGCCAAACAGGTTCGTGCCGCCAATCACGGCCGCGAGTATGAACACGGCGAACACGACGACTATGGTGACGCCGACCTTGTTTAGCCTGCCCACCACTTCCTGCTCGGCCGCGGCCTCCTCTTCGGCCTTCTTCGCGGCTTTTTCAGCCTTTTTCGCGGCCTTTGCCTCCGCCTTTTCGGCTTTTGCCGCCGCCTTTTCGGCCTTCTTCGCGGCCTTGGCCTCCGCCGCCGCCGCCTTTTTGGCTTCTTTTTCTTCCTTGGCCTTTGCCTCCTCCTCGGCCTTTGCCGCGGCCTCCTCCTCTTCCTTGACCTTGGCCTGCCGTTCCGCCTCGGCTATCTCCTCGTTGACGACGTTGCCGAATATCCGCTTGAAAAATCCCGGCTTCTTTTCTTTCGCCTCTTTTTTGGCCTCTTCCCCTTCAGGCGGAAGCATCCCGGTCAAATCGGAGGCGTCTTCCTCAAACAATTCGCTCGAATTTGACACCGCTTCTTCCCCATCAATATTGTTGACCATGCTGACCAAATCGTCCAGTCCGTCACCCGACGAATCCGCCGCGGCGCCAGATTCAGCGGCCGGCTCGGACGCTGTCTGCTCATCGGCGGCGGGCTCAAGGTCTTTAATCAAGCCGTCAAGGATGGAGCCGGGGTCATCAGCAGGTTGATTTACATCAACTGCAGCAGGTTGGCTTTCGGCAACAGCAGGCTGGCTGACGTCAACAGCAGGTTGGCTCTCGCCAAC
>CAZTVO010000108.1:3830-5551 GCA_964617075.1 uncultured Jutongia sp.
CGCCAACTGCGGATTGATTTACATCAACTGCAGCAGATTGACTAGCGTCAGCTGCGGCGTCGTCTTCGAACAGGTCTGAGCCGGCGTCGGCCGAGATGTCGGGAATGCCGTCCGCAGGAGCGGCATCAAACGAAATGCCGTCGAGTGAAATGTCGGGAGGCATTTCATCAGGCGATTCGGACGCGGCCCCGGCGTCATCCGACAGACCCGCCAGCCTCTCGTCAAGCACGATGCCCGACGTGTCGGGCAGGGGAGGCTCTTCGCCGTCCGCGCCGTCGACAAGGTCGATGTCAACATCAGGCAGCGGAATGTCGGGAACGGCCGAGGCGTCCGATTCGTCCGCCATGTCGGACAAATCGCCCAAATCGCTTAAATCGCCAAGTTCGCTCAAATCATTTAGCCCGTCAAGACCCTCTAAACTGTCGAAGTCGACGAAGTCCTTTAAATCCGGCGCCCCGTCTCCATCGCCCGCGCCGCTTTCAATTTTATCCAAGTTATTTTCTTCACTCAACCTTTTTTTATCTCCTTACATGGCGGCACAGGCCTTCGCCGTGCCCAAAAAGCTACTCCGCCTTAGCGTTGTTTGAGCCTATCAGCTTGTCTATCGCGGCCACCAGCTGTCCTATTTCGGGCTTTGAAAGCTGCGCGTCGGCCCCAAGCTGCTCGCCCTTGCGCCTCATCTCCTCGTTTACCAAGGACGAAAAGATGATGAGAGGAATATGCTTTAACGTATCGTCCTCCTTTACCAGTTTGGTGAGCCTGTGTCCGTCCATCTGCGGCATCTCGATATCAGTAATGATGCAGGCGACGTTTTCGTCGACCGTTCCTTCTTTAATATATTCCTGAAGCTTGTTCCAGCACTCCTGTCCGTTGGCCGTGGTCGTAAGATTCGTATATCCCGCCTGCTCCAGGCAATTCACGATCATCTTGCTAAGAAGGGCCGAATCCTCCGCGATAAGTATAGGCGTTTCATTGCGCGTACGGTTCTTCATATGCTCGACGTCCGAAACCCTAAGTCCGGTTTCAGGGTTGATTTCGGAAACTATTTTTTCAAAATCAAGAATGATTATCAGCTTGTCGTCGATGCGTATGATGCCGGTCGCCATGCCCTCGCCGGCCGTGTTTATCGTTGAATCCGGCTTTACGATTTCAGACCACGACACCCTGTGGATGCCAAGAACTCCATTGACGTGAAACGCGGTGTTTAGCTGGTTGAAATTGGTCACTATGTACATGTCGTTCGCCGGCGTCTCAGGCTTTTCAAGGTTCATGACCGTCGCCAGGTCGATTATTGAAATAATCTCGTCCCTCGGCATGAATATCCCTTCTATGCGCGGATCCGAATTCGGGATTGGAGTGGGCTCCTGATACGATATTATCTCGCGTATTTTCGCGACATTTATGCCATAATAGTTCTTGCCCACCTTAAACTCCAAAATTTCAAGCTCGTTTGTTCCGCTTTCCAACAAAATCCCTGTTTCCATTTTCCGTCCCTCCAATATTTATCGCGTTGCGCTGCTTTATGAAATGGCGCGGGCGGCAATGCCTGCCCGCCGCGCCATCAAATGCCTGTCTCAGATTCCTTGTTTCCCTTCGATGCCCTTAATACGGGATTTTTTAGCTTTGTAGACGAATCTGTCTGAAAAATCAGTACGCCTTTTTTGCTCTGTCCTGCCAAGACCTCCTCGTTAAAATACTGCATATCGCCCTGGGCAATGCTA
>CAZTVO010000109.1:0-5243 GCA_964617075.1 uncultured Jutongia sp.
ACGTAAAAAAATAAGCCTGTCAAGGCTTTCAGCAATTTTGGATGTCAAACGTCCGTTTGCGCGCAAAAAATATTTGCATTTAATGCACTTTTCAGCCAAAATTTGCGCCGGCGCGAATGCTTGACAATTCTGCCTTTCCTATATAGAATACTATCAGTTAAGTGTATCCTGCTGCCGAGGGCGGCATAATTTTTTTTGTGAAATTATGAATGGAGTGTGGTTTTTTGGATTCTAGCGACGCCTCGAAGATCGCAATATTACTAGTCTTGCTGGCTCTTTCCGCTTTTTTTTCATCGGCGGAGACATGTTTGACTACCGCAAACAAAGTGCGCATGAAGTCCATGAAGGATGAGAATGTAAAGAACGCCGCGCTGGTGCTTAAGCTTATTGAAAATCCCACCAAGCTTTTAAGCACCATCCTTATTGGCAACAACATCGTAAATCTTACCGCGTCGTCCTTTGCGACCACTTTTGCGATAAGCCTTGCGGAAAAGCACGGCCTCTCAAACATGGCAACCGCCTTTACGGGTCTTGCTACCGGCATCCTTACGATACTCGTAATAATTTTTGGAGAAATACTTCCAAAATCATTCGCGGCCATGAACGCGGAAAAGCTTGCTCTTGTATATGCCAAGCCGGTGTACATGCTGTCCAATCTGCTGTACCCACTCTCATTTCTATTCGACGGCCTTTCGAAGGGCTTTTTGAGGCTTTTTAGAGTGAAGGACGCGGCGCGTCCCGCCATTACGGAAAACGAGCTGCGCACCATACTGGACGTAAGCCATGAGGAGGGCGTAATTGAAACCGAAGAGCGGGAAATGATTACGAACGTGGTTGAATTCGGCGACTCTCTTGCAAAGGACGTTATGGTTCCAAAAATGGACGTGCGGTTTGCCAATGTGGAATGGTCGTACAACGAGCTTATGGAATGCTACAAAAAAGATACGTATTCGCGCATGCCGGTCTACAGCGACAGCAGGGACAACATCCTTGGAATAATCAATTTAAAGGACGTATTCTTTTTCAACGGCGACAAGAGCGATTTTCACATAGCAAGAGTCATGAGGGACGCGTACTTCACCTACGAATATAAAAAAATATCCGAGCTCTTCTTCGAAATGAAGAAGGATTCCATCCCAATGGCCGTCGTGCTTGACGAATACGGAGCCATGGCCGGCATACTTACGATGGAAGATTTAATAGAGGAAATAGTAGGAGACATTAGGGACGAATATGACGTCAACGAAGAAGACGAAATAACAAAAATAGGCGACGACACATATATGCTTCTAGGAATAGCAAAGCTCGACGACATAAACGAGACTCTTGGCATAAAAATATCATCCGAGGACTACGACTCCATCGCGGGACATATCATAAACCTGTTTGGCCACTTCCCCGGCGCGGGCGAATCTGTAACAGATGAATTCGCCAATTACACCGTAATTAAAGCGACGAAAAACCGAATAGACAAAGTCAAGCTGCATCTGCTGCCAAAGGAGGACGACGTTAAAGCCAAGGCAGATGACGCACGTGAAGACGATTAGAATTTAACGTTTGACGGAGGCTAAGACCGGCCTCCGTCTTTTCTTTGCGCCTTTATGAGTTGAAAAACGAAAAACATCATGGTATAATTGCCGTGTACTAAAAACGCGGCAAGCGCCTGAAACCGGAGGGCATGTAATGGATATTTTAGAATATTTGAAAAAACGTCAAAGCGAACTTGAATATATGCATCATCCTATGTCGGAAAAGGACGACTCCATAAAGTATCTATACTGCTTCGGCCTTGGCGTCATGGCCGTCGGCAACATGAAGGCCATCACTGAATTGCAGACCCATTTCGACGCCGTTCTTGACAGCATATACATCTCTCAAAAAAACAGAAACCGCATAATAGTTGACATAAATAATTATTTCGATTTCAGAATTACCGAATTTTTCAGCCGCGTCACGTCGAAAGAAATGCAGTATTGCTTTATGATCGATATATATAAACTATATAGATTCGCGCTGTGGTCTCAGGATTATTGCAAAGGAATACTTGCCAACTATTTAAAAATTTTCAGGTTCTCCGCGGCGGAGTGCGAATTCTTCGACGAGTTCAACCAGGCGGCCCAGGAAAACAACTTGAGCGGCGCAGTAGACTCGTACAGAAAATTCCAACGCAATGGATACGATATCAGCTACAGGCTGCTTGTCTACTTTTATCCGGATTTTTCGCTTGAGGAAAGATACGGCGACATTCATATAAAGGCGGGAAAGACCGTCATACTTGACAAGCCGTCTGTAATAGACGGCGACATTACGATTGAACGGGGCGGCTCGCTCCTTATAAACGGCGCCTTTATAAGCATGAAGGGATTTATATCCACCGTCGGCGGAAGGGTGCGGCTGAAGGACGCGCGAATAAGGGTAGAGGAGTGCGGCATGGACTACTGGATGAATTTTAAGGAAACAGCCGTGGCGCACATTGAAAATTCTTACATCGACTGCGGCAAAAATTGCGGCATGCTTTCACAGGAAGCGGGCAGGCTCATCGTTTCCGACAGCGAGGTCAGAAGAACCGCGAAGGCGAGGGCGATAAGTTTTAAAGGGCTTTCCTTCTACGTTAAAAACACGGATTTTATAGGAAACGCGTCTGGCGCGGTCGAAGCGTTTGGCGGCGCGAAGATGATCATGGATCAATGCAGATTTGACAATGTGGCGGCGGATTACGGCGGAGCCGTTTATTCGGAATCAATAGGCAACGTAAAAATTGAAAAATGCAGCTTCAAAAACTGCAGGGCAGCTTACCTGGGGCCTGCCATTTATTTTAAATACCAAAAATTCGGACAATACGTTAAGGACTGCGTGTGCGAGAACTGTACGTCCGGCGGCGGTCCCGCTTCGCCAGGCGAAGAAATATTTAACGTATATGATGACGACTTGGAGCTGAAGGCCCGATAGGAGGCGGCGTACAATGATTATAGACACTCTTACCAAATTCAACATGAGGCGCAAACTGGCCATGACGCCCGAGCATCCTCTTTGCACAAAGCCCAAAGACTTCAAGATAATGTACGGCGCATCGCTGATCCTGCAGGCTCAAGTGGATCAAGACGTAAGCCCCTTGAACAATTTTGAGCTGGAACGGCTGCTCAAATCCGGATTCAAGCTCGATTCCGCGGACATCGCATGGGCGATCAGAACAGCCAGAAACAGCGGCACAGTTATAGACTATCTGCTTGACAGCTTTAATTCCGACGTGGAAAAATTTTTTCTGATGATGGATTTAATCAATATCTCAATAAGCGATGGAAATATATCGGACAAAAGCAAAGAGTCAATTGAGTATTTCGCGAAAACTTTTTCAGTTCAAAAGCAGAAGCTGAACGTGCTGTGGCGTTTTGTCGAATACGCATATGACGAAAATATCGAGGAATGTCAAAATTTTGCGGGCATAATCAAGGAAATGGCTCCGTCTCTTGAAATATCCGATTTGAAATATTACATAATGCAGCTTAACGAGGACGTTGAATTTACTCAAAAGACGCTCGATGAAAAGAAAAATTTCAGGCTGATCGATCGATGCAACATTTATGACGATATAGTTCTCTCCAAAGGCATGAGCCTGGTGATAGACCACGCAATTGTGCGCATATATGGAAACATATCTCTGCAGGGCGGCGAACTTGTCATACGCAATTCAAAAATAGTGCGCAAATCGGACAGCCACAGGGCATGCATTAACCTGCACACATTTGACAGCAAAGCCACTGTCGAAGCGGTCGAGGCCGATTGCCGCAGCATGGGCATGTTTATCAGAGCGGAGGAGGGCGTCGTCGCGGTTCGCGACTGTACCATATGCAATACAACAAGAGGCGCGGCCATACGCTTCTGGGGCAGGGAGCTAAACGTAGCAAACTCGAAATTTTCAAACTGCTATTCTCCTGAGGACGGAGGGGCGATTATGATGCGGGGCGGCAAGGCCGACATACGCGGATGCAGCTTCGACGACTGCGAAGCGAAACGCGGCGGAGCAATATATGCGATAGAGGGCACCAATATATCCGAGTGCATGTTTAGAAGATGCAACGTAGCGGAATATGGCGCGGTGCTGTTCTATTCAGGGGTTGTAAACCGCAATGTAAGACAGCTCAAGTATTCGGACTGCCACCCGACCGGAGCGGAGATAGTGCAGCACATAGCGCCAGGCAGGGAAATCGTAATAGACAGAGAATATAAAATAGTGGCGTCCACCATACTTGACTGCCCCATAACTATCAGCAGCAAGGGAAAGATAACGGCAGAAAACGCCAATATATACTTGAACTATCCAATACGCTGCATGGGAAGCCTAACCATGAAAAATGTGAGGGTTGCATGCAGCTACCTGGATTCCGGGGACATGATATACCTAGAAAATGCCAAAGAGTGCACGATAAGCCATTGTGAATTCGACGGCATGCTAAAGACGGGAGGCCTTAACGTGCTAGGTTCGCGTATAAACGTGACCAAATCGCTTTTTAGAAATATGAGCGGCGGCAGAGCCGTCTACAACGCTTTTCACCCGGAAATATCGGACTGCATCTTCAACTTCTGTCAAGACGGTGCCATACGCAGCCAGGGCGGCAACATAGAAAGATGCATATTTGTGAACTGCAGGGCAAAAAGCGGCGCCGGGATACAGATGTATGGAAGCCGCGGCAACATAGACATGTGCATTTTTAGAAGGTGCGTGACTGAACGCGGCGGCGGAGCCATAGACAGAATCGTTGGAACAAAGATAAACAAATGCGTATTTGAAGGATGCAGGCCTACCGACGTTTCATAAATTAACAGCTAAAACTTCCCAAAATTTATAACCCCTCCGACAAGCCCGCCAACGTAGATACATAATGATGGCAGCTTATGTGAGCCACTATTTATATAATCGCAGCCGTGAAAGGAGGGCGGCAGTATGGAAGCAAAAAAGATGCTCCCGATCGGGTATGAAGATTTTGAGGAAATACAAAAAAAGGATTTTTACTATGTCGATAAGACAAAGCTGATTAAGGAACTTCTTTCGAATCAGGCAAAGGTCACCCTGTTCACCCGTCCGCGGCGCTTCGGAAAATCCCTAAACATGAGCATGCTGGCGAACTTCTTTTCGATTTATGGGGACAAGTCGATTTTTGACGGGCTTGCGATCTCAAAGGAGGAAGAGCTCTGCGAAAGGTACATGGGCAAGTACCCCGTGATCTTTCTCTCCTTGAAAGGCA
>CAZTVO010000110.1:0-5063 GCA_964617075.1 uncultured Jutongia sp.
ATGCTTATGGGATGTACGTCGTTAAAGACAATAGTTTTTTCAAAAAATACCAGTGAAGCGACTAAAAATCTTTATCCGGATTTAAATCTGCCAAGCCTTGAACAGATTATTCTTCCGGATGAAAATAATTATTATAGCCTTTACGACGGCGCGCTGTATTCGGCGGACTATAAAGAGCTGTTTCTTGCGCCCTCGGTGAAGGAAAGCCTGCGAATCCATGAAGACGCTCAAAAGATATGGCTTAGGGAATACGCGAATAATTACGATGAAATAACCGTTCCTTCAAGCAGCGGCTATTTTGCCTCATATAAGGGCGTTTTGTATGATAAAAAGATGGAAACAGTTGAGCTGCTTCCGGGCGGAATGGTTAAGTATGAAATGCCCGCTTCGGTAAAAAATGCCTATATTCTTGGCCGGTGCCTAAAGTTTTTGGACAAGCTTGAAAAAATAGAAGCAGACGCGGCAAATAAAACTTTTTCTTCAAAAGACGGCATTCTTTACCGCGCCGACGGGCAGACGCTTGTCGCGTACCCACACGCGAAAAAAGGAAAATACGTCATACCCGAGGGCGTTTTGAGCATGGGAGCTCAAAATAAAGAAGGACATTTTTATAGAGAACCTGGCGACAATATGTTTGAAGGCGCGCGGTTTCTTACGGAAGTCGATTTTCCGTCAAGTATGGAGGTTGTTTCCGTTAAGTTTGGCTCGAACGCGATGTTGAAAAAGATTGTGTTTAAAGAAGGAATTTTAAAGGTGCGTTTGTATGGGGGCGAGGACTCAAAGGTTGGGGACGTGTGGCTGCCAAGCACGACGGAAGTCATTACGCTGGACTGGGCATGGCCTTCCACCGTTTTCCATGGATATGACAATACGGGCGAATATAGCGTAATTTACGACGATGAGGACGATGTGGATTACAAGATAGACGGCGTAAAAGAGTATGTAAAAGAGAACGGGTATATATATAAGTCAAGAGGATCCGCTCCGTCTAAAGTAAAAATAAAGTCGGCGTCAAAAAAAGGGCAGAAGTGCAAAATAAGCTGGGGGCCTGTCAAGGGCGCGGACGGATACGAAGTGTTTTATGGCGACAAAGAGAAACACATGAAATACATAAAAGGTTCAAGCCGCACGTCCGTGCAGTTTAATTACAAAAAATACGGAAAAACGAAGGTATATCGAATATGCGCGTATAAATTGATAAAGGGCCGCAGGATTGTCGGGAAAAAGTCCAAGAAGGTGCTGGTGACTACAAAATCGGCTGCAGATTATTACAGTTCATCGCAATATGTTCTGGCTTACTAATTTTTGCGCCCAGGTTTAATGCCGATTTTTGATGGAGGTTAAATAATGGAAAAGCTCTTGCTTGAAACATTTGACGGCCTAAATTTGACGGACAGTCAAAACAGGCTCTTTAGCGACGTCATGGTTTCAAGGGTTGTCGTTGAAAGGCGGATCGGCAGGGTGCAGGTGCATATAGTCAGCCCGCATATTATCGAATACAGGGACGTATGCTTCTTGGAGCGCGCGCTTTCTAAGACGCTTGGAAACGCGGGATTTGACGTAAAGGTTTATGACAGCTTTAGATTGTCGGCGGGGTATACCCCTGAAAGCTTTTGGACTGAATATAAAGACAGCCTGCTGCTTATTTTAAAAGAAAAAAACATTCTCGCGTTTAATATGGTGCACAGCGGCCGGGTCAGCGTTAACGAAAATACGCTGTCGCTGTCGTGCGAGGACGACCGCTTGTATCGCCTAAAAGAAGACGAGCTTAAAAAAAACATACGGGACGTCTTTTTAAAAAAGGCCGGCATGGAAATAACAGTGGAAGTGCAGTATACGGACGAGGCGCCGCGGCGTCTTGTCAAGGCTTCGCGCGGAGCCGAAAGGGTTCGTCATGGCGTAAGTTTTGGCGCCGCCGGGGCTTATGAAGGCGAGAAGAAAAAAAAATTCGCCGCCGATTCATGCTTTTACGGGAAAAATTTTGATGGGGAGCCTATTAAAATTGCGGACATACAAGGCCAGATGGACGACGTCGTCATAGAGGGGATGGCTGTTTTTGTAGACGAGAGGGAAGTCAAGAATGAAAAGATTTTGTTTATTTTAAATTTGACGGATTTTACGGACACGATATCGGCAAAATTTTTTATTCGCAAGGATAAAGCCGATGAAATTCGCGCGAATTTAAAAAAAGGCGATTTCATAAAGCTTAAAGGCGCTCCGACTTTTGACGCGTACAGCCGCGAAACAGTCATTTCGCCCGTAAGGGGAATTAAAAAAGGCGCCGATGGCCGCGCAAGGCGCGTGGACGATTACGATGGGGAAAAGAGGGTGGAGCTTCACGCGCACACGCAAATGAGCGAAATGGACTCGGTAATGCGCGTCGAGGATTATATCGACGCGGCGAGGAGATGGGGGCATAAGGCGATCGCGATTACGGATCACGGCGTTGTCCAGTCTTTTCCGGACGCCGACCGCGCGCTTAGGCCCGACGACGATCTAAAGATCATATATGGCATGGAGGCATATCTTGTTGACGACGTCGAGCCGCCGGCGAAAAATGACAAGGGACAGGACTTTAACGGAAAATTTGTCGTATTCGATCTTGAGACGACGGGCATAGGTTCAAAGAGCAGTGAGATTATTGAAATAGGCGCGGTAAAGATTGACAATGGGAGCATAGTCGACAGATTTTCAACTTTTGTAAATCCCGGACGGCCGCTGCCGTTAAATATTACGAAGCTTACGGGAATAGATGATTCGATGGTTGAAAAGGCCCCGGGCGTCAAGGAGGCTCTTGCCGATTTTTTGGAGTTTTGCGAAGACGCCGTTATGGTTGCGCACAACGCGTCTTTTGATGTGGGATTTGTAACGCGCAAGGCCCGCGATATTGGCATTATGACCGATTTTACGGTTGTTGATACATTGGCGATGTCGCGCCTGCTTCTTCCGGAACTAAAGAAGCACAAGCTCGACAGCGTGGCAAGGGCGCTTGGCGTTTCGCTTTCGCGCCACCACAGGGCGGTGGACGACGCGGAATGTACGGCGGGCATTTTTTTAAAGATGGCAAAGATGCTTGACGACGCGGGAGCGGCGACGCTTGCCGGGCTAAATGAATTTAGGCCTTACTCGGACGAATACGTAAGGAAGCTGCCGTCATATCACGCGGTAATACTCGCGAAAAACGAAACGGGAAGGGTAAATCTTTACCGGCTTGTTTCGGAATCGCATCTAAAATACTTCAACAGAAGGCCGAAGCTTCCGAAAAGCCTTTATTTAAAATACCGCGAAGGGCTTGTGATAGGTTCCGCGTGCGAGGCGGGCGAGCTTTTTAGGGCGCTTGTGGAGGAAAAGACGGACGAGGAGATAGACGAAATCGCGCGTTTTTATGATTATTTTGAGATACAGCCTATTGGCAACAATGCTTTCATGATTCGCGACGACAAGCATCCGAATATACATGGCGAAGAAGATCTTAAGGAGCTCAACCGCAGGGTGGTGGAGCTTGGCGAAAAGCATAAAAAGCCGGTGGCCGCCACGTGCGACGTGCATTTTCTTAACCCGGAAGATGAGATTTACAGGCGCATAATCATGTCGGGCAAAGGATTTGCCGACGCCGACCAACAGGCACCGCTGTATTTTAGGACTACGGAGGAGATGCTTTCGGAGTTCTCGTATTTGGGAGAGGAAAAGGCGAAAGAGGTAGTCATAACGAACACGAACCTTATCGCCGACATGATTGAGCGAATACATCCGTGCAGCCCTAGGAAGTGTCCTCCAGAAATAGAAAACGCCGACAGGGATTTGAGGAATATATGCTACGACAGGGCGCACGAGATATACGGTCCCTCGCTTCCGCGCATAGTCTTAGAGAGGCTTGAAAGGGAGCTTAATTCCATTATCGACAACGGGTACGCCGTCATGTACATAATAGCCCAAAAGCTTGTGTCAAAGTCCAACGAGGACGGATACCTCGTAGGCTCGCGAGGCTCGGTAGGCTCGTCTTTCGCGGCGACTATGGCGGGCATAACCGAGGTCAATCCGCTGCCCGCGCATTATTACTGCCAAGGTTGCCATTACGTCGATTTTGATTCTGAAGAGGTCAGGGCGTTCGCGGGAAGTTCCGCGTGCGATATGCCCGACAAAAAATGTCCGGTGTGCGGACGTATGCTTAAAAAAGACGGGCACGACATACCGTTTGAAACGTTTTTGGGCTTTAAGGGCGACAAGGAGCCCGACATTGACCTGAATTTTTCGAGCGAATATCAAAGCAGGGCGCATGACTATACGGAATCCATATTCGGCGAGGGACATACATTCAGGGCGGGCACAGTCGGCACGCTTGCCGAAAAGACGGCGTTTGGGTATGTGAGGAGGTATTTTGAGGAACATAACGAGGAGAAAAGAAAAGCGGAAATAGAGCGCATCTCACAGGGCTGCGTGGGGGTCCGCAGAAGCACCGGCCAGCATCCCGGAGGAATAGTGGTGCTGCCTATGGGCGAGGAGATCTATACTTTCACGCCAGTGCAGCATCCGGCAAACGACATGTCGTCCAAAGTCGTCACGACACATTTCGATTATCACAAGATAGACGCGAATTTGCTAAAGCTTGACATATTGGGGCATCAGGATCCGACGATGATTAGGATGCTTGAGGATCTGACGGGAGTTGACGCGGTAAAAATAAGGATGGACGACGAAAAGGTGCTTTCGCTTTTTGAAAGCACAAAGGCGCTGGGAATCGATCCGAAAGATATCGGCGGATGTACGCTTGGATGCCTTGGCCTGCCGGAGTTTGGCACGCAGTTCGTGCAGGGAATGCTTATTGAGGCAAAGCCGAAAAATTTTTCCGACCTTGTGCGCATATCCGGACTGTCGCATGGAACGGACGTATGGATTGGAAACGCGCAGTATTTTATCGCGAATGGCGATTGTACTCTTTCTACCGCGATATGCACGCGCGACGATATTATGACGTACCTAATACACATGGGACTTGAGGATGAGCGGTCTTTTAAGATTATGGAGAGCGTACGAAAGGGAAAGGGCCTTTCCCCGGATATGGA
>CAZTVO010000111.1:0-835 GCA_964617075.1 uncultured Jutongia sp.
CCTTTGACGGCCTTGAAAAGATAATAGGCGCGCGCATAGGGCAGAAGTCCATTGGATTTAACGCACAGATATCTGGAGGAGAAAGGGACGAGAATATAGGAGATCTGTTCCGTCAGGCGCTTCCGGAGGATTTTGTGAAGTTCGGCATAATACCGGAGCTGATAGGCAGGCTTCCAATAAGCGTCGCGCTTGATCTGCTTGACGAGGATGCGCTAAGAAAGATTCTCGTTGAGCCAAAAAACGCCATTACAAAGCAGTACTCCAAGCTTTTTGAAATGGACGGCGTAAAGCTTACGTTTGACGATGACGCCATTGACGCCGTCGCGAAGCGCTCGGTAGAAAGAAAGACCGGGGCAAGGGGGCTGCGCTCGATTATGGAGTCGGTCATGATGGATGCGATGTACGAGGTTCCGTCCGATGAGGACGTGAAGGAGTGCATAATCACGAAGGAGGCTGTTCTTGAGGACGAGGAGCCGACGCTTGTCTTAAAAAACGACGAGATAAGGAAGATGTCGAGAGGAAAAAGGACCAAGAATGAAATAGCGTAATTTTTTGGGATTAAGCTTTTTATAAGGCTTAGTCCTTTTAGTTAGAATGGAGAGTTATTTTTATGGACGAAAGCAACGGTGAGCCGCAGAGAATGGAGGGCGTTCCAATCATAACGCTTAGGGATCTCGTGGTATTTCCGGGCACTACCGTATATTTTGAGGTGGGGCGTGAAAATACTGTGAAGGCGGTTTCGAAGGCCATGACCGGAAGACAGGTTATATTCACTGTCGCGCAAAAAAATCCAAATGTTGAAAATCCAGATGTCGACGATTTGTTTGACGTTGGG
>CAZTVO010000111.1:845-5029 GCA_964617075.1 uncultured Jutongia sp.
GACATAAAGCAGGTAATAAATATGCCCGGAAAAATCATAAGGGTGGTCATTACCGGCAAAAAGCGCATGAAGCTTGTTGGCGCCGAAATGGGCGACGGGTACATGGAAGGGACGCTTGAGGAGCTTCCTGAATTCGGCGGCGTGTCGTATGAGCTGGAAAAAACGGCTCTTTTGCGCGGGTTGAAAGATTTGTTCCAAGTGTATGTAAATGAAAATGGAAAGTTCAATCCTAGGCTTGTTGAGGAAATCATGAGCTTAGAAGACATCGACGCGCTTGTGTATCAAATCAGCTCCAATATCCCCATTGACTACAGAATCAAACAAAGCATACTGTCCGAAGACGACATGGTAGGCAGACACGACGCCTTATTGGCGGCACTAAACCGGGAAATAGGGATATTGCGCATACAGGACGACATCGCGAGGCGCGTAAGATCGCAAGTGGAGGAAAATCAAAAAGAATATTATTTGCGCGAGCAGATAAAGGCGATACACAGCGAGCTAGGCGACGACGATTTCGAATCGGACGCCGACCGCTACGCGGATGAACTAAAAAAGCTTGACGCTCCAAAAAATGTAAAAGAAAAGATTAGGGAAGAAATAAGACGGTTTAAGCTTACGGCTTCGGGATCTTCGGAAAACGCCGTTATAAGAAATTATATAGAAACTCTTTTGGATATTCCATGGAAAAAAAGAAGCGACGACAGCATCGACATCGATCGTGCCAAAAAAGTGCTCGACAGGGATCATTACGGGCTTGAAAAAGTAAAAGAGAGGGTGCTTGAGTGTCTTGCGGTAAAGGCGCTAAAGCCCGATGGAGCGGGACCGATCATATGTCTTGTCGGGCCTCCGGGAACCGGCAAGACGTCCATAGCCAAATCCATGGCGGAAGCCATGAACAGAAAGTACATAAGGATATGTCTGGGCGGTGTTCGCGACGAGGCGGAAATAAGGGGACATAGGCGTACGTACGTCGGCGCAATGCCTGGCAAGATAGTGACGGCGTTAAGAAGCGTAAAGGTGAAAAATCCCCTGATGCTTCTTGACGAGGTGGACAAGCTTGGCGGGGATTACAGGGGCGATCCCTCATCGGCTCTTTTGGAGGCTTTGGATCCTGAGCAGAACAAACATTTTAGCGATCATTACGTGGAAATTCCGGTTGATTTGTCGGAAGTCATGTTTATATGTACAGCAAATTCTACAGACGCGATACAAAGGCCGCTCCTTGACAGGATGGAGATTATAAATCTGGCGGGGTATACGTCTAACGAAAAATTTCACATTGCGAAAAATCATCTGATGGCGAAGCAGATTGCCGCGGCGGGCTTGACGAAGGCACGGCTTGGCATATCGGACAAGGCGATTAGAATCATTATAGACAATTACACTAGAGAGGCCGGGGTCAGGGAACTTGAAAGAAGCATAGCCTCCATATGCAGAAAAGCGGCGATGAAGGCCGTAGGCGCGCAGGAGCAGGACGCGAAGGTCAGGGTTTCAGAGAGAAATATCAGGGATTTTTTGGGAAAGGAAAAATACCTGATAGATCCTGCGAACGAAAGGCCGGACGTCGGAATAGTGAGGGGGCTTGCGTGGACGGCCGCCGGCGGGGACACGCTTGAGATCGAGGTAAATATTATGGACGGCGCGGGCAAACTTATACTTACAGGAAAGCTTGGCGACGTTATGAAAGAGTCGGCGGGCATAGCCCTCTCATATGTGCGTTCGGAAGTTTCCGGAAAGGTTTCGGCAAAGTATTTCAAGGAGCATGACATCCACCTCCATGTGCCTGAAGGAGCCGTTCCAAAGGATGGGCCGTCGGCGGGAATAACAATGGCAACGGCCCTTTATTCCGCGGTTATGAACAAGCGTGTAAGAGCCGACGCGGCGATGACCGGGGAACTTACGCTAAGGGGACGTGTGCTTCCCATAGGCGGCCTTAAAGAAAAGCTTTTGGCTGCAAAGGCGGCGGGAATAAGTACAGTGTTTGTTCCCGCCAAAAACAAAAAGGACGTTGACGATCTTGAGGAAGAAATAGTGGACGGCATGCGCATAAGGTATGTGGAAAATGCGAAGGACGTATTTAAAGAGGTGTTTGTCTAGCCATGGTAATAAAAAGCGCGCAGCTTGAAACAGTATGCGGAATTACAAGCAGGCTCCCTAAAAACGATAAGCTTGAAATAGCCTTTGCGGGACGTTCCAATGTGGGCAAGTCGTCTTTAATAAACAGCCTCATGAACAGAAAAAGGCTGGCAAGGACTTCCGGGGAGCCCGGAAAGACGCAGACGATAAATTTTTACAATATCAACGGCCTTTTTTACCTGGTGGACCTTCCGGGATACGGCTACGCCAAGGTTTCCAAGGAAGTAAAAGCAAAATGGGGCGCCATGGTGGACGGATATCTGGAAAAGTCAAAAACCTTAAGACTTATGTTTCTTCTTGTGGATATACGTCATACGCCGAATGAAAACGACGTGCAGATGTATGAATGGTGCGTAAATTACGGATTTAATCCGGTCGTTGTTGCCACCAAGGCGGACAAGGTTAAGCCAAAACAGAGAAAGGAACTTATAAAGGGGATAGAAAAGACGCTTAACGTCGTCGAAGGGACTCCCATAATCCCTTTTTCGGCGGTCACAAAGGAAGGCAGGGGGGAGTGCATGGAGTATATCGACATGGCATATGACGGATTTATGGAGGAAATAGGAAATGCGCAATAAATTAAAATCCAAAGCTCTCTCTTTTTTATTTTTCGCGCTTCTGGCGGCCAGCCTTGTGTGGCAGAAGGCGTCCGCGGTCGACAGGCTGCTGAGTCAGGACGCCGCGGCCGCTTACGCCGGAGCGCGCGTGGATCTTTCAAAATTTATAGATAGGGAATTTATTGACGAGCATTACGCGGATGGACAATATTTGCTGTCGTATAAATGGAACGCGCAAAACCCGTCGCCTGAATGCGCCGTCCTTGGCGAAGATGGAAATGTGGACGCCATTTCGCCGGACACGGTCTTGATAGACGTTACATGCACGTATCAGGGCTTTGAGCAGACGGAGACGCTTTCCCTTGAAATATTGGGGCCCGAACAGGTTCAGGCGGCGTACGGCGAGGCCCGCGTGCTGGCCGCGTCGCAGATCTACGACGCGGGGACGTTTGTGTCGTCAGGCGAAAGTGTCGCCGTAAATGACGATGGAAGCATATGCGCGCGCGGATTTGACGGAGCCGACATATACGCTATAGACGGCGACAGGCAGGTTCTGGTGGCAAATGTGGCCGTTAGCGCGCCGTCTTTTTCAAGGGAGGTCGAAACGAGGGCGAAGGAGTCCGACGTCTATATGCCGATTATAGACAATTACTCTCCGTTGGATGGGGACCGGCCGGTTGAGTGGGAGTCCGACGATGGGGGCATTGCCGCCGCCTCAAATGATGGAATAAGGGCGCTTGCGGAGGGACAGACGCAAATTTACGCCACTATAACCCCGAGCGTGGGGGAAAGCGTAAGAATTGGCGCGAGCCTGATTGTAACCGATCCGACGCTTGACAGAAGCGACTTTGTAATGGCTAAAGACACTCAGGTCGAGGTCTCTTTAGGGGGAATCGTGGAACAAAGCTTGATTGACTGGGGAATAGGCTCCGTTGATCAGACTCATGCGTATTTTATCGATGACGGAATATTATACGCGGGCAAAAAGGGTCAGGAAGACGTAATAATAAACGCAGACGGCAGAGAGCTTGTATGCAGCGTCCTAGTGACGGCGCCGCGCTACGTGGGCGACGGCATTGTGGGATATAAGGGTGTTCAAAGAAATATAAAGATAAAGGGAACGGACAAGGAGAGGAGCCAGGTTTCCTTCAAAAGCAGCGACGAATCGATTGCCGTAGTGTCGCAAAGCGGCATAGTAAGGGCGAGGGGTAAGGGGAACGCCTTCATAATTGTGGACGCGGACGGCCTAAGGATAAAAATTACCGTTGAAATTGCCGCAAAAAAAGCGTATATGGCGTCAAGAAAGGCGATAAACATTTCGGAAACGAAGACGAACTACAGCCAGGCAAACAGGATGGGCAAAAGTTCCTACGACTGCAGCTCGCTTGTATGGCGCGTTTATTCAAAAGTCGGAGCTTATTTTGGCGTGAGGAAGGGCTGGGCGCCGACGGCGGCGGAAATAGGCAGATGGTGCGACGCGAACGGCAA
>CAZTVO010000112.1:0-4964 GCA_964617075.1 uncultured Jutongia sp.
GAAAGGGAGTAGGTCGTTAATAGCGGCGCGAGGGTTCAAATCCCTCTTTCTCCGTTTTTTGTGGCGCTTTTTTGCGTCACTATTTTTAGTTTTTACAAGGAATTTATTCGTGCTTCTTTAAGCTTATAGGGCCGCGGTTTTGTCTGCCGCGGTTTTTTTATGCCATAATTTTGAAACAATGGTATGACATCATGAAGCAGATAAAGCGGCGTAAAAGCAAAGGGGAAAAGGGGGATTTTATGAAAGTAGTCATGTTTGGAGAAGAGAAAAAAAATGGACCGGCCGTTCGACGGCCGCTCGCAGTAATCTTCTTTATAATATTTGCCTGCTTTATATGCTGTGCCGCCTTTTTGCGCGCACGGCCGTCCGCAAAAGCGGCAGGCGGCCTTAAGGGAGCATCTGCGCAGCAAGGCATTTTTGATGGCAAAACATATACGCATTCCGATGCTTTTGACGGTTTTAACATATATAATGGAATTGACGTTTCATATTACAATAAGGATATTGACTGGGACAGCGTGAAGGAGGGAGGAGTAGAATTTGCGATTATACGCGTAGGATACAGGGGATATGGCTCTACCGGCGCGTTGTGTACCGACACCAAATTTGTTGAAAATATCGAGGGCGCGCTCGCGGCGGGCATTGAGGTAGGGGTCTATTATTTTACGGAGGCTGTAAATGAGGAGGAGGCCGTGGAGGAGGCCGAGTACTGCCTTGAAAAAATCAGGCCGTATAACGTGACGCTTCCCGTTGTTATAGATTACGAATATCCAAGCAATTCGTCTGGGCATACCGGAAGGATGTACAAGGCGAAGCTTAGCAAGTCAGAAGCAACGAATAATTGCATTGCGTTTTGCGACACCGTAAGGGAAGCAGGATATGAGCCTATGATATACGCGAACAAGACGGATTTGACATCCCTCATAAACGGAAAGAAACTTGCGAAGGATTACAAGATATGGCTGGCAAATTATACGACCCGGACGACATATGAAAATCCATACAGCTATTGGCAGTATACGAGTTCCGGTTCTGTTGACGGCATTTCTGGAAAGGTCGACTGCAATTTTAGATATGAACCGTCCGGCGCGTCCGTCCTGCCGACCGAGGCGCCGGATGTTACAGAAGAGCCCGTCGCCAAAACGGACATTTCAAGCGCCGTCGTAGAGGCCATTCCGAATCAAACGTATACGGGCAGGGCGATTAAGCCAAAGACCGAGGTTAAGGTCGATGGGAAGACACTTGTAGAAGGGAAGGATTATAAAGTCAGCTATTTAGACAATGCGGACGCCGGAAAAGCGGCCGTGCAGATTGTCGGGACAGGCAGCTATGAGGGAAGCGTTAAAGCGGAGTTTTTAATCATGCCAAAAGCCCCCGATTCATTTACGTGCAAAACATACGATAAAAAAATTATTCTCGTCTGGTCGCAGGGAAACGGAGCAGACGGATATGAAATAGGCAGGAAGGACGCGTATGACGGAGCGTACAAAAAAATAAAAGCGGCAGTAAAAGGAACAGCGGCTTCATATAATGACGCGAACCTTTTGTCCGGGCGGGAATACTACTACAGGATAAGGTCGTTTAAAAACATTGACGGCAAAACGTATTACAGCGGTTACGCGACGCTTGCCGCTTCCGCCATGAAGTCGCGACGGGCCGCAGTGGCCGGAGAAAAAATAAAGCTTTTGAAAAAGCCGGCGTCTGGTTCAGGCAGGCTTGCTGCGATTCATAAAGACGCGACCATGCAGTACGTTGGCAAGGTTCATTTAAAAAACAAAACATCGTATCTGCATATGGTGTATTCGCTTAAGTCCAAGACATACGACGGCTACGCGGCGGCGGACGCGAAGCTTAAATATTATTCGATGGGTGTTACAACGACAAGCTTAAATATGCGCAAAGCGGCGGGCGTAAACAAGAAATTGATTGCCGTGGTTCCGTCAAATACGGCGGTGGCAATATTAAAAAAAGTAAAGGTGAAATCAAAAATCTGGTATAAAACGAAATACTACAATGGGAAGAAGGCATATACGGGATATGTCTCTTCCGATTATGTAAAGTAGCGTTTTGTGGAGTTTTTGTACAGAAAGCGGGACGCGCCGCATATGGCGCGTCCCGTCGATTTTATTATTTCTTGTAGTCGAATTTGTAGATCATTACTGAAAGCGGCGGCAGATTTACCTGTATCGAATATTTTCTTTTTTCGCATTCAACGTCTTGTGCCTGCACTGTTTTTGAATTTTTGACGCTTTTTCCTCCGAAACGCTCCTCGTCGGAGGAGAGAATCTTCGTATATTTTCCCGCGCAAGGCACGCCGGTTCTGAATCCGTCGTGCTGCACAGGCGTGAAGTTGCATATGAACAGGAGCTGGTTTTTTGTGTCCGTTCCCCTTCTTACAAAGCTTACGGTGCTCATTTCGGAATTGTCGACGCTCATCCATTCAAATCCCATTACGTCGTAGTCGTTTGCGTACATCGCGTCATACTCTTTATATATTTTATTCAATTCCTTTACGAACAGCCGCATGCCCTCGTGGGCGGGATAATCCAAAAGTTCCCAATCAAGGCTTCTGGCTTCGCTCCATTCGCGGAACTGCGCAAAATCCTGTCCCATGAACAAAAGCTTTTTGCCGGGGTGGCCGTACATAAATCCATACGCGGTTCTTAAATTTGCGAATTTATCCTCGTATTCGCCAGGCATCTTTTCTATCATTGAGCCCTTGCCGTGCACTACTTCGTCATGCGACAGTACTTGTATGAAATTTTCGCTGTAGGCGTACTGCATGCTAAACGTAAGCTTGTTGTGGTTGAACGATCTGAAATAAGGATCAAGCTTCATATACTCGAGGAAGTCGTTCATCCAGCCCATATTCCACTTAAACAGGAAGCCTAAGCCGTCAAACTGTACGGGCGACGTAACGCCGGCCCACGCCGTGGACTCTTCGGCGATTATGATGCTGCCGGGGGCCCTTTTTTCAAACTGCTCGTTCATGTGCCTGAAAAGCTTTATGGCGTCGAGATTTTCTTTGCCGCCATTCTCGTTTGGAAGCCATTCCCCGTCGTTTTTTCCATAATCAAGGTAAAGCATGGAAGCTACGGCATCGACCCTAAGACCGTCCACATGAAATTTTTTAAGCCAGAAAAGGCCGTTGGCGACCAGGAAGTTTTCAACTTCCTTTTTTGCGTAGTTAAATATATAAGTACCCCAATGAGGATGCTCTCCCCTTCTTGGGTCGGGATGCTCGTAAAGCGGCTGTCCGTCGAACCTTGCGAGGGCGTAGGCATCTTTTGGGAAATGCGCGGGAACCCAGTCAAGTATTACACTGATTCCCCTGCCGTGCATATAGTTTACAAAATACATGAAGTCTTCCGGGTCTCCGTAGCGCCTGGTAGGCGCGTAATATCCGGTCACCTGGTATCCCCACGAGCCGTCGAACGGGTGTTCGGCAATTCCCATAAGCTCTATGTGGGTATATCCCATGTCAAGGACGTAGTCCGCGAGCATCGGAGCGATTTCCCTGTAATTGTAGAATCCGTCTTCAGTGCCGTCGTCCTTCTTTTTCCAGGATCCTAAGTGAACCTCATATATTGCCATGGGCTTTTTCCTCAAAGCGTCCCTGTCATTTTTCGAGCGGTCGTCCATCCATTTTTTGTCGGTCCATTTAAAATTTGACAAATCGGCGACTACGGAGGCATTGTCAGGGCGAAGCTGCGAGCAGTTCGCGTATGGATCCGCCTTCATGAATATCTCGCCCTGTCTTGTAAGTATCCGGTATTTGTACACGGCTCCCGCGTCCACGCCTGGAATAAACAGCTCATATATGCCCGATACCTCCAGCGTTCTCATGGGATGAAGCATATCGTCCCACATATTGAAGTCGCCGACCACGCTTACGGCTCTCGCGTGCGGGGCCCACACGGCAAAATATGTTCCTTTTACTCCGTTTATTGTCATAGGGTGGGCACCAAGCTTGTCGTATATTTCATAGTGGTTTCCTTCGGAAAAAAGATAAAGGTCGTCGCTTGAAATTTGAGGTTCAAAGCAGTATGGATCGACGAATTCGACCACGTCGTTTTCTGAATACTGAACCTTTACCTTGTATGGAACCTTATATTTATGGTTGTCGAGGTACTTTCCGAAAAAGCCCGACTTCTCCCCCACTTCCTCAAGTTCGAGCGGATTTTTTCCGTTGAAGTCTGTTATAAACACTTTCTGCGCGTATGGCCTAAAGACGGTAAGCACCTGCCCTTTTCCAAATTCGTGCAATCCTAAAATATGGTGGGGCGCGTTATGCTTTCCATCCAGAAGTTCGTCATACCCCACCCAGTTGATCCACTGATCCAGCTTTTCCTGCATCTTTTGTTCCTCCTGTTCTTGTTTTGGCGCTTTTGGCAAATTGCGCGTCCCGTCTACGACATTTCATTGACGAGATTTGTTACGGCGCCGGCCATAGCTTCCGATTTTTTTGCCGCGTCCTCCAAGGAGTTTCCGACTACGCCGTAGTAGAATTTGATTTTAGGCTCCGTGCCGGACGGCCTTACGCACATCCACACGTCGTCGGACATGTCAAAATAAAGCACGTTGGACTTAGGCAGTCCCGTGGACGAAACCTCGCCGGTTTCAAGATTTTTAACAACGTCCGCTTGATAGTCGCGGAATGAGACAAGCTTATGGCCCTCAATTTCATTTGGAGGATTTTTCCGCAGCCGCGCCATAATGTCTTGAATCTTGGCAAGGCCCTCTATGCCTTTCATGGTTATTGACTGGACGCCGTCCTTGTAGTAGCCGTATCTTTCATACATCGCAAGCATCGCGTCCCAAAGCGTCATGCCCTTTGTTTTGTAATACGCGGCGGCTTCGCAAAGGGCCATGGTGGCCACAATGGCATCCTTGTCCCTGGCGTGAGTTCCAATCAGGCATCCGTAGCTTTCCTCAAATCCAAAAAGGTAAGTTCCCTTTCCGGA
>CAZTVO010000113.1:0-4935 GCA_964617075.1 uncultured Jutongia sp.
TTGAGGGGCGCGCCGCACGACGCGCCGCCCACGGTCAGCGAATACTCTATCTTCTTTTTCTTTAAATTGACCTTTACCGGAGAAGACGACGAATTCTTGATCCTAAACGAGACGACAACAAGCTTCTTGCCGCGATCCGCCGATATTGAAGAATATCCTGTAACGATATTTTTCTTGGCTTTGCAATTCAAAGGCTTTATGTCGACTCCTGAAATATTAACAAGCTCGTTAAAGCTTACCGCGTTCAAAGCCGGAGCCTGCTGCCCGCTTCCATTGCCCGTGCCGCCGCCACCGCCTTCCAATCCCGACGAAGATCCCGCGCCTGCTCCCCCGTCCGTTCCCGGCTGCGTCTGCGCCGTCTGGCCTGCGGCTGGGGCGGCCGTAGCGGCGGGCGCGGGAGTAGGCGTTGGAATAGGCGTAGGCTCAAGCACGGTCCTGTCGTATTCAAACGCGTTGGCGTATCCGGCGTCGTGCCTCAAAAGAAGGTCCGCCATATACTGGCTTATAACGGCGCCGTCCTCGTCAGATAAATCGGGGATGCCGACGCCGCACCCCGTCAAAACCGCGGCGGCCGCAAGCGCCGCAACGCAAATCCGCTTTTTCATGTCGCTACTCCTCCCAAAGGATAAAAACATATTATTAATACGATTATAGTATCATAATTCCATTCAAAACGTCAATGGAAACATTCCATATACGCGCAATTCGCGCCCTAGCACTTTCTATCAAGCTCGAACCAAAACTCCACTCCGTCGTCGCGGTTTGTCACGCCGCACTGCCTGTTCATCGAATTCATGATGGCCTTTACGATAGAAAGGCCTATGCCGCTTCCTCCGTACTCCCTAGTCCTCGCCTTGTCGACCTTATAAAACTTCGTCCAGATTTTTTCAAGCTCCTCCTCGGGTATCTGCTCTCCGGAGTTGAAGACGCCAACCCTTACCACGTCGCCGCGCCTTTCTATTCCTATCTCTATGACGCGTTCCCCGTCGGCGTTTTCCATCACGTGGTTTATGGCGTTGCTTATGTAGTTGGTGACCACCTCTTCAACCATGTATTCGTCCGCCCACACGTACTCGGGCCCGTAGTCCGGCATGCGGATTACGGCATCCTTGTTCTGCGCCAAAAGCGAGGCCGACTGCGCGACGGAAGCCGTCACCTGAACTATGTCGAAACGCTCAAACGTCAGCTGCCCGGCCCCAAACTCGATCTGGTTTAGCGTCAGAAGCTTCTTTACCATTTTGTTCATCTTGTCGGCTTCGTCTATAATCACCTCGCAGTAAAAATCCCTGCTTTCGCCGTCGTCGCTTATATTGTCCAAAAGCCCCTCGGCATACCCCTGTATGAGGGCTATGGGCGTCTTTAGCTCATGCGACACGTTCGAAAGAAACTCCTTTCGCATCTCGTCTATCTGCGTCTTTTCCTCTATGTCCTTTTGAAGCTCATTATTGGCCGACTTCAATTCGGATATGGTCTTTTCCAAAGTGTCCGCGAGCGTATTTATGCTTTTGCCAAGAACACCTATTTCGTCGTTCGTGGCCACGGGGTATCTTACCTCGAAATCAAGCTCCGACATCCTTTTCGCGATGTCGGTAAGATTTACGATAGGCTTCGTAAAACTGGCGCCCACAAAAATCATTATCACGGCCCCGACCGCCATTACGCCTATCTCGACCCAGAAAATGAATCGGTTGAATATGTTGACGTTTTCCGCCATGCTCTGATAATTCGTGTTAAGGTAGATGAAGGATCCCGAATCAAGACGGCCAAACATCTCTATATAGTACGAGCCTATCCTGTCGTCCATAACCTTGCATACCGAATATTGCTCGTTTCCCTTTATAAATTCCCTGCCGTCCCCGTCCTCGTCGTACGCGCCGCCGCTGTTTATCCGGTATATGTAGTCTTTTGTCTTTTCCCTCACCCTAAATTTTTGAAAATCAGTAATCTCGTCGTACGCCGGATAGTCGTACGTATAATACAAGTCTCCAAAAACGTCCTCTATCCTAAAAACATACACATTGGCGGCGTTGTTGGCCGAAAGTATCTCAAGCTTTAGCGTGCTTTCATCGGAAAGGCCCGAAAGGCCGTCACTGTAGTCCTTGTCGCCATTTATTATTGAATTGGCGTCCTCGTAGCACTTTCCAAGCATCTCCACCTTCGTATGCTGATAGTACGAGGGCAGAAACATCTCGTTCATGAACCATATCGCGAATATCGTCAGGACAAGGAGACCCATCATTATGAGTATGAGCTTCGTCTTTATTGATTTAAACGGCGTCTTCATGCTCATACCTCAAATTTATATCCCATTCCCCAAATGGTCTTAATATACTCTCCCTTGTCGCCCAGCTTGCTCCTAAGCTTCTTGACATGCGTGTCGATGGTCCTGGCGTCGCCGAAATAGTCGTAGTTCCATACGTTGTTAAGTATCCTTTCCCTTGAAAGGGCCACGCCCTGATTCGTGACAAAATACGTCAAAAGCTCAAACTCCTTAAAGCTTAGCTCGACGGGCTTTCCGTCTATCTTGACCTCGTGCGCCGACTGGTTTATCGATATGCCGCCGGCTTCTATCTCCCCGTCCTCCATGGCGTTTGTCCTGCGAAGAATCGCCTCGACCCTGGCAACGAGAATTTTGGGGCTAAACGGCTTTGATATGTATTCGTCCGCCCCGGCGTCAAAGCCCAAAAGCTCGTTCTCCTCCTCGCCTTTCGCCGTCAGCATGACTATCGGAACGCGCGAATACTTCCTTATTTCCCGACACGCCTCCCATCCGTCCATCTTTGGCATCATCACGTCCAATATGATAAGGGCCACGTCCTTGTTCTCAAAGAACATATCGACCGCCTGCTCGCCGTCTTCCGCCTCAATGACGGCAAAATCCTTCTTTACGAGGAAATCTTTTACAAGCTTTCTCATCCTCGCCTCATCGTCTACCACCAAAATCTTTAGCTTTTCCATGCCAAGCCTCACTCCTAAAAACAATTTCGAATCCATGCCTCAAAACGGCAAAATCCGCCAGCTTTTAGTGTAGCAGAGAAATATGTATTATTTGTGTTTACCTGGCAGGCGGCGCGGACGCGCCTCCATCGGACGATGCGGCCCCGTCAAGCGCCGCCTCCCTCTCGTCAAGCTCCTTTTCGCGCTCCTCAAGCTGCGTCTCCCAGCTTTCGTACTTGTCGAGAAGCTCGTTTTCCATTTCGGATTTATAGTCGGTAAAAAAAGTGAATATGGAATATTTTCCATTGTAGGATATGGCCATGATGGCTATTATTATAATGGCAAGAAAGACTATTATGATGTTTCTAATGGTCTTTCCCGTCGCCGCGTTTTCATACGCAAGCTTGTACTTTTCCGCCTGCGCCTTTGCCGCCGCATCCCCTTCCGCCTGCGCCGCGTCCTTCGCCGCGCGCGCCCCTCCCGCGGGAGGCGGCACGGGAACGGCCCTTAAGTCGTCGTCGGAGGCGATGCCTGACGCGACCAGCCTGTTTCTGATGTTTCTTATAAATTCGAGGCCCACAACCGTCCTAAACGACTTCTTTTCGACCGCCCTGTTGTATATCTTTAAGACCGACTTCATGTCCGTCATGTCGGTATTTGCCATAAGATATTCTATGGTTTCCTTTTCCTTTGCCGCCCTGGCGTATTCGGTGGAACTTGAAAAGAAGTAGCCGTCGACGACGTTTTTATCATCGGCTTTTCCCATGCGAAGAACCCTCCCATCGCGGCGGCGTGCCCGCCTTTACGGCTGCTTTGTCACAAAAGTGACGTTGTCCGCAAGCCAATCCTTTACCTTCTCCATAAGGGCCTCGTCCTTAAGGTACTGCTCATTTTTCGCCTCGTATTCCTCGCGCGACGAATAATCCTCCTCGCAGTATGAATACTCCTCCGCCACAATGTCCTCGTACTCCTCCTGCGTGTACGATATGTCCTCCAGCTGCGCGAGGGCCTGTGCCAAAAGATTTTCCTTTACCGTATCCTTCGCCAGTCCGTCAAGATCGGTTTTTTTAAAATCCTCCTCGGATTCGTACCCAAATTCGACAAACACCTCGTCCGTGCTGTATCCGTACACGTCAGCCATGTCGTAATATCCCTGGAGCACGGTTTTTTTCGCCTGCTCCATAAGCGCGTCCGGATATTTTTTTACCTTGCTTGCCTCCATAAGATCCGCCCAGGCAAAATCCGCCCTGTCGTCCTCGTTTTCCTTTAAAAGCTCCCCCCTAAGATACTCGTCATATTCCTCCGTCGTGTCGCAGTCGGATATCGACTGGACAAATTCGTCGTTATATTCAGGAACTATGGCGTCGCCGCATATGTACTCGACTTTAACGTCGTACTTGATATCGTGGCCGTCTATGTCCTTGTTCCCAAAAGTTCCCATTGGAACCGGCAGCGTAAACTCCGCCGTCGTGCCAGTCTTTGTCCCTATCAGCGCGTCCTCAAAGCCGTCCATCCAGTCGCCCGAACCTATGACGACATAATCGCTTGTGCAGGCGTCGTCGGCCCTCTTGCCGTCAACGTACCCCACTATGTCCGCGTAAATCATGTCGCCGTCCGACACGTTGCCGTCAAGCTGCTCGTATATGGTATTTTGATCCCTAAGGTCGTCAATCTCCGCGTCTAAGTCGTCCTGTGTTACGGCGATGGACACCTCAAGCCCTTTATAGTCCCCGACCTCGATGCAGTCGAGCGGGTCGTAGCCGCCGTCATCCTTTTTGTCCGCCTTAATATCCCCATCCGTGCGCGAAGCCGCGAAATACCCTATAGCGGCCCCAAGTCCCAAAAAAACAGCCAGCACGGCGGCCGCACAAATCGCCTTTTTCGCTCTATTTTTGCTGCCATTGCCCTTATCCGCCATAACCCGCTCCTCCTTTTTGGCGTTCCTTACACTACATTATATTAGATTTGTCCCTATCTGACAAACCTAATCGCGTAAAT
>CAZTVO010000114.1:0-4916 GCA_964617075.1 uncultured Jutongia sp.
CTCCTTGATACCGACCTGGCGGAGAAGTTCGATGGCCTCCTTCTTCGCCTCTTCAAGCTCTGCCATCTGCTTTTGCGAGAGCCTGTAATACAGCAAAAAGACTATTATAATAAGAATGACCACCACAAGCGCAAGCAGCCCAAAATATATCGTACGCGTGACGTCGTAGTTTGTCAGCGAATCCCCAAGCATCTTTACCGGTATCACCGTAACAACGAACCACTCCGCGTTTTCATCAAGCCCCGAGCATTGCAGGATCATCTCACGGCCGTCCATCGAAAATACGGCAAAATAGTCCTCTCCCTTTTCGATTGCGTCCTGAACCTCTTTCCTGTACTGAACAGGCTTTTTCCCATTGTATTCGTCAAATACGTTTTCTATTCTTTCAAAGTAATTTTCGTTGAACACATTGCCGTTCTTTATGAGAAACCTGCCGTTTTTATTTATAATGTGCGAGTATACCCCTTCCTTGTTTGGAGACAGGTAAAGTATGTTGTTTAAATAATCCATAGGGATGCCCGCGACAAGGCTCTCGCTCTTAGAGCCGTCGGCCATTTCATACTCGGCGTGCAGCCCGAATACCAGAAAGTCCATTCCGCCTATGTCCTGGCCGGTGCCCATGATGCGGCCTTTATCATCCGTCGATATGTTTTCCTTTAGTATTCTTACGTCCTTTCCGTAAAGCTTTTCCCATCTGCCGTCCTTTCCCAAAAAAGCAAGATAGGAAAGATTGCGGACTTTCGCGCTGAGACGCAGCTGGCTGTTTGCCTCCTCCCTTGACAAATCCGAATCCGGGGCCGTCCTCTCAACTAGGCACCTTACGTCCTCCATGTACATATCGATTACGGTGCTGAATTTCTCCCTTATCTGATTATTTATCTCATACATGTATATCTTGCTTATGTTTGAAATGGTCGTGTCGGTCTGTCTTGACATAAGCACGATTAAAACGATGAACACAACTATGAACACCGAAACTATGCTGAAAAAACTTCTGTAAAAAAACTTGACGGCTTTCTTATTCGACATACTTTTTCCTTTTTTACCATTATAGATATGCCCCAAAGCGGCGCGCACAAAGTCGGCTCAAAAAGTCACGCGTACCTGACGGCTCTTTCCATGGCGCCGTCAAACACCTTCAAAAGCTTGGGATTGAACAAGCCACACTCGCCGTTGTGTATCATCTCCAACGCCGTTTCCCTGCTGAACGCCTTTTTGTAGACCCTTTCCGACGTAAGCGCGTCGTAAACGTCCACAATGGACGCCACCTGGGCCCATATCGATATCTCGTCCCCCTCAAGCCCGTCCGGATATCCGCGTCCATCCCATCTTTCATGGTGATGCCTGCAGATGTCGTACCCGTATTTATACACGTCCCCGTCGATGACGTTTGAGGCCCTTTTTAATATTTCGCAGCCCTTGACCGTATGCTGCTTCATTATCTCAAACTCCTCTTTCGTGAGCTTGCCGGGCTTGTTTAGTATATTGTCGGGCGTGCATATTTTGCCTATGTCGTGAAGTATCGCCGCGGTGGATATCTTGTCAATCTCGGCCCCCGCCATGCGATATTCGGGATACTCGTCGCTCACCGCCTTCATAAGAAGCTTCGTCAGCTGTGAAACGCGCTTTACGTGCTCGCCCGATTCGCAGTCCCTAAATTCAATGACCGACGCGAGAACCTCCACGAGCGACTTCATCAATTCGCTCATGCGCTCAACCTGTTCCTCTACAATCACCTGCAGCTGGTTTCTATGCTCGTACAGCTCTATCACATTGTCTATTCGGCATTTCAGAAACTGCCCTATAAACGGCTTAGTAATAACGTCCACAGCCCCAAGTTCGTATCCATGCATCAGGTTTTCCTCGCTGTCGGTGGCCGTAATTAAAAAAACCGGTATATATTTTATTTTCCCACTGACGTTCATAGCGTTAAGCACGTCGAAGCCGTTCACCTCGGGCATAATCAGATCAAGAAGAACGGCCGATATCTCCTTTTCGCCGTTAATGATTCTTATTGCCTCTTTCCCGCTGCCCGTATCTATAATGTCGTATCGATCGTCAAAAATCTCAGCCAGCATAATACGGTTAATATCTATGTCGTCAACTATCAGTATCGTCTTTTTAGCATGCATACCGCGGCCCCCGAAAAATAAAATTAAGCAAACACACCCATAAAAACCTACTTATGCTCCTCGATGCATTTGACTATGGCTTCCTGCGTTGGCAAAATATTCGCAAGCGCCTCTCTTGCCTTGTCCGGCCTGTCAGCCCTTAGTGAGGCGACTATTTCCGAATACGCCTCGTAAATCGGAGTGATCGCAAGGTTGCCTGAAACCCCCTTGATGGAATGCGCCTCTTCCATGACCGCGCCGCATTCGTCGTCGCTAAAGTCGGCGGATATGCTCGATTTCCTTATCATATCGGCAAACTTCACCAAAAGCTTTTCATACAGCGCCTGCTTGCCGTTTAGCGACGACAAGCCCTTGTCTACTCCAACGCCCAAGTCCCTAAGCTCGTCCAATAAATCCATTTCAAGTCCTCCCATTGCTTTTTTAATGCCGACTCTTTTATCCATCAAACAGCCGCGCACCCTTTTATAACGATGCCGCCGCGCTTAGACGCGCCAAAACGCATTCCACACATCCCCGATTCTAGCACATATCGACGTAATCCGCAACTTTGCCTCTTTTTCTAAATTTTTCGTATGTCTGCTTTTCTGTGACGTTTCAGCATACGCTTCACCAATTTTATAACGTCATCTTCACATATTCGTCTTTTTAGGATATACTAAGAAAGTGGGCGGCACGGCAAATTTCGCGCATTGCCTTGTTTGTAACACGTTAAACAAAAAAAATGGAAAGAAGGGAAAATATGACTTTTGACGAGGTTGTTGACAAAGTAAGAACAATGTTTAAAGACGCTGACGTGAGCGGCGTCAAAGGGCGCCTGGCCTACCAATTCAACATCACCGGCGACGGAGAGGGCATTTTTTACGTGGAATTAAAAGACGGCAGGCTGTCCATAGAGCCGTATGAATACCATGACAGGGACGCTGTTTTCATATGCAGCGCCGAAACCCTTTTCAGCATAATTTCAAAAAAAACGGATCCGGTAAAAGCGTTTACCACCGGAAAATTAAAAGTGGAGGGAAGCATTGACAAGGCGCTAAAGCTTAAGGAACTGCTAAAATAACGGAATCGGCCGGACTTTTGTCCGGCCGGTCTACTCCATGTGCTTGCGGGCGCCGATCTCGTCCTGCAGCTTTTGTATCTTTTTCGCGTATACTTCTGCCATCGCGTTTTCTTTATTTTTTACGCACAAGTCGTAGAGCAGCCTATAGTTGGCCAGCTCGCTCCTGTGATTTTTGTTCTTCCTGTATATTTCAGTCGACTGCTTTAGAAGCTTTATTGCTTTTTGTACGTCCCTTTCAGTTTTAATGACAAGCACGGCGGACATACAGAGCAGAAAAGCAATTTGATTGTCGGAGTCGTTAAGCTCTTTTTGTGCGATATCGTATGCCATATTGCACGTTTCGATGCATTTTTCGTATTCTTTTGTCTTTAGGTATATTTTACAAAGATTCGAAAGGGCGGTCACGCGCAGCGAGGCGTCGGACGGATGCAGCTCCAAGGCGGCCTCATATATTTCATTATAAAGCTTCTTCGCGGCGTCCGTCTCGCCCTTGCGCTGGCTAAGTATAGCCATGTTTCCCTTTAGCGTCAGATAAATCTTGGGCGAGTACGCGTCGCCCGCGGCTAAATCAAGAGCCTTTGAAAAATATTCTTCCGCCTCCGCGGGCTTTCCCGTATTCATATACCCTATCCCAAGGTAGTTTAAAAGCCTTGTCTGCATAAAATCATAGTCGGGCGTTATATATTCAAGCGTTTCAAGGGCGGCCGCAATAGACTCTTCATTTAGTCCCATCTGATGATATATATTGGCCAAAATAAAGTTTTTATTCACACAGTCCGCGTTCCCTGACACCCAAGCGTCCTCTATGCATCGCAGCGCCTGATCGTACATTTTATCCGCGTAAAGCCTGCAGGCCTCGTTATACGAAAATGAAAAACTTTCGCTGTCGTCATTTACATCGTACGTCTTATACAAATATGACGACAGGCTGTCAAGAGAATCGTTTATCATTTTGTAGTTTGCCCGCGTCAGGGCCCTTGAGACGGTGGAAACCGAGACGCCTTTCCTGTTTGACAGGCTTACCACGGTTTCATCCTTGTGCAGGCTGTCTATGTATTCTTTTTGCTTATCGGTCCATTCCGAACTTATCCTGTCAAGATTGGCAAGCAGCGGATTTATTACAAGACCGTCGTCGCCGCACGTATATATTCGATAGCCGTATTCGTACGAATCCTCGTCCTTAAAATCCTCCAGGGCCTGCTGCGCCTTATGGCGCGCGGGACCGTCCGCGGCAAACGTATTGGCTCCCCCGACGCGGCGGCCAAGCCTGTCTAATCCTATTCCAAATTTCATCTTGTATGGCGAAACGCTTTTTTGAATAAATCTAAGCACGTCAAATAAAGGAATGGTGTTATACAGGATGCCCCCAAATTCGTTGTTTCTCGTAACGGCAAAGCCGGAATATATATAAATGCCGTAATCGTAATTTACAGCGGCCAGCGCCTCTTTAAGCCTTTTTTGCGGCTCGTCTAAATCCCTCCGGCCAAGATTTGAAATGCTCCCCATAATCATGCAATATATGTGTTCCATAATAATTTTCATCTCCATGCCGTATGCAATGCTTGCCAATAGTATAAATTATAGCATACATATATACAAATTTCAATCATCGCTTATTTTAAAATATAAACAGATATCTTTTTGAAAAACTATTATAATATGCAAACAGATCTAATATGCATAAAATGGCGCAAACAGTCCGCCGCGAACCATAAGCACGCATA
>CAZTVO010000115.1:0-4898 GCA_964617075.1 uncultured Jutongia sp.
CAACCACCTCGTACCTGTCTTCCAAAAGCTTCTTGGCGGCTCTTCCCGTTTTTGACGCGCCAAAGATTATGCACTTTTCCTTCATCCTAAATTCCCCCATCGTGAGTGTGGCACCTATTTTTATTTACCTTTAATTTGGGACATCCACATGTGGCTTGGTATCCCAACGTCATCAGGATATGTCCATATATCTCTATAAATGTACGAAAGAAAGTCTTCTGGATTGTTCGGGATATAAAAATCATGACCTTCAAATTTGGCCCTACGCAACGGAAATAACACGTTCTTTGGTATAAATCTGCCCCTGTTATACGACAAACGCGAATCTATGCTGTCCAGTCCAAAATATACTTTATCGCCGTCCCGCGCAGTATATTGATTTTTCGCTCCTACTTTCATCGAATACTCAGCTTTTTCCTCATCGGAACAAATTTTGTATAAATTCTCCTTGACCACTGTGACTACATTTTTAAAATCATCAAACGAACACTCCTCCTTATAAAAATCCATTGGAAAAAAATCTACCGCCACATCGCCATAAATTTTAAAAACATTTTCATTCCTTCTAAATCGCAACTTTTTTTGTTTTTCGAAAAAAGCAAAATATACCGCGCCATTTGAATCCAAATGGTCGATACAATATTGATAAAGTTTTTCATAGTCATCCCTCATGAGACCCATGTCAATGTCATCGTCCCACGGAATAAACCCCCCGTGTCTCACATATCCAAGTAACGTCCCCGCATACAAAAAAGGCCTCATTCCCCATTTTTCCAGTATGTCGCACAGGAATGCGCACAAATCCACACGCTTAAGCTGGATTTCCCTTAAATCTCCAGTTGCAGGCGTCACCATTGCAGGATTCGTGTGTTCTTTAAAAAAATCAACTTGCGTGGTTAGATAGGAAATTTTATAATGGTACATCTTTGTCCGCATCTTTATCATATGACGTTTGTCATTTAGAAAAATAATAATCTCTCTCTGTGTCGGCAATTTTTCAATCTGTGATTCTATTATTGGCCAAGCCCAATAATCAAAAATTTCAAGACTGTCAAGCTGCAGCGCAACTCGCATCGCCTTATCAATGGACATACAAATAACGAGAAAAAACTGCTCTGGAATGTTCCTTAATTCCTCTGCTGAAATAATTTTTTTTCCAAGAATGCTGTGCCCATGAAGTTTCTTATTATTGTCACAAAAACAGTAGACATTTTTCTCTCCAAGCACCCTGAAAACCTTTTGTCCTATTTCGCCGCATCCAAACAGCACAATCTTTTTCTCTTTACCTTTCACAATTGCACCATCCTACGTTTTTACAAATTTCTAATATATTTGGCATACTCTCTCGGATTACATTTTTCTTTTATGCACTCCCAAGATTTTTTCCCCATTCTTTGTATTCTTTTTCTGTCATTAGACAGCGCAAAGACATACTCAGCCATCTTTTTTACGTTTCCTTTATTTACGAAATAACCATTTACACCCTGTTCAATATATTCTTCTACGCCTGATACATCGGTAACTACCGGCACTACCCCAAACGACATGGCCTCAAGCATAGATATGCTCGTTCCTTCAAAATCTGAAGTGCTTATAAAAATATCTTCCCTTTTCCAAAACCCCGGCATACTGCTTTCCTCAATCCTGCCCAACAGCGCAACACTGCCGCCAAGATCATATTCATGAATTGCCTCTTTTATCCTGTCCAAGTAATCGCCATCACCCGCAACGTCAAAATGAAAATTCGTGCCAAGCTTTTTTAATTCTAAAATAAGCGGAACTATGAGGTCAGCACGTTTTGCGGATTTTACGACCCTGGCTGCATAACATACTCTGATAGGCGATTTCTCATCCAACGTATAGTCACGTTTTATATTCTTTTCACACGGCACAGGGCTCTCTTTGTAAAAAAGCTTATCCTTTTCGATGCAATAAGTCTCATGAAGGGTTTCCTTTATCCGCGCGCTCACGCATAAAATTTTATCTATAATGCTCTCAATAAACTGATGTCTCCTATACGTCGCAATCTCGTCACTGTGAATTACGGATATAATCTTGATTTCATTCCCAAACAATTTTTTTACCATATATGCCGCATAAAGAAGCTGTGTCTGCCTACTGACAATCACCATGCAAGGAAGATATGACAAAATCTCACAAGCAAGCAGCATGACATCTTCCTTAAAATGGACATAGTCCAAATCGAAAAACCTGAACAAATCCGATATCTTTTCATCTGGCTCATCTTTAGTTTTTTTTGCAAAAACAGTCACGTCTTCCCCGCATTCATGCAGCTCCCCCGCAACACGGCACGTCCATGATTCTATTCCTCCGAGCTGAATCCCTTCCATCAAATCAATTACTATGCTTCTCTGCTTTTTTTCATCCCTGGCAATCTGTTTATTCAACTTCTGTTGGAAATCTTTAAAAATCTGCTTCGTCGCTTCTTTTTTCTCAAATTCTGCAGTCATCGCTTCTACGGCTGGGAGTATAAGCTCCTCCTTGAGCATGAGATTTTTAAGTTGGCCCATGTCTTCAAGCTGTCTTTCAATTTCTGCCTGGTGTTCGCTTGCAATTATTATCTTGCAGTATTTTTTATCAAGCACATCTGGCTGCATCACTTTTTTCCCAAATATGCACGTATTCCATTTTTGTGGGTCATTGTCAAGAAAGCCAAAAAAGTCAATCCCAAAACTTGACAGGGTTTTTGCTACCTTTATACCGCCTCCAGATGCGCCAAATATGACAATCCCTCTATCTTCCCTTTCCATCACCAATACCTTCCCGCCTCGACCTTCCGATACCCCTTTGGCCTCTCTTCCTCCAAAGGCCTCGTCCAATATTCGTTGTGCCAGTTGAACTTGTCGTAATAACTGCCGCGTATGCCGAAATACAGCTGCAGCATGCCCCCTATGTGCAGGGCCTGCCTCCCGATCCTTTTTGCGTGCGCGGCAAGCGGAAATCCGTACGCACCGGCGCCTATCAGCGCCACGTCGAAGTCCGTTTCCTCCATCTGCCTCTTCATCGCATCCAATGCGTCGAACCACGTGCCATACCTTGAATCCTCGCTGTCGGCAAGCGTTTGGACAGCCTTTAGCGTCTTTAGTTCGAAACGTGGCAGAAACGCCGGATTTGAAAAAAGCTTTTCCCTGATCTTATAGTTGTTTACTATCGACTTCTCAAATGGATGAACCACGAGCACTCTCTTTCCCTCAAGCGCCGCGGTCCATGGCCTGTCCACGTCCACCGGAAATCCCGTGTCGTCATATAGGCTCAACAAAACGTCAGGACAGTACTCGCTGTAAAGCCTATCCTCGTACTTTGATTCCCACATGCACCACAGCATGTCCGCCCCGGGCAGCTCGTCCAGATAAAGCCTGCACAGCCTGTCCATGAGGGAATGGTCGGGAGGAAAAAATCCGCACCATCCGCATATCATGTTTGTTATGTTTTTTGTATATGGAGTGCCAGATCCCTTTGCCCTGCCGGTAAAATACAGGTAGTTGCATATGGTCTCCAGCTCGGTCGATCCTATCCTTCCGACGAAAAACGGCTCGCCTGAAAGAATCATCTCACGCAGCCAGCCGTTTGCCTCTTCCTTTCCAAGCAGCTCATTTTTAAAATCGCAAAACGGCATCTTTTCATAAAGAACGCCCATGTGTACCGCAAGCGCGCCGCCTATGCCCATTTCGGACAGCTGCCCCTTTATCTCGTCCTCGTACGTGCTTGTAATCATGACGGCTATGTTACGTCCCTGCCCCTTCACAGAGGCAAGCCAGTCTGGCGAATATACGGTGTATCCAGCGTGGGTTTTCCCCCACTTGTCAGGGCTGTTGTCGCAAAATCCGACGATATCGGCTCCGGCGTTTTCAAACTCCTCGACCGCCTTCTCTCCGGTTGAGGACGCGCCGAACAGGACGATCTTTTTGCCCCTAAAGTCCTCTGGGCGGGCACCGCCTTCAATTTTTATGTACATCTTTTCCCGCCCTTCTTCGCCGCTTCCATTATCATGCCCGCAAGTGCCCCAGGCTCCTCAAGGCCGGTGCCGCAGGACGCAATCTCCATGGCCCGCTCCCTCTCCCGGGCGTGCCTTCCCTTGTACGCCTCGGGATCCCTAAACGCCGCCCTCAGTGCCTCCATCAGCCCGTCCATGTCGTACGCCTTCTCCCCCGGCGTCGTCTCGCCGTAGTCGAAGTACATCTCCCTCGACTGCGAAAGGTACTCTTCGAGGTCGTACGCGAAAAACACCATCGGCCTGTCCAGCTCCAGCCAGTCAAAGTATATGGAGGAGTAGTCCGTCACCAGCACGTCCGCCTCGCCAAGGAGCGCGTGGGGGTCGTCGTCGGGGCCTATGGCAAGCACCCTGCCGCCGCCCATGCCCAAAAGCCTCTCCGCCGCCCTCGACTTCGGATGGGGCTTCACGCAGAAAAGCGCGTCCTCCTCTTCAAGAAACCGACCGAACCTCTCCGCGTCGAACACGTCGAAGAGCCTGCCCTCGCTCTCCCTAAACGTCGGCATGTAAAATGCTATCTTCGCTCCGTCGCGTCCCCTTCTAAACGCCCTCATCCTCTCCAGAGCGCGCGCCTCCGACTCCGTCAGCGGGCTGCCCAGCCCGTCCCGGCCCGCGAGCGCGCGGTTCCTCGGGTACCCCGCCACCAGCACGTTCCCCGTTCCAAACGCGGAGGAGAATATGCCGCGCAGGGCCTCGGACGGCGCCAGCACGTAGTCACCCGGCTTCTCGTCCGAAATCCGCCTGGGCATCGCCGCCGCCCGCTGAAGCGGGCCGCGCGGATGGCGCACCCTGTCGAAGCGGTTGTCAGCCTGTATCTTCTTGAGCGGGGCACCGTGCCAGAGGTTCACCTTGATCGCGCCTCCGCTCTGCCAGAAGTTTATGTCCT
>CAZTVO010000116.1:0-4781 GCA_964617075.1 uncultured Jutongia sp.
GATGTCCGTGTCCTTTACCGCGCCGGACGACACGTCCCCGGAAGAGGATTACGCCCTTGCCGACGAGATATCGGGCGAAATACGTCAGATAGAGGGAGTGGATACGGTAGGCGCGATGCTTAGCAGCGCGACATCCATCATGAGCTCTTTAAACTCCAATACCAAAGAGTATATGCTCATGATAATTTTGGACGAGGAATATGCCAATAAAAACAAAGAGATAGCGGCGGACATAGAAAAGATGCTGGACAAAAAAGAGCTCGAAGAATACACAGTGTCGGAGTCGAACATGGATATGTCGGCAATCATGGGAAGCGGACTTGAGGTCGACGTGTACGGCAAGGACGTCGACAAGCTAGTTAAAATCAGCGAAGACGTAAAGGATATGGCAGGCCGGGTAGAGGGATTTGAAAACATTGAAAACGGTCAGGAGGATGCCGACAGAGAGCTTATAGTTGAAGTCGACAAAAAGAAGGCCATGAGGCTGGGGCTTACCGTGGCGCAGGTATACGCCGAGCTCGCGTCCTCCCTTGAAACTGACGCGGATTCGACGAGCATTACTGTCGACGAGGAGGAATATGATGTAAAAATAGTCGACGAGCGGGAAGAGCTAAATACCGAAAATATAATGGACCACAAATTTGAGACGAGCGTGCGGGACGAAAAAGGAGAATCCAAGACGGAAACCCATAAGCTTAGCGAATTTGCGAAGCTTAAGGAAGGAAATTCCATCGCGGCCATAAACAGTGAAAATCTTGTAAATTACATAGCGGTAACGGCCGAGACAAAAGACGGATATAATACAACGCTTCTTAGCAGGGACGTTCAAAAGCTGATAGACGAATACGACGTTCCGGACGGATATGAAATAAAAGTGGCGGGCGAAAGCGAGACCAACAACGAAATGGTAAGAAATATGCTGATGGTTATAGGCCTTGCCATAGTGTTCATATACCTTATAATGGTCGCTCAGTTCCAGAGCCTTTTGTCGCCGTTTATCATATTGCTTACAATACCGCTCGCGTTTACCGGCGGACTTATAGCCCTGCTTATAACCGGCGAGGAAATTTCCATAATGGCCCTTATGGGATTTTTGATTCTCTCCGGCGTAGTGGTAAATAACGGAATAGTTTTTGTGGATTACGCGAACAAGCTGCGCCTGGACGGAATGGAGAAAAAAGAGGCGCTTGTGGAAACGGGAGTGACGCGCATGCGTCCTATTATGATGACGGCGCTAACGACAATACTCGCGATGTCTGTAATGGCTGTAAGTCAGGACAGCGCCGCTGCCCTCTCCAGGGGAATGGCGATAGTGACGATAGGAGGACTTGTTTACGCGACGTTTATGACTCTTTTCATAGTGCCTGTCCTGTATGACATCTTCTACAGAAAAGACGTAAAAAAAGTCGATCTGGGAGACGAGGATACGCTAAATGAAAAGGACGACATTGTATGAAAAATTGTTCAATTTCCATTAAAGCGGAGCCGATTGAAAATGAAACTTCAAAGATATACACAAATGAAAAAAAATAAAAAAAACCACTTGAAAGTTTCGCGGAATAGTTATAAACTTTGAATGTACGAGAAGTAGGGAAGTCAGAGGAGCAGGCTTGGCTGGTGCCTTTAATACAGAGAAAGGAAAGACAAAGTATGAGTAAAGTTGGTAAGAAGGAAGTTGTAAAAGCAGAAGGCATTAAGGCAGACGCGGAGGTAAAAGATTTAGCGATTGCGAAGGCAGCTTCTTCCGTAAAAGGAACTGCTTCGGATAAAGAAGTGCCGGTTGCAAAGGAGACGGAAAGCGCCGCTTTTAAGAGTAGCGCCGCGGACACGGATGCCGCGACGGTTAAGGAAGCGGATGCGGACAAGCAAAAGAAAAAATACGTGAAAAAAGCCGCCCCGAAAAGCGATGAGAAGAAGACCGCCAAGAAGCCGGTCAAAGATGCTGAGACGGTTCAGGAGCTTTACGTGGAGTTTAGCGACTCTAAAGTGCTTTCAGAAGAGGTTGTTGCCAGGATTAAGGAAGTATACAAAAATGAGGGGCACAGGATTTCCTCAATCAAAAAGCTTCAGGTTTATATGAATATCGACCAGAGAAAGGCGTATTACGTTATTAACGACAAGCATGAGGGAAAGTTCGTTGAGTTTTAACAATCTGCTTTTAAAGTCTGTTTGACAAGGACATATGGGGACGCCCGGGTTATGCCAGGGCGTCTTTTTTTGCCCGGCGCGCGTAGTGTGACGAAAAGATGCCATTTTTTTGCTAAAGACGAAATATAATATGTCGCTTATGCAGAAAAGGCACATATAACATAGGGCCGAGCGAGGAGAATGAAGAACATGAAAACACTCTACGTCCACATAGGTACTCCGAAAACAGGCACGACGTCCATCCAGCATTTTCTTTACGCAAACAGGGAAATTCTTGAAAGCAGGGGATATTGCTATCCAGAATTTCCATTTAAATATCGAAACAGAGGGAAATACCGAAACGGGCTTTTTTTGGAAGCCGTCTGCTATGACGAATATGGCGGCCGTCTAGTTGAGCTTGAAGATGAGAGATTTTATGCGGGGCTTGAAATGATACGGCTTTTTTTCAAAACTTATGAAAACATTATTTTATCAGACGAAGGAATTTGGAATGCCTGTTTTGTAAAAAAGAGGGGAAAAAATCTTTTGCCGCGCCTAAAAGAAGCTGCCGACCGAGACGGATATCAGGTAAAAATAATAGTCTATTTGAGAAATCAGGCCGATTATCTTTTATCGTGGTACAATCAGATAATAAAGCATAATATCACGCCGCATAATACAGATGCATGGGAAAAATATAAAAAAAAGTACAACAGATATATAAGTCTGGATTACTATGAATGCATAAAAAAGATTGAAGAGATTTTTGGAAGGGAAAATATTATAGTGAGGCGTTTCGATGCAAAATTTTTGAAGAACGGCTCGCTTTATGCTGATTTTCTTAATATATTTGGGTTCGCAGCTGACGACGGCTTTTGTGTGGAAGAGGATGAAGAGGATTTAAACGCCAGACTTTCTGAAAACGCATGCGAGATAAAAAGGGTCGTAAACTCAGTTGTCGGCGAAAATGTGGAGGCGAACAGGTGGTTTGAGCGGGTATTGAGGGATGTTTCAAATTTATCGGACGCCGAAGGAATATACAGCATGATGTCTTCCGAGGAAATAGATGAATTTATGGGGGCTTTCGAATCTTCAAATAATAAATTAAAAAAAGAATACTTTACCAATGAGGATTCGCTGTTTAGTGGGAGAAATGAAAAAATCGAAAAATGGAAAAAAGACAATCCGTATATGCTGGATGATGTCATACGCTTTTCGTGCGTATCCACTGCGTATGTCATAGACATGGTAAAGGACATGATGATGGAGCAAAAAAACCAAATAAAACAAGCGGACAAGACAGTAAGAAGAGGAGTTTTAAAGACTATCAAGGTACGCCTAAGCACCAGACATACGCACAATAACCGACGCAAATAAGAGGCAATGCGAAAGGTTGAAATTTTTCTCAAATATGCTATAATTCTTAAAGCTTGTGTAGGAAAGCGCCGCCCTTAAAAGCGCGGGTGGCGCATGTTTATGGAGGGATATTAAATGAAGCACATTAAAACAATCAACAGCGCGGATTTAAGGGCAACGGCGCAGAAAGGCGGATGCGGAGAGTGCCAGTCTTCGTGCCAGTCCGCGTGCAAAACGTCGTGCACGGTCGGAAATCAGAAGTGCGCCAATAAAGACGGCGACTGACCGGCCCGCTATAAGCAAGCGCATCAATGGCTGTTGCAGGTACCTGTAGCAGCCATTGTCTTTATTGCGATAAAACTCATAATGAAAGGTTTTGGGTAAAATGATTCATAAATTTAAGGCAAAGGGCTTAAATATATTGTTGGACGTAAACAGCGGAGGAGTCCATATAGCGGACGACGTAGCCTACGATCTGCTTGATTATTTAGAGCCGCCGTTTGAAAAAGGTCGTCTGGAGGATGCCGCAGCCAGGCTTGGAGACAAATATTTGGCTGAGGAGATTAAAGAGGCATATGATGAAATAATTTCCCTTTACGATGAGAAACTCCTTTTTAGCGAAGATGCTTACGGTGATTACGCCAAAACCGCGGTGGAGTCGCCGATCAAGGCAATGTGCCTAAATGTTTCGCACGACTGCAACCTAAGATGCGGGTACTGCTTTGCCTCAACCGGTGATTTCGGCACTGGCAGGAAACTGATGTCGGCGGACGTTGGAAGGGCGGCGATAGATTTTTTAATAGAAAAGTCTTACGGGCGAAAAAACCTGGAGGTGGATTTTTTCGGCGGGGAGCCGCTTATGAATTTTGACATGGTTAAAAATATCGTAAAATACGCCAAAAGCCGTGGGAAAGAGTCTGGCAAAAATTTCAAATTTACAATTACGACAAATGGAACGCTTCTTACGGACGATAAAATAGACTTTATCAATGAGGAAATGTATAATGTAGTGCTTTCGATAGACGGGCGCAGGGAAGTAAATGACAGCATGAGGATTTTTCCGGACGGAAGCGGCACGTATGATAAAATTATAGACAAATTCAAGCACCTCGTCGATAGGCGCGGCGATAAGGAATATTATGTGCGTGGAACGTATACCAGGCACAATCTTGACTTCTCAAACGACGTTATGCATCTTTATGAGAAGGGTTTTAACAGCATTTCAATCGAACCGGTTCTAGGCGAGGATGGCGCGGAATACGCCATAGGTGAGACGGATTTAGACCGGATATACGACG
>CAZTVO010000117.1:0-4746 GCA_964617075.1 uncultured Jutongia sp.
AGTTTGTGGAAAAATTTGTGCTTCTTATAAGCGCCGGACTTAATTGCAAAGGAGCATGGTCAAGAATTGTGGAGGAATATTTAAAAAAACGCGAGACGGAAAAGGAAAGAAGATATTTGTATGAGGAGATGCTTTTAACAAAAAAACAGCTTGATAACGGGATGAATGAATCAAAGGCCTATGAACTTTTTGGCAGGCGTACGGGACTTTTAAAGTACATGAAGTTTAGCACGCTTTTGGTTCAGAATTTAAAAAAGGGTTCGTCCGATTTGTTAAATATTCTTGAATACGAGGCAGGCGATGTATTGAAAGAGAGGCGCGAAAATGCAAAAATCCTTGGAGATCAGGCGGGGACAAAGCTTTTGATGCCTATGATGCTTATGATGGTTGAGGTGTTTGCAATAATCATATATGCCGCCTTTCAGAATATGTAGACTGCCCCATTTCACAGGTAAAAATAAAAATCTATTTAAAAATTTGTTTGAAAGGAGAGATCTTTATGATTAACGCATTGAAAAGATTTTGGGAAGAGGAAGACGGCGTCGGGATTATTGAAGTTATTTTGATTTTAGTTGTACTTATTATGCTTATAGTAATATTCAGGAGCAAAATTCAAGAGATTACACAGAGCGCGTTTAACAATATTTCCAAGGACAGCAACAAAATAAACAGCAGTCTTGGGGTGAAGTAGCTATCGTCATCGGATCGGCAGATTGAGTTGAGGAGGGGTGATTATAAAAAAAGGAAGCATAACTGTATTTTTGTCTTTTATATTTGTAATAATACTTTCCTTGATTACGGCTGTTATTGAAAATGTAAGGGTGATTACATCCGAAGCATATGTGGCCGCCGCGTCTTCATCGGCCGTCAAGATGGCATTTGGCAATTACAACAAGGAACTTTATGAAAATTATCGCCTGTTTGCCTATGGCGGGTATGACGGCATAGGCATAGGCGATCTTGAAGCAGAAATTGCAGATATAGTCAATAAAAATTTAGTATGCCGGCCAAGCGGGTCCGACGCGCCATACTCTAATTTGTACAGAATCGGCGGCATAAATTGCGAAATAGACGATTATTACATGCTTGACGAAGACGATGTATTCATTAAACAAATTTCAGAGTACGCGTCAGCGTCGGCAGCAAAAGACATTAAGGACTTCATTGTCGACAAGGTAGGAGGCAAAAAGGAGGTGGCGGATTTTCTGGATGAAACCATGAAATATGAAAATGGTGAATACGATACCGTGCCGGATGAGGACAGCAGTGAAGGGGCGGTCAAAAAAAATCCAGACAAGCCGTCGGATGAAGAACTTGACGAGGAACTCGAAAAGGACGAGGCTGGAGGCAATCCGCTCAAGGTAATAGGCAACTTGATTAACGAGGGGCTTCTTTCGCTTGTCTGTGACGTTTCAAAGGTTAGCGAAAATGAAATTGAGATTGATGAATATGAGGAACCGGCGTCAAAATCCAATACTGACAAGTCTTCTGTTGCTCAATTTTTTAAATCGCTGTTTAACAGCGAGGAGGGAGAGGGATTGAATCAAGACGCCCTTCTTTTGCAGGCGCAGGCAGAGGGCAGCGTCGATAAACTCAAATATATGTTCTACGCGCAAAAAGTATTTTCATCATATATTGATGAGGAATATAAGACGGTGCATTATGGGCTTGAATATCTTGTAGCCGGAAAGAAGACGGAAAAAGAAAATCTTGCGGGTGTTGTAAAGAGGCTCCTCATATTGCGTACGCTCCTTAACATGGCATACCTTCCTACAGATCCTGACCTAATGTCGAAAAGCTTGGCGACTGCGGAGACAATCGCGGGATTTGTTGGACTTGCGCCGGTTATTGAGGCGATCAAGTGGACCATACTTACAATCTTGGCGTTTGAGGAGGCGTGCGTAGATGTGGCCGCGCTGCTCGATGGGAAAAAAGTGCCGCTTATAAAAAACGCGTCAAATTTCAAAATCAAATATAGCGAAATCTGTAAAGCATCCCCGTCATTTTTCAAAAAAAAGGCGAAAACTTATTATGACGACGGCGGAAAAATTAGCGCGGATATTTCATACGAGCAATATCTTCTGCTTTTTGAACTGCTTGTTTCAAAGAAAAAAATTAAAAGCAGAATAATAGATATAATCCAATTTGATTTGCGGGAACGCTACAATCAGACTTTCGAATTTAGGGAATGCATATGTTGCGCAAAATGCAATATTAGCTACGATATTCCCTATGCGTATTCTTACGTAACCGACGGCATTTTTGACAAGATAGATGAAAAAAGCGATTTACGGGAAACGACAGTAAGCTACGGTTACGCGGCCGGCATATTCAATTAAAAGTAAAGACGCGATACGAAAGCAGAAGCATATAGGAGTGTCCTTTATAAATGAATGAAAAAAACATAGATAAAATCTTACAGCATACCGGAACTGTTCCCCAACAGCATTTAATAAAAACAGGTATTGAAAATAAAATTTATAAAGGACATTCCCATGCGCTTTTGAACAGTAAAAAAGTTGGATCGATAACCGTTGAGGCGTCGTTGTGCGTTCCAATATTTTTTTTGGTTGTTTTTTCGCTTTTCTATATAGTAGAGGGCATATACAAGATGAACCGCGTGCAGGACGGTCTTGTTGACTGCGCAAACGAATATGCAGTGTTTGGGACAAAACTTGGTTCCATTGCGGAAGCGCTTGACGACGGCGTTTTGGTAAAGTACGGCGAGGATGGACAGGCGTCCGTCTGCTGCGCGAATTACAGCATAAAAGTTCCGGTGCTTGGTTCAAAGTTTTTTAAATTGTCGTTATATCAGCAAATTGTTGTCAATGATTATGCAGGCAGGAGCATGATTTCAAAAGGCGGAGGAGAGGGCGATGAGTTTGTATATGTAACGAGGACGGGCAAAGTATACCATCTTGACAGAAAATGCACTTATTTGAAGCCAAGCATAAAGGAAATATCGGGATACGAGGTTGAGTCGAAGCGCAATATGTCGGGAGGACGCTATAAGAGCTGCGAGAGGTGCTGCAGGAACGTGGACGCAAAAGAGCTTGACGTTGTTTACATTACAACCTACGGGGATCGGTATCACAGTGTAAATACGTGTCCGGGGTTGAAAAGGGACGTACGAAGAATAAAAAGGTCGGAGGCAGGGGGACTGCATGCGTGCAGCAAATGCGGAAATGAATAAAATAGACGCCTGGAGGGATTAAAATTACTGCAAAAATAATATTATATGCCATACTTGGAGCCGGTCTTGGAATATGCGCGATAACTGATTTAAGGCGCAGGGAAATTTATACGGCGGTGGCGTTGACCGATATTTTTTTAATTTTTTGTTTTCATATATGGAATAAGAGCCTAAACGGCCTCGACGCCGCGGGCGCCGTGGGCGTTTTTGCCATCTTTTTGGCTGTAAGCGTTCTGACTGAAGGGCAGCTCGGGGCAGGAGACGCATTTTTATTTGCGGTAACCGGATTTGGCCTCGGGCTAACGACAAATATATTCATAATTACGTTAAGCTTCACACTTTCGTTTATCGCGGCCATATTTTTGGTTGTAGTAAGGCATAAAGGAAAAAATTACGCCATTCCGCTGGCGCCCTTCGTCTTTGCGTCCTTTTCAATATATGTAATATGCGGATGCCTGCCCGCGTAGCAGGCGTTTTTTGCGAAGGAAGGTGTTAATTATATGTCTGTAGGCGGGCATAAGAACAATTTATTGGCAGACGCGAAAATCAGAGGAAGCTACACAGTTGAAGCGGTTTTTATAGTTCCGATAGTACTGGGACTGGTCTTTGCGATGATATATGTTTTATTTTTTCTGCATGACAAGGCGGTTCTTTATGGAAATATGAGAAACGCAGTAGTTGAATCCGCCGAGGGACGTGTCAAATACAAAAATGACGAAGAGTGGCAGGATGATATGCAGAACAATTTGTGGTTTTTTAAAGTCACCTCCGGGAAAATAAGAAAAAACAAATTATATATCAAGTCAAGTGTGGGAGCGGAAGCGGAATTGGATATTCCGATAATAGGATATTTTTTAAATAAAGTGCAGAAAATAAAATTAGAGGATAGCTGTCTTACCGTGCATCCGGAGTACATGATAAGGGTAAAGGGCATTTTTAAAGCGGATGGCGCGGACGGGTAGAAAAAAGAGATGAAGAGGTGGCTTTTGTTATGCAAAAAAAAATTTGTCATGACAGCAGGACGTCGTATATGGCGATAACGCCGACAGGAGATGTAAAAGACGCGCTTTCAATGCATATGATGAAAAACAATATGATAGAGGGATTCCTCAATATGGAGTGCCGCTACGTCGACAATGAAATGACTATTTATTATGAGATACAGGGAATGCAATGTCTTAAGGATCTTGTTGGGGAAAATGGCGCGGGCTTTGATATTGCAAGGCAGGTTTATGTCGACCTGTCGCAGGCTTTGTCGTCTGGAGAAGAATTTTTTTTAAATGAGAGCTCTTTTGTACTGGATTTGGAATACATGTATTACGACCGGAGAAATAAAAGAATCAATATATGCTGTATGCCTGAATGGCATGAGGATTTTCAGGACGGCGTAAAAAAATTGACGGAAGAGATCATAACGCATGTCGATCACAGTGACAAGCAGGCGGAAAGTTTTATGTATGGCATGTATGACTTAATTCAGGCGGAGGGATTTAGCGTTGACGGCTTGCGGGCGAAGAAATGCGCCGTCGCCCCCTCCGGCAGCGCCGCATCCA
>CAZTVO010000118.1:0-2721 GCA_964617075.1 uncultured Jutongia sp.
TGTTGGAGACGTCGCGCATATACTCGCCGGGCAGATTAAAATAGTCAACGGCGGCCTTCGACCACCTCGAGTTGTCAGTATTCATGTCGGTAACATAGATATACACGTGCGATGAGACATTCGCAAACGCTTCAAACAGGCACGATTGGAGAATATTATCCGCCATTGCCTCGCCTCCTAAAAAATCTCATAGTGAAGTGTGCTGCTTTCGCAACTCCATTACATTTTATAAGTTATCGCGAAAAGAATCAAGAGAAAAATAAGTATGAAGGCAAAATAAAATGAAATTTTTGAGGCGTTTTGGCGGGTTGAACATGGGAGCTTTGTTTTGTATAATGTTGTCGCGCGTCTAAAGACGTTTTTTTAGTCGGCGGAGAGCGGTTTTTTGCTTGAATCCTGTGGCGCTAAGGGTAAACGGTTGGGAATAATAATGGATAACGAATGCGGGAGGAAAAAAGATGAAGATACGAATTTACAACGCGCGCGTGATCACGATGGCGGATGGAGCCGATTTTTTTGAAGGGGAGGTTCACATCGACGGCGAGCGCATAAGCTTTGTGGGAGACGCGTCGGAGGCGGCAAAAGCTTCCAAGGGTCTGGAGTGGGATCGTGAAATAGATGCCCGCGGAAACGTCGTCATGCCTGGGTTTAAGGACGCGCACACGCACTCGGCTATGACTTTTTTGCGTTCTTACGCGGACGACCTGCCTTTGCACGAGTGGCTTTACAACAGGGTATTTCCGATGGAGGGAAAGCTTACGTACGACGACGTGTATTGGTGCGCCAAGCTTGCCATAATGGAATATTTGACCAGCGGAATCACGGCCAATTTCGATATGTATATGAAGAATGAGGCAAACGCGAGGGCGTCGGCGGAAACGGGATTTAGGACGGTGCTTTGCGGCAGCATCAATGATTTTGGGGGAACTGTCGAGGAGATAGAGAAAGAGTACGCCCGCTTCAACGATTTCGACGATTTAATTTCCTATAAACTGGGATTTCACGCGGAATATACAACTAAGCTGGAAATACTTGAGGGAATCGCGGATCTTGCTAAAAAGTATAAGGCGCCGGTGTATACGCACAATTCGGAAACCAGGGAGGAGGTTTTAGGGTGCGTCGAGCGGCACGGGACTACGCCGACTGCTTTTTTAGACAGTCTTGGGATGTTTGACTACGGCGGAGGCGGCTTCCACTGCGTTTATATGTCGGACGAGGATTTGGAGATATTTAGGGAAAAGAAATTGTGGGCTGTCACAAACCCCGCGTCAAATCTAAAGCTTGCGAGCGGCATCGCTCCCATTAAAAAAATGCTGGACATGGGGATAGGCCTTGCCATAGGCACGGACGGGCCCGCGAGCAACAACTGCCTGGATATGTTTAGGGAAATGTTTTTGACGACGGCTCTGCAGAAGGCGTCGATACCCGACGCCGCGGCGCTTGACGCCAGGGACGTGCTTTATATGGCCACGGTCGGCGGCTCCCACGCGATGGGACTATACGACTGCGACACCTTAGAAGCGGGAAAATTCGCCGACCTGATTATGATTGATCTAAATCAGCCAAATATGCAGCCCCTAAACAATATAAGCAAAAATATCGTGTACAGCGGCAGCAAAAGCAATATAAAGATGGCCATGGTCGCGGGAAAGACGCTTTACGAGGACGGCAGGTTCAATATAGGCGTGGACGCGCAGGAGGTTTACGCCAAGGCAAATGAAAGCATAGAGCGTATGAAGAGAATGTAGCCGCGGCAGTCAATCCTTAAAGTCCTTAAAATACATTCTGTATGTTGCGATAAAGAGCACGATGGAAAGCGCCGTGGCGAGGTAGTCCGTAATAGGCTGGGCAAGAGCCAGCATTTCGGGAGTATTTGCCGCCGCCCTTATCGCAAACAGTATAGGCACGTACAAAAGCCCCTGCCTGCTTATGGAAAGTATAAGGGACGGCAGGGCCGCGCCCGTCGACTGTATCGCGTTTATCATAACGAAAAGTATGCCAAGTATCGGGCCTGAAAGTATGTAAATCCTTGAAAATTTAAATCCGAAATCAAATGCTTCCTTGTTTTCCAGAAACGCCGTGACAAGGGGGCCCGCGAAGCAATAGCAGATTATCGACATGACCGCGCTCATGCCAAAGGCCAAAAGCAGCGAAAATTTCAAAACAGACATGTATCTTTTTTTGTTCTTTGCCCCATAGCAGTACCCAAGCAGCGGCTGTATGCCCGTGCCCACTCCGATTAGAAGCTCCACGGCTATCATGTTCACCTTCATGGCTACGCCAAGGCCCGCGACAGCCATGTCGCCGTGAAACTGCATGAAATTGTTTATGAGTATGTTGGAAAAGCTCATAAGTATGTTGTTTAAGGAGGCCGGTATTCCTATTGCAAGAACTCCCGTGGCGATGCCGCCGCCGGCTTTGTAGTCTTTTATGTTTATCGACAGAATAGAATTTTTTGATACGAGATGCATTACGTAAAACGCTGTAGCGAACAAGTTGCCAAGAGTGGTTGCTATGGCGGCTCCCGCGACGTTCCACTTAAAGCCAAGTATCATTATCGGATCCATCACAATATTTATAAGGTTGCCTATTATCACGCCCATCATGGCTTTTTTTGCTTCGCCCTCGGCTTTTATTATGTTGCTGAAGGCGTTCGATACGATGAGGAACGGTATGGAAGACGAAACGATTACTAAATATTGCGTCGCATAATCGATTGTC
>CAZTVO010000118.1:2731-3826 GCA_964617075.1 uncultured Jutongia sp.
GGCTCGGCGAATATCCATATCACGACCATGGATACGACTCCTATCGCGAGTCCGGTCCAGAAGCAGAATGAGGATATGCTTTTTGCCTTTTCATTTTTGCCCTGTCCAAGCATTCTTGATATCAGCGACGTGCCGCCTATGCCAAAAAGCATGCCAACCGCCATGAAAATCAAAAAGGCGGGAGTGGCTATGGAAACCGCAGCGACCATCAGCGCGTTTTTAGTCTGAGAAATGAAAAACGTGTCGGCAAGGTTGTACGCGAGTACCATAAGCATGCTTATTATGGACGGGATAACGTTTGTCAGCACGGCTTTTGGCACCGGAGCGTCCCGGAATATTTTTGTATTGCCGTCCACGGTTTTTTTAGCGTCGTTTTTCATAGTGTATATCATTTCCTTTCTTGCGGATGCGCACGTAAATACTAATTCAAAATTGCGTAAAAAGCAAGCGTCATATTTTGGAGAAAAATTCGGATCGGAAATCAAAAAGCCCTTGACATGGATATTATACAAATGTAATATGGTTTTAAAAACCACATCAAAGGAGCGTATCTGATATGCATTTAGAGCCACTGCAGATAGGAGATTTGACTATCAAATATCCCATCATCCAGGGAGGGATGGGGGTCGGAATAAGCAGAAGCGGACTCGCGGGCGCGGTTTCGGCGAACGGAGGCATGGGCGTCATTTCCACCGCGCAGATAGGATTCGACGAGCCGGGCTTTGACAAGGATGAGAATACGGCCAATATTGCGGCTATAAAAAGGCATATAAGAAGAGCGAAGGAGATTTCACACGGCGCTCCGGTAGGCGTAAATTCGATGGTCGCCCTGCAAAACAACGACGGGCACGTCCGTGCGGCCGTGGAGGCCGGAGCGGACGCGATTATTTCAGGAGCGGGCCTTCCCATCCGCCTTCCGGAATATGTCGAGGGATCGGGATGCAAAATCGCGCCCATAGTTTCCTCAGAGAAGGCCGCCAGGCTCGTGCTTCGCAACTGGGACAAAAGATATGGCCGCACGGCCGACTTTGTCGTGGTGGAGGGGCCGAAGGCGGGAGGCCACCTGGGATTTAAATTGGAGGATCTTGGAAAGAT
>CAZTVO010000118.1:3836-4598 GCA_964617075.1 uncultured Jutongia sp.
GACGAGGAGTACGACGTCGAGATAAAAAACATTATAGCTGCCGTGAACGAATTTGGCGAAAAATACGGCGTCAAAATCCCCGTCATAGTCGCGGGAGGCATATTTACCCACGAGGACATATGCCACGCGATTTCTTTGGGAGCGTCGGGGGTTCAGATAGCGTCCAGGTTTGTGGCTACCTACGAGTGCGACGCCGACGAAAAGTACAAGCAGGCGTATCTTGACGCGACGGACGACGACGTCGAGATAGTAATGAGTCCCGTCGGAATGCCCGGCAGGGCGGTAAGAAACAAATTTACCGAGTATATAAAAAACAACAAGGTAAAAATCGAAAGATGCTACCACTGTCTGAAAAAATGCGATCCCGCGAAGGTTCCGTACTGCATAACCAAGGCCCTTACAAACGCGGTGGTCGGCGACTTGGACAACGGGCTTATATTTGCGGGGGCAAACGTCGGGCGCATAAAAAAAATAGTTGGCGTGCGCGACTTGATTAAGGAGCTTGCGGGCGAGTAGGCGGGCAGGACGATTTAATCGCGTACGGCCCGCGGCGCAAAAGGGGCAGCGGCGTTTTGGCCGCCGGCCCTTTTTTCATTTTTTTATTAAAAATGCGATTTTAGCATTTAAATTGGCTCATATTTGTTGTAGAATTTTTGGAAGGCAATTAAGAGGCGCGCCAAGGTGGCATGGAGGCGTTCGAGATGTTTTTTAGACTTGGCGTCTGATGATGGAAAGGGGAATATCTTTATGGAAAAGCGTGTT
>CAZTVO010000119.1:0-4468 GCA_964617075.1 uncultured Jutongia sp.
CCGAAGAGTTTCAAAAAACTCTTCGCCAATAGACACGGTTCTTGGCATACGCACCCCCTATTTTCGGGAAAAGCCGCCGTCTACTCTTTTACGCAGCCTTCCATGTCAAACTCATACTGCTCATACGTTTCTTTAAAGCCATTCTCTTCAAAGCAGCAGATTGATGCCGCGTTCGACGGCTTTACTTTCCCGATCAACTTCCGTAGCCCAGTCCTCCGCCACGGCCGTCCTTGCCGTTCACACGTGGGCTATGTTTGTAAATTCGGATATTTCCCTGTTTACGGTCGCCAAATCGCCAACGTTTAAGCCATGTACTGACGAATGTCCCGTTATTCTCGCAAACGTCTTAAGCTCCTCTAATGAGGCGTTTAAATAATTCGCGGCCCTTTTTGCCCCCGCTTCTATATCCATCCTCTCGCGCAGCTTTTCATCCTGCGTCGCAATCCCCATTGGACATCTTCCGCTTCCGCATATCCTGTAGCGCTGGCACGAAATCGCCATAAGCGGCGCCGACGCGACCGCGACGGCGTCCGCGCCCATGGCAAGCGCCTTCGCGAAATCGGATGGTGCCCTAAGGCCCCCGGTTATTACAAGGCTTATGTCGGAACCTATAAGATCAAGATACCTCCTTGCCCTGTAAAGCGCGTACACGGTAGGAACTCCCGCGGCCTCCCTCAAAAAATAGGGGCTTGACGCGGTCGCTCCCCCGCGTCCGTCTATCGTAACAAAATCGGGCTGCGCGTACACGCAATATTCCAAATCGCGTTCGATTCTTCCGGCCGCTATTTTTATGCCTATCGGCCTGCCGTCCGAACGTTTGCGCAGCATCGAAACCATTTCCCTTAAATCTTTTTTGGAACGGATCTCCGAAAACCTGCTGGGGCTTTGGATATCCTCGCCCGCCTTCTTGCCACGCACTTTAGCGATCTCATCCGTGACCTTTTCGCCCGGAAGGTGTCCTCCCATCCCGGGCTTCGTTCCCTGGCCTATCTTAATTTCAATCGCGTCGGATGTTCTTAGATTCTCATCCGTAACGCTGTACTTGTTTGGAACGTATTCGAAAATGTATTTATAGGCGCTTTGCTTTTCCTCCTCAAGAATTCCGCCCTCGCCGCTGCACATTGCAGTGCGGGCCATCGCGGAACCTTTTGAAAGTGCTATTTTGGCCTCTCTTGACAACGCTCCAAAAGACATGTGCGAAATGTAAATCGGACTTTCCAAAATCATCGGCCGCTTCGCGTTCTTCCCTATGACGGTCGTCGTGGACACGTGCGCGCCATCGTCTAACGGCGGCGGGTCAAGCTGCGCCCCCAGCACAAGAATATCGTCCCATCCCGGCATCTTAAGCTTTGTGTCCATGGCCGCGTGCACTGTCTCGCCGGTAAGCGCCATATGGCGTATCTGAGCCATGTGCCTCTCGGATAAGTCTTCCCTGACATATGGCGCGTCGTAGTCCAGGCCATTCACTCCCGCTTCTTTTTTTTCGGCGTCTTTTTTTGGGCAGGCGCGCGAATCGTCGTCTATCAAAACAAATTTCTCCGCCGGCTGGCCGCACGCCGGACATTTTATAAGATCCTCAAAGGGCCTGCCCTCTTTTTCTTCATCGTAGATATAGCCGCAAACAACGCATTTGTAAATCGCCATCAAAGCCCTCCTTTTTAGTCGCTGTAATCTTTGTCCGCTATTACATTAAAGCTGTATTCAGGATATATGGCTTTTAGCCTGTCCGAAACCTCTTTTATTGTTTTGGCAAAATCCGCGCCAAAATCAATCACCAGATCGAAAGAAACGCTTTTCGCTTCCGAATCGGCGTAAAACCCATGCATCTGGAGTATCTGCCCGTAATCTGAAATTATTTCATTGACGGATGCCTTTATCTTTATGGGCCACTCTCCAGATGTATTGGACGCGTAAATGCCGACGGTCAAAATAATGCCAAATTTTGCGTAAACATCTTCGGCTATGCCTCTCGTCAGCTTATGGACGTCACGCGCGGGCATGGCGTCGTCAACCTCTATGTGTATCGATCCTATCAGCTGCGAAGGGCCGTAGCTGTGAAGAGCCAGGTCGTACGCCCCACGCACTCCGTCAAAAGAGCACACCTCGCCCCTTACCGCGTCGCCCAGTTCCTTGTCGACCCTCATGCCGATAACGCTGTTTAGCGCGTCGCCAAGCATTTCAAGGCCTGCCTTTATGATCGCCAAAGATATGACAATCCCCAAAATCCCCTCGATGCCGACTCCAAAAATCATATCCGCCGCGGCGGCCACAAGCGTGGAAAAAGACAATACGGCGTCAAGAATCGCGTCCGACCCCGAAGCGACTAGAGCTCCCGCGTTAATCCTTTTCCCAACGGATTTTGTGTAATACCCGCAAAACAGCTTGGCTATCACTGCGGCGGATATGATGACAAGGGAGGCAGGCGCGTAGCTCGCGTCAACTGGATGGACGGTTTTTTTTACCGACTCCTGCAGCGACGTAAGGCCCGCGGCAAGCACAATCGACGCGATGACCGCCGAAGTCACGTACTCCACGCGCCCGTATCCGTAAGGATGCTTTCTGTCCGGAGGCCTGTCCGCGAGCTTGGCGCCTATAACCGTTATAATTGAAGAAAGGGCGTCTCCCAAATTGTTGACAGCGTCTAAAACTATCGCTATGGAATTTGAAAAAAAGCCTACGGCCATTTTAAACGCGGACAATATAACGTTTACCGTGATTCCTATAGCGCTTGTCCTTATGATTATTTTGCTTCTGTCCATTTTATCTAAAAAGCATTTGTCCTTTCAGCTTACGCGTACCGCCAAGCTCATTTTTTCCCGACAACGCCCTTCGCGAAGGCGGCGGCGTTTTTTAAGTCCTCGTCGTTTGGCCTGCCGCGATGCATCATGGCAAACGATCCCCTGCAGTGAAACTCCTCATCCGCAAGCTTGACCCCGGCGGCGTCGGCAAGCTTTTTTATCTGCTTATACGTCGAGCTTATAAGAGCCGCCGTGCTAAAGTTATATATCGTTCCGATTTTTGAGGCGTTGTCGGCAATAAATTTTTTTACCGCTCCGTCGACGCCGTTCGCGTATACGGAGCTTCCTAAAAACAATATGTCCGTGCGCCCGTCAAGGGGCTTTGAAACATCCTCGGCCTTAACGCCTATCGCGTCCGCGATTGCCAATGCCAGTTTTTTCGTGTTGCCGGAACGTGTGAAATAACGAACCTCGATCTTCATAGAAAATTCCTCCTAAAAAATTATTTGCCGCGCCATGTAAAAGCGCGAAGAATCCTTCGTCGTCCCACCCGTTCGCCACAATTTAAACCTTATCAATAAAACTCCTGCTTCAGCCTTTTTTCAAACTCCTTTTCCTCAAGCGGCTTGTCGAATAAAAATCCCTGCGCCATGTCGCAGTCCATTGAACGCATGTATTCAAGTTCCTTTTCGGTTTCAATCCCCTCGGACACTATGGTCATGTTGAGCGCCTTTGCCATCTTTATTATGCTGCCTATGACCGCGACGCTTCTTTCATCGTTATACATATTTTCCTTCAAAAATGAGCGATCAAGCTTTAGCGTGTCAAAACTCATGTCCTGAAGCATGCTAAGGGACGAATATCCCGTGCCGAAATCATCCATCGAAGAGGCTATGCCAAACCCATGCAGCTTGTTGATGCTCGATATAAGCCATTCGCTGTCGTCCAAATACGCGGTCTCCGTAAATTCTATTTCGATGAGTTCCCTCGGCGTGTTGTATTTTTCCGCCACGGCGTTGATTTTTTCCGCTATGGAGGCGTCTACAAAATGATATTTTGAAAAATTCACCGATATTGGGACGGCCCTCAGCCCTTTTCCAATCCATTCCGAAATATTTTTGCAGACATTTTCAAGCACGAAAAAGTCCAGCCTTTGCACAATCCCCTTCTGCTCGCACGCCGGTATGAACTTGGCGGGAAGAACTATCTCGCCGTTGTGGTTCCAGCGTATAAGCGCCTCGGCGCCTATTAGCTGCCTCGTGTTCATGTCGACCTTAGGCTGATAGTAGACGAGAAACTCGTTGTTTTTTATGGCCGGCTCTATTTCCCTGTACAGCGCGTCCTCCGCAAGCACCTGCCTTTGCATTTCCTCGCTGTAGTATATGACGTTTTTATTGTACGACCTTTTGAACATGTCGAACGTCATCGACAGCTTGTTGAATATCGCGTACGGATCGGAATCCTTGTCTGTCGGATAGTACACGGCCGCCCTGGCGGAAATTTTTGGAAAATCGTCCCCCATGCCGCCCTCTATATCGTTGAGGCAGAAAAGCTCGATTCCCTCCAATGCCTTCATAATCTTTTCCAGATTATCCTTTTTCACTACAGCGACAAAATTGTTGCTTCCGATAATGGACACGCATTCGTCCGCGGACGTCATGCCCGCCAGCCGCACCGTTGCTTATTCTGATATCGCTGTTGAAGCGAGAACCAGAAGTGAGCTGACCGCT
>CAZTVO010000120.1:0-4447 GCA_964617075.1 uncultured Jutongia sp.
CCCTCTTTGTCATAATATTGTCCCAGTTTGGTTTAGTAAAATTAATATCAACAGGTTTAAACCTTAACGAAAAATTACCATAATCACACCGCGCTAATGGATCGTTAGAACCCGTGTTGTCTCCCATCATCTGAACCATTTTAGCATATTGCGAATAATTGTCCCTTGTTACTTGCATAATACCATCCCTCCTTAATAAAATTTAATTTTATTATGTCATTGACTATTGTACTTGTCAACAAAAACTGGATACAAAAAATGCCCGCAAGTCGCGTGAAAGATATTGACAAACATTTTGTCCAATAGTAAGCTGTTAGAGTATGCCGCTTAGCGAGGCTGTTGAAAGACCTTTTTGAGGCGCCGAAGCTAGCGAGTAAAGATAAATAGGAGGTGCCGACATGTATGCGGTTATTGCTACAGGCGGAAAACAGTACAAAGTATCTGAAGGCGATGTGATCGACGTGGAAAAGCTTGGGCTTGGAGCGGGCGAGACGGTCACGTTCGACGACGTGCTTGCGGTAAGCGACGGCGCTTTGAGAGCCGGAGCCGATGCGGAGGGCGCGACGGTTACGGGCTCGGTGGTTGAAGAGGGCCGCGGCAAAAAAATCATTGTGTACAGATACAAGAGAAAGACCGGATATCACAAGAAAAAAGGCCACAGGCAGAGCTATACGCGCGTCAGGATTGAGAAGATAAACGCGTAGCCTGTTTTGGAGCAAAGAGGGCGCGTCGTGATTAAAGTCACATTTTACCAGGATGGCGACGGGTCGCTGTGCGGATTTCGCATGGCCGGACACGCGGGTTTTGCGAAAAAGGGCAGGGATATAGTGTGCGCGGCCGCGTCGGCGCTTGCCATCAATACGATTAATTCGATAGACAGGTTTACCGGCGACCGGTTCGTATGCGACGTCAAAGAAAAAGACCCGGATGCGGTGTCGTTTTTTGTCGAGTCGAACCCGGCAAGCGATGGGTCGAAGCTTTTGCTTGATTCGTTGAGGCTGGGGCTTATCGGCGTACAGAGCGAGTACGGAAAGAAGCATATAAAAATCAACATGGAAAAGAAGCGGGAGGCGAAGTGAAATGTTAAAAATGGATCTTCAGTTGTTTGCTCATAAAAAGGGAATGGGTTCCACAAAGAACGGAAGAGATTCCAAGTCGAAGCGTCTGGGGGCGAAAAGGGCCGACGGACAGTTCGTGCTTGCGGGAAACATCATATACAGGCAGCGCGGCACGAAGATACATCCCGGCGTAAATGTCGGCCGCGGAGGCGACGATACGCTTTTTGCGTTGAAAGACGGAATACTCCGTTTTGAGAGAAAGGGCAGAAACAAGAAGCAGGCTTGCGTGTATCCTGTAGAAGCCAAATAATCTTTTGACAGTGAAATGAGCGTTGGAATTGCGGGGGCCGTAAAAAACGGCCCCTTTGTCGATTTTTATTTTGAAAGAAGGAAGAATGATGTTTGCGGACAGCGTTCAAATACACATATCCTCCGGCCGCGGAGGCGACGGCTGCGTAAGTTTTAGGCGCGAGCTTTACGTACCGGCAGGGGGTCCGGACGGAGGCGACGGCGGCAGGGGCGGAGACCTTGTTTTTGAAGTCGATCCCGGCATGAATACGCTCAATGACTTCCGGCACAAAAAGAAATTTTGCGCCGGAAATGGGAAGCCCGGCACGAAAAGGCGCTGTCACGGGGCCGACGGGGAGGACCTTGTTATAAAGGTTCCCGAGGGAACGGTCATAAAGGAAGCCGAATCGGGCAAGGTGATAGCCGATATGTCGTATGGATGCAGGCGCGAGGTCATATTGAAGGGCGGCCGCGGAGGCAAGGGAAATATGCATTATGCCACGCCGTCCATGCAGGTTCCAAAGTACGCGCAGCCCGGGAAGCCCGGCGTGGAGCTTGAGGTTACGCTTGAGCTTAAGACTATCGCGGACGTCGGACTTGTAGGATTTCCAAATGTTGGAAAATCCACCTTCTTGTCGCGCGTAAGCAACGCTAAGCCTAAAATAGCGAATTACCACTTCACGACTCTCCAGCCGATGCTTGGCGTAGTGGATTTGGGGGACGGCGACGGATTTACGATAGCCGACATACCGGGACTTATAGAAGGGGCGTCCCAGGGTCTGGGGCTTGGGCATGAGTTTTTAAGGCATATTGAGCGCACCAAGGTATTCATCCATATGGTGGACGTCGCGTCCACGGAAGGAAGGGATCCGTTAGACGACATAAATATAATCAACAACGAGCTGGCGAGCTATTCGCGCAAGCTGTCAGAAAGGCCGCAGGTGATCGCGGCCAACAAAATAGACGTGTTTTACGGCGACGGCGGCGAAGGCGCCATTTCCGCCTTAAGAGAAGAGTTTGAGCCGAAGGGAATCAAGGTGTTTCCGATATCGGCGGTAAGCGGCAAGGGCGTAAAGGAGCTGCTTTATTACGTCAAGGGCATGATCGAATCGATGACGGACGAGCCCGTCGTGTTTGAAAGGGAGTTTGTTCCGGACGACGCGTCGTATCCTGACGAGCCCTATACCGTCAGATATGACGAAGAGGATGAAATGTTTGTGGTGGAGGGGCCGCGCATTGAGAAAATGCTTGGATATACCAACCTGGACTCCGAAAAGGGCTTTATCTTTTTCCAGAATTTTTTAAAAAAGACTGGCGTCATCGACGAGCTCGAGGCGATGGGAATAAAAGATGAAGATACGGTCAGGATATATGATCTGCAATTTGATTATTATAAAAATTAAAGAGGTGCGCAGTGGGGGATATTATATTAGAGATTGCAATATGCATTATCGCGGCAATGCTGGTCATGACGATGCATGAGCTGTCCAAATCAATAATGTATCTTCTTGTGCGCAGATCCGACGACAGGCCGGCAAAAGGCGGTTTGGCTATATTGGCTGTCTGGAGGTACATCGATCCCGTGGGGCTTTTGCTTGCCGTGACGCGCTACGTTCCGGTGTCTAGGCCCCATCTTTTTAGGATCAGGGATAAAAAGACGAATATGATTCTTGGAATAACGGGATTTACGACGCTTTTCGTTATCTTTGGCCTTAGCATTGCCGCGCTTAAAACTGATTTTTTAAATACGTTTGGCGTTCTGGCCGCGGGCGGGCGCCTTCGGCGCGTTGCGCCGCTTTTTTTTCAGTACACGGCGATGCTTAGCTTTGACATGGCCGTCGCGAACCTTTTTCCGGTTTCGACTTTTGACATGGGCCTTATAATAGCGGGCATTTCCTCAAGGTATTATCTAAACATAATAAAAGCCGATTCGATAATAAAAATGATTTTGATTTTGGCGCTGCTCACGGATATAATACACTACGCATGCGTTAGGCTGCTTGAAATTATTCTTATGTAGCGCCGATAGGACGCAAAGGAGCTAAAAAGCCATGAATGCCATTTCCGTAAAGCTTGACGTGTTCGACGGGCCTCTCGATCTTCTTCTGCATCTTATTGAAATAAACAAAATCGACATATTCGACATCCCGATTTCAGAAATTGCCGACCAGTATCTTGAAGCGATTTCAGGCGCGCGGGAAAAGGATATGGATTCCATGAGCGAATTTCTTGTCATGGCGGCGCTGCTTCTTAAAATCAAGTCAAATATGCTGCTTCCCGCAAGGGACGACGGAGAAGAAGAGGGCGTCGATCCGAGGACGGAGCTTGTGGAAAGGCTTTTGGAATACAAGACATATAAATACGCGTCATATGAGCTTAGGGATATGCAGGCGGGGGCTTCGCAAAAGTTTTTTAAAAAGCCCGCGATTCCAGACAGCATAATGGATTTTAGGCAGACGCCGGATGTTGGCGAGCTTCTTTCGGACGTCTCTCTTGGCAGGCTTCAAAAGATTTTCAATGACGCGGTGAAAAAACAGTCTGACAGGGTGGATCCCATAAGGAGCCGCTTTGGCCAGATAAAAAGGGAGAACGTAAAGCTGGAGGAAAGGATCGTCTACATAGAGGAGTACGCGAAGAGGCGCCGCGAATTCAGCTTTCGGGAGATGCTTGAAAATGATTCCGATAAAAATATGGTAGTCGCGACCTTTTTAGGAATTTTGGAGCTTATGAAGGCGGGAAAGCTTAAAGCCTCGCAGGAATTTATATTTGACGACATATGGATTTCGTACGTAGAAGGGCAGGATCAGGCTTAAGGGGGGGAGAAAATATGACGCTCGCCGAATTGGAGGCAAGGATAGAGGCAATACTTTTTATGATGGGAGACGCGGTTGAACTTGAAAGGATAGCTAAGGCTACCGGACAGGACGAGGGCACATGCAGGAGCGTCATAAGAAGCATGGCCGACAAGTACGCGTCCGAGGACAGGGGGATACAGATTATAGAGCTTGACGGCACGTTTCAGATGTGCACGAAGGCGGAAATGTACGATACGCTTGTAAAAGTCGTGCAGGCTCCTAAAAAAAACGTGCTTACAGATGTCA
>CAZTVO010000121.1:0-4339 GCA_964617075.1 uncultured Jutongia sp.
GCCTGGCGTGCGGCACGCATTTTATGTATCCCATTCCTTCCGAAGGGGAGTTAGAGAGCTATTACGACGGCAAGTTTCGTGAAGAGGTTCATACCGAAAGCTATTATTCAAAAGAAATCCTAAAAAGGACTTTTGATAATTTCTACGGGGAGGCGCTCCAGAGGGTCGAAAGGGTAAAAGGCGATTTAAGATCCGATGACAAGGTGCTTGAAATCGGCTGTTCCGTCGGATATTTTTTGGATGCCGTAAGCCCGCATGTGGCGATGGCGTGCGGCACGGAATGGGACAGCAGGGCCAGAAAGTTCGTATCGGACGAGCTGAATGGCGAAAAAATCCGCGCGAAAAAAGATCCAGCTGATTTTGGCATGAAATTTGACAAGATATTTATGTTTCACGTGTTGGAGCATATAGAAAAGCCGGCCGAGTATCTAAAGGGCTTAAGGCCGCTTCTAAATGAAAACGGCAGGATATACATAGAGGTTCCTAATGTCGACGACGCTATGGTTTCTCTATACAAGTGCAGGAGTTTCATGAATTTTTATTACAAAAAGGCTCATATTTATAATTTTTGCGAAAAGAGCATAGAGTACGTATTGGAAAAAGCCGGGTATAAAGACTATAAGGTTGATTTTATACAAAGATACGACATTTCAAACCACCTGGCCTGGCTGGCTACGGGGGCGCCTACCGGCAGGGCGGGCATATACAAAGACGTATTTGGCCTTAAGGTAAACGCCGAATATGTGGACGCGCTTATAAAAAGCAAAAAGAGCGACACGCTTTTTATAACGGTAAACGCGTAGCGAAAAACTTAGCGTGGGGGAAAACGTCATATGATAGAGAGCATACTTGGCTTAAGGAGCAAAACTCAGTACAACGCGATGAACGTCTTTATGGAAGAGATTCTTTTTGAGATGAAAAATCTTGGCGTTAAGACGTCTGAATTTAATATCGAATCTTATGAAACTTATGATGAAGTGGTTGCCGATCTTAATATGCTTAAATACGACGCTGTGTTTACGATGAACGGCATACCGCTGACCGAACCTGTTTTTTGTAAATATTTGTTAAAAGACGGCGTAATATTTTGCACATATCTTGTTGATCATCCGTGCTATCACCACTTGAGGCTGGCAAGCGACGGCTATCCTTATACGCTGGCACTTTCGCCAGATTACGGTCATGTGGAATATATTGAGAAATATTATAAAAATATTTGGTGCGAGGCTTTTTTGCCGCACGGCGGATGCGGGGCAAAAAATATTGTTCCATACGAAAAGCGAAAAACGGCCGTTTCATTTTTTGGATCGTATAAGCCTCCCGAAAAAATCTTGTCCGCGGGCGACGGCAGCAGGCTTTCGGCTCTTTTTCTTGACATCGCGCATACGCTTATTTTAAATCCCGCAATGACGCTTGAGGACGCCGTAAAAGACGGTTTTGAGTCGATAGGCCTTGGAGAAGAATCCGCCTTTGCGAAGCGCATGGCGGCGGCTTCGGAAATAGACAGATACGTAAGAAATTTTTATAGGCGCAAAATAATTGGCGCGATAGCGGACGCGGGCATTGAAATCGACGTATATGGAAACGGATGGGACGGGCTTGATATTTTGAATAAGGGAAATTTAAAAATACATCCCGCGCTGGACTACAGGCAGTCTCTTGAGGTCATGGCCGATTCCAAAATAAGCCTAAATATCATGCCATGGTTTAAGAGGGGTTCGCATGAGAGGGTGTTTTCGTCTATGCTGTGCGGGGCGCTGGCTTTAAGCGATGAGAGTACGTATTTGCGCGAGGAGTGCGAGGACGGCAAGACGATAGCCTTTTACAGTCTTAAAGATCTGGACGCGCTGACGGGGCGCATAGAGACGCTGCTTTCCAACGAAAAAATGGCGGCCGAAATCGCCGCGAACGGATACGAGCTCGCCTCAAAAAAGCATACTTGGGCGCACAGGGCGCGTGAAATATTGGACTACATAAACACCGTGGACGAAATGAGGCGCGCCGGGTAGGCGACGGGGCGGTGCGATACCGCTGAACACGAAGGGGGGAGCTGGACGGGGCGGTGCGGGAGGCCAGGAGGAACGAGAAATGGAGGCTGGACTATATGACGCTTGAGATGCGCTACCAGGAGAAGTACGAGCAGGGGCTTGCGCAGGGGCTGGAACAGGGCCTGACGCCCGACGAGGTAAGGAGGATAGCTGACGGCGATTGAGGCGCGGCAATTTGGGAATAAGAAAGGCATGGGGGAGACTATGGGGGAAGTTTTGGCGATAATTCCCGCAAGAAGCGGATCCAAGAGCGTCAAGGACAAAAATATAAGGCTGATAAACAAAAAGCCGATGCTTGCGTATTCAATAGAGCACGCCCTAAAAGCATCGTGTATAAATAGAGTCATAGTAAGCACGGACAGTGCTAGGTATGCCAAAATAGCCGCCGAGTACGGCGCGGAGGTTCCGTTCATAAGGCCCGACGAATTTGCCGCGGACGATTCGCTTGATTTGGATGTTTTCTTGCACGCATTGAATTTTTTGAAAGAAAATGAGGGCTACGAGCCGGAGCTGGTTGTTCAGCTAAGGCCGACATACCCCATAAGGAATATTGAAGATATAGAAAATATGGTAGAATACATGTGGGAGCATCCTGACGTCGACTCGATGCGATGCGTAGCTCCGGCGAAGGAAATACCATATAAGATGTGGTTTAAAGACGATGAGGGAATGCTGACGCCCGTAATGACGGATGTGCCGGAATGCTACAATATGCCAAGACAGCGGCTGCCCAAGGTTTTTTATCAAAATGCCTGCATAGACGTGATAAGGACAGGCGTTATAGTGGATGGCCATTCGATGTCGGGCAGGCGCATAGCGGGATATGAAATGAAAGAAAACTTCGACATAGATACAGAGGAAGAATTTAAGATGGCGGAGGAGTACATATGTTTGAATAATTTATGAGCCGCGGGCGCTTTGTGCACGCGGATAGAAAAGCGCGGGCGCGCGTCTTGCCTAAGGGCTTTTATTGGCATATAATGATTTGGCGGCCGCGTCTTTTTAGGCGGAGCGCGTAAAAATTAGGCATATTACGGAGGATTTAGGGGAATGGGCAGGATATTCGATGATTTGATAATATTTGAAATGGCAAACAGTCACCAGGGCGATGTGGAGCATGGAAAAGACATAATACGCGAAATGGGGAAAATTGCCAGAAAATACAACATAAAGGCGGCCGTCAAGCTGCAGTATCGCAATCTTGACAGCTTCATACATCCCGATTACAAAGGACGCGCCGATGTAAAACATATATCGAGGTTTGAAAGCACCAGGCTTACGTATGAGCAGTTTGGCGAGCTTATAATGGAAATACGCGATGAGGGCATGATACCGATGAGCACGCCTTTTGACGAAGACGGCATCGACTGGTGCATGGATCAGGGACTTGATATCATAAAGATTGCGAGCTGCAGCTCCCTTGACTGGCCCCTTCTTACAAAAGCGGCATCGACGCACAAGCCGTTAATTATTTCGGTGGGAGGAAAGACCATATCGGACATAGACAAGCTTTACAACTTTTTTACCCACAAGAATTGCGAGTTTGCCTTTATGCATTGCATAGCGGAATACCCCGCGCCAAACGAAAGGCTGCAGCTGGATTTTATAGACAGGCTAAGACGCCGCTATCCCGACAATGCGATAGGATACTCGGGACATGAAGATCCTGACGACAACATAATCCCTATGATGGCCGTGGCAAAGGGCGCGAAGCTCCTTGAGCGCCACGTTGGACTTCCAACGGAATCCATCAAGCTGAATGCGTATTCGATGAATCCGGAGCAGGCGGACAAATGGGTGAAGTCGATAGTCGATGCGAGGGAAATATGCAGGATGAAGAGGGAGACGGAGCGCTACATAAGCCAGGAAGAGATTGATTCCTTAAATTCGCTTATGAGGGGAGTATATCTTAAGCATGACGTCAATGAGGGGGATGAGCTTACGCGCGGCGACGTCTTTTTTGCGATGCCCAATCACGACAGACAAATGACCAGCGGGGAGTTTTATGACGGCGTGGTCGCCAGCAGGGCATATAAGGCGAATGACGAGCTTCACGAAAAAAAGCCGGTGACGGATACGAATCTTGCCAGAAGCGTCATCCATGACGTTAAGGGCATGCTTTACGAGGCCAACATATATTTGGGCAATGATTTTGACGCGGAGCTTTCCCATCATTACGGCATGAAGCATTTTAGGCAATACGGCGCCGTCATAATAAGCATTGTGAACCGCGAATATTGTAAAAAGCTCATTGCCGTGCTTCCAGGGCAGAAGCATCCGTCCCACAAGCA
>CAZTVO010000122.1:0-4274 GCA_964617075.1 uncultured Jutongia sp.
TTACAGTAAGGAAATCGTGTATGAAAAAAGTTGCCAACGATTACTTGACAGTGACAAAGCTGCTGTCGATGGCGGGCCAATATTGATTTAAGGGATGCGTTATGCTAAAATTCCTACCGTGCGGTTTAATTTGCAAGCATTTGCGAGGGAGGTTTTTGATACAATGAAATATTTTGGCACGGATGGCTTCCGGGGCGAGGCAAACGTCGATTTGAACGTAATGCATGCATACAAAGTAGGGAGATTTTTAGGCTGGCGGTACGGCCGCGAACATAAGGCCAGAATCGTGATAGGAAAGGATACTAGGCGCTCAAGCTACATGTTTGAGGATGCGCTTTCGGCGGGGCTTACGGCATCAGGCGCGGACGTCTATCTTCTTCACGTGACTCCTACGCCAAGCGTTTCCTACGTGGTCAGGACGGAGCAGTTTGACTGCGGAATAATGATTTCGGCCAGCCACAATCCATATTACGACAACGGAATCAAGATAATAAACGGCAGCGGGTACAAGCTCGAGGCGCGGATAGAGGAAGATATAGAAGAATATATAGACGGCAAAATGGGCGAGCTGCCATTTGCCGTAAAGGAGAATGTTGGGCGTACGATAGACTACGCCATAGGCCGTCACAGGTACATAGGATATCTGATGTCGCTTGCGACCCGTTCTTTTAAAAATATAAAAGTGGGGCTTGACTGCGCCAACGGCTCCTCGTATTCCGTTGCGAAAGGAGTTTTCGACGCGCTTGGCGCGAAGACGTACGCAATAGGAATGGAGCCGGACGGGCTGAATATAAACGACGGATGCGGTTCCACCCACATTGAAAAGCTTAGGGAGTTCGTCAAACAAAATCAGCTTGACGTAGGATTTGCTTTTGACGGCGACGCCGACCGGTGCCTCGCGGTGGACGATAATGGCGACGTGATCGACGGCGACGCGATTTTGTATCTTTGCGGCTGCTATCTAAAGGAGAAGGGCGAGTTAAACAACAACACGGTTGTTACCACGGTCATGTCCAATCTCGGCCTGTACAAGGCGTTTGACAAAGCCGGCATATCTTACGAAAAAACGGCGGTGGGCGACAAATATGTAAACGCCTGTATGATGGAGAACAATTATTCGCTTGGGGGAGAGCAGTCGGGGCATATAATTTTTAGCAAATATGCGGTTACGGGAGACGGGGTGCTTACGGCGCTGATGCTTATGGAGGTGATGCTTGAAAAGAAGACAAGACTTTCTAGGCTTTTAAGAGATTTGGAAATCTACCCACAGCTTCTTGTAAACGCCAGAGTGGCCGACAAAACGGCCGCCGGCAGCGATCCCGACGTAATCGCGGCGGCAAAGGAAATAGAAAGGGAACTGGGCGAAAACGGAAGAATACTTATAAGGGAAAGCGGCACGGAGCCGCTGCTTCGGATAATGGTGGAAGCGCAGACCGGCGAACTGTGCAGAAAGCACGCGGACAGGATAATGGATGTATTGAGGGCCAAACGGCATATTGCATAAAAAATATTAAAATACTTGATTTTAAAAGGCCGTTCGTGATATATTGTACAAGTGGCGCGCTGTGGGCGGGCCGCGCCCATATTTAAGGAGGAAATATTGCGATGAGCGTACAGGTAGAGAAATTGGAAAAGAGCATGGCGAAGCTTACCGTAGAAGTTTCGGCACAAGACTTTGACGCGGCGCTTGACGCGGCATATAGAAGAAGAAGAGGAAAGATATCGGTGCCGGGATTTAGAAAGGGAAAGGCGCCGCGGGCAATGATAGAAAATTTATATGGAGCGGACGTGTTCTACAACGACGCCGCTGATTTGACGATTCCCGACGCTTATGAATCCGCCGTGGACGACAGCGGATTGGAAGTGGTTTCGCAGCCTGAAATAGAGGCCGTTCAGATTGAGAAGGGCAAGCCGTTTATTTTTACGGCGACCGTGGCCGTAAAGCCTGAGATTGTCCTTGGCGAATACAAGGGCATTGAAATAGAAAAAATGGAGGCCGAGGTTTCAGACTCGGAAGTTGAGGCTGAGATTGAGAGGGCGAGGAACGTAAACTCGCGCTTGATTACCGTAGACGACAGGGCGGCCGCGGAAGGCGACTGCGTGGTGATAGATTTTGACGGATTTATCGACGGCAAGCCGTTCGAAGGCGGAAAGGCCGAGAACTATGAGCTTACGTTGGGCTCCCATTCGTTTATAGACGGTTTTGAAGAGCAGATTGTTGGAAAGAATACGGGAGACGAATTCGATGTAAACGTTACGTTTCCAAGCGACTATCAGTCGGAGGAGCTGGCGGGACGGCCGGCCGTGTTTAAGGTGAAGCTAAACGAAATAACGATAAAGGAGCTTCCTGACGTCGACGACGATTTTGCGCAGGACGTGTCCGATTTCGACACGCTTGACGAATATAAGGAAGATTTGAGAAAAAAGCTCTTAGAGAGCAAGGAGGCGGAGTTAAAGAGGGAGAGGGAAGAGGCGGTCGTCAAAAAGATAATCGAAAATTCCCAAATGGATGTTCCGGAGCCTATGATTGACACGCAGACGAAGCAGATGATTCAGGAGTTTGCCGACAGCATTCAGCGGCAGGGGCTTGCATTCGAGCAATATATGAAGTTTACTGGACTGACGATGCAGAAGATGTCCGAGGATTTCAGGCCGCAGGCGCTGCTTAGCATACAGAGCCGCCTGGTGCTTGAGGCGGTTGTCGCCGCTGAGGGCATAGAGGCTTCCGATGAAGAGATCGAAAAAGAGATTGAAAAGATGTCGCAGATGTACAACACGCAGGTCGACAAGGTCAAGGAGATGATCGACGACGAGGAGAGGAAGCGCATCGGCATGGATGTAGCGGTTCAAAAGGCGGTGGATTTAGTTATGGAAAGCCATATCGAAAAATGACGGCGCCGCCTGGCGGCGCAAGAAAGGAAAGGTGCACATTTATGGGATACAGCATACCTTACGTTATAGAAAAGACCAGCAGCGGAGAGCGTTCCTACGACATCTATTCAAGGCTTCTGCAGGAGAGGATAATATTTCTTACCGGAGAGGTGAACGACGATGTCGCCAGCCTCATAGTTTCACAGCTCCTTTTTCTTGAATCGCAGGATTCGCAAAAGGATGTCCAGTTTTACATAAACAGTCCGGGCGGCTCCGTAAGCGCGGGGTTCGCTATATACGATACGATGAATTACATTAAATGTGACGTGTCGACGATCTGCATGGGCCTTGCCGCGAGCATGGGGGCTTTTTTGCTTGCGGGAGGAGTAAAGGGGAAAAGGTATGCCCTGCCAAACGCTGAAATCATGATACATCAGCCGTCAGGCGGCGCGAAGGGACAAGAAACTGAGATACGCATCGTGGCCGAACAGATATTAAAGACTAGAAGCAGGCTGAATGAGATACTTGCGGCGAATACCGGCCGGAGCCTTGAACAGGTGCAGCAGGATACGGAGCGCGACTACTACATGAGCGCCCAGGAGGCAAAGGATTATGGGCTTATAGATGAAATTATAGTGAAGCGTGAAGCAGTTGGAGGTAGCGATGGCGGGGAAAAAGGATGATTTAAAGCTGAAATGCTCTTTTTGCGGCAAGACGCAGGATCAGGTCCACAAATTGATTGCCGGCCAGGGGGTCTATATTTGTGACCAGTGCATATCGCTGTGCGCTGACATTATGGATGCGGAAGACGACGTGCCGGATGGCGGTTCGGACATAAATCTTTTGAAGCCAAAGGAAATAAAAGAGTTTCTGGACGACTATGTCGTCGGACAGGAAGACGCGAAGAAAGTTCTTTCAGTTGCCGTATACAACCATTACAAGCGCGTGCTTTCCGGAAAGAGCGTGGACGTCGAGCTTCAAAAAAGCAACATCATGATGGTTGGGCCGACAGGTTCGGGAAAGACTTTTCTTGCGCAGACTCTCGCTAAGATTTTAAATGTACCCTTTGCCATAGCGGACGCCACCGCGCTTACCGAAGCGGGTTACGTGGGCGAGGATGTCGAGAATATTCTTTTAAAGATCATACAGGCGGCGGACTACGATATGGACAGGGCCGAGCACGGGATTATCTACATAGACGAAATAGACAAGATTACGCGCAAGGCCGAAAACGTGTCAATAACGAGGGACGTGTCCGGGGAAGGCGTCCAGCAGGCACTTTTAAAGATTTTAGAGGGCACCGTCGCGAGCGTGCCGCCGCAGGGAGGGAGGAAGCACCCGCATCAGGAATTTTATCAGCTCGACACTACCAACATACTTTTTATTTGCGGAGGAGCCTTTGA
>CAZTVO010000123.1:0-4086 GCA_964617075.1 uncultured Jutongia sp.
CATTTTTTTTACCGACAGCCACGTCCTTTTTGAATTTGAGGATACGATCGTGCTGTCTAGGCTTATTGAGGGAGAATATTACGACATAGACAGGATGCTGTCCGGCGACTACGAAACGCAGATAACTCTAAACAGGAGGGAAATGCTTCTAAATCTCGACCAGTCTCTGTCATATATAAGCGAGGCGGAAAAAAAGCCCGTCATCATCGATATAGGGGACGGCCGCATAAATTTTGGCATAAATAGTTCATCTAAAGGCGGCAGGATGGACAGCTATATAGACGACTTCTCAAAAGAGGGAAAGGACATGCTGATAGGCTTCAATCCGCGTTTTTTAATCGATGCCTTAAGAGCGATAGACGATGAAGAAGTAACTATATATATGATAAATCCGAAAGCCCCATGTTTCATAAAGGACAGGGACGAGAGCTATATATACCTAATATTGCCGGTAAACATTGGATGACAGTTTTTTGGTGCGTAAAATAGCGGGAAATGGAGGTTTGGCATGGAGGCTGTACATATTAGGGACGACTACATAAGGCTGGGGCAGGCTATGAAGCTTTCAAACCTTGTTTCTTCGGGAGTGGAGGCAAAGATTGCCATTCAAAGCGGAGAGGTGTCGGTAAACGGCGAAGTGGAATTAAGGCGCGGAAGAAAACTTCATTCTTCGGACTTTTTTGAATACGCAGGGAAAAAAATAACCGTCGTTGGAGAATAGAATTTATGAAAATTGATTCTATTGAGGTTGGAAATTTTAGAAATTATGAAAAGGAAAAAATTGAATTTCATGACCGCACCAACATAATATACGGCGACAACGCGCAGGGAAAGACAAATATACTTGAGGCGGCGTTTGTCTGCTCCACATCGAAGTCGCACAGGGGAAGCAGGGACGCGGAGCTGATAAAGATTGGAAGCGAAGAGGCCCACATACGCATGTTTTTTCAAAAGAAGGGCGTCAGGCACAGGATTGACGTGCATCTTCGCTTAAACAAGCCGAAAGGCATCGCCATAGACGGCGTTCCGATAAAGCGGTCAAGCGAGCTGATTGGGTTTGTAAATATAATTGTTTTTTCGCCCGAGGATTTAAAGATTGTAAAAAATGGGCCATCCGAAAGAAGAAAGTTTATCAATTTTGAGCTTTCTAAAATTGACGGCATATATTTGAGGGAGCTTGGAGAATATAATAAGGCTCTTTTGCAGCGAAACAGGCTTTTGAAGCAAATTTGCCGGGAGCCGTCGCTTGAAGAGGTGTTGGGCGTTTGGGACGAAAAGCTTGTCGAGTTCGGTTCGTCGATAATATCGTCCAGAAAAAAATTCATTGAAAGGCTTTCCGATGCTGTAAGGACGACAAATGAAAGGCTTACCGGCAATAAAGATCATGTAAGCCTAGTCTATATGCCCGACGCAAGCGAGGAAACGTTTGCCCGTGATTTAATGATGGCCAGGGAGAGGGATTTAAAGTTTTATACCACTAGCGTGGGTCCTCACAGGGACGATTTGTGCTTTATGAACGACGATGTGGACGTCAGAAAATACGGATCCCAGGGCCAGCAGCGCACATGCGCGCTTTCTTTGAAATTGGCGGAAATAGAGTTGGTCAAGGAAATGATAAACGACGCGCCCGTCCTTTTGCTTGACGACGTATTGTCGGAGTTGGACAGAAGCAGGCAGAATTATGTGTTGGACAGTTTGGGCGGCATGCAGGCCATAGTCACGTGTACCGGATTGGAGGAGTTTATCGGAAGGAAGGCGGCGTTAGACAGGGTTTTTAAAGTCAGAAGCGGAAAAATATATGTGGAAAAAGGATAAAAAAGCCGCTTTAACAGGTTGACGGCGGCATAATCAAATGCGCACGATAAAAAGGCGCGGAAATTGCGGGGGCAGTTATGGAAACAGAAGCAAGTGGAAAATATGGAGCCGATCAGATTCAAATTTTGAAAGGCCTTGAGGCGGTGCGCAAAAGGCCTGGAATGTATATTGGCAGCACGTCTGCCAGAGGGCTTCACCATCTCGTATACGAAATCGTGGACAATTCCGTCGACGAGGCTTTGGCGGGGTTTTGCAGTGAAATAGAAGTCACGATAAACGCGGACAACTCCATTTGCGTTGTCGACAACGGCAGGGGCATACCTGTAGGAATAAATAAAAAAGCGGGCAAGTCCGCGGTAGAAGTGGTCTTTACAATGCTGCACGCCGGAGGAAAGTTTGGAGGAGGAGGATATAAGGTTTCAGGCGGGCTTCACGGAGTTGGCGCGTCAGTTGTAAACGCGCTTTCCGAATGGCTCGAGGTGACGGTTCATATGAATGGAAAAAAATACAGTCAAAGATATGAGCGCGGAAAAGCCATGTATCCGCTTAAAGAAACGGGAACTACGTCAAGGACCGGCACGGAGGTTTCCTTTTTGCCCGATAGCGAGATATTTGAGGAAACAGTTTTTGATTTTGACGTGTTAAGGGAGCGTCTGCGTGAGATAGCGTTTCTTACTAAAGGATTAAAGATAACCCTCATAGACAAAAGAAAGGAAGAGCCTAAAATACGGACGTTTCACTACGAGGGAGGAATCAAGGAGTATGTGCAGTATTTGAATAAAAGCCAGAATCCGCTTTACGAAGAGGTTATCTACTGCGAAGGACAAAAAAATGACATTTACGTCGAGGTCGCGATGCAGCATAACGATTCCTATCAGGACAGCACTTATAGTTTTGTAAACAATATAGTAACTCCGGAAGGGGGCACGCATCTTGCGGGATTTAAAAACGCGCTTACAAAGACGTTTAACGACTATGCTAGAAAAAATAATATTTTAAAAGACGGCGATCAGAATCTTTCGGGCGAAGATATAAGGGAGGGGCTCGCGGCTATAATAAGCATTAAGATAAGCGAGCCGCAGTTTGAAGGCCAGACGAAACAAAAACTTGGCAACAGCGAGGCAAGGGGCGCGGTTGATTCCGTAGTGACGGAACAGCTTACGTATTTTCTTGAGCAAAATCCTTCCATCGCAAAAATTATCTGCGATAAGGCGGTGCTTGCGCAGCGCGCGAGGGACGCGGCGCGAAGGGCGCGGGATTTAACAAGAAGAAAGACGGCTCTTGACGCGACAGCGCTTCCTGGCAAGCTTTCCGACTGCAGCGATAAAAATCCGAAAAATTGCGAGATTTATATCGTCGAAGGAGACAGCGCGGGAGGAAATGCAAAAAATGCCAGAAACAGGGCCACTCAGGCCATCCTTCCTTTAAGGGGCAAAATTTTAAACGTAGAGAGGTCCAGGCTTGACAAGATTCTTGTAAATAACGAGATAAAGGCGATGATTACCGCTTTTGGAACGGGAATTGCGGACGATTTTGACATAAGCAGGCTAAGATACGATAAAATAATAATTATGACCGACGCCGACGTTGACGGCGCCCACATAGCGACGCTAATGCTTACGTTTCTATACAGGTTCATGCCCGAACTTATAAGGCAGGGGCACGTATATCTCGCGCAGCCCCCTCTCTATAAAATCGAGAGAAACAAGACCGCGCGCTACGCGTACGACGATAAGGAACTTAAAGAGATACTAAGTGAGATTGGACGCGACGGCAATAATAGAATACAGCGCTATAAGGGACTTGGGGAGATGGACGCCGACCAGCTTTGGGAAACCACGATGGATCCGGAAAAGAGGACTCTTCTTAGGGTGAATGTGGACAGAAATTCCGAGGCGGAAGTCGACGTGGTATTTAATACGCTTATGGGCGACAAGGTGGAGCCCAGGCGCAGATTCATAGAGGAAAATGCGAAATTTGTCAAGAATCTCGACATATAGCAGGCTTTTGGAGTCAAAGGCTTCCTTGAAAACAGCTCCGACATAATTGAATTTTAACATCAGCAGTAAACAAAACTTCATGGCGGCATAAAATTTAAATTCACGACAGGCTTTTCATATATTTGGATTGTTGTCTTTAAGTTGAATTTTGGCAAAAGCTTTGTTTACGGAAATGGAGAATGGAATGGATGAAAACATTTTTGACAAAGTTAACGGTCCCCCGGCCGGGGGCATGGATTCTCACCTCATGCGCCCGGTTTTTTCGCCGGGC
>CAZTVO010000124.1:0-2300 GCA_964617075.1 uncultured Jutongia sp.
TATCAAAGATGGGATATAGACCTCTCCGGCTTTTCTTCCGTCAATGAAAATCGCGACAGATCCGCTTTTTTTGTCAGGCAGTTCCATGCGATATGAAACACTCGTCTCGCCAAGAGGAAGTTCGGCGTCCGATTCCACGCTGTAGATATTTTCGCCGTCTAAGTTGTAGGAATACTTAAGCCTGTTGTTTAGAATGTAAAAGCTAATTCCCGCCAGGCGGTCGCCCTTCGATATAATTACGCCGCCCTCTTTACGCGATTTCCTGTTAAGCTTCGCGCTTACTTCGTGGCTTCTAAACAAAAGGCCGGGATCCGTTGACCTCTCATGCGGAAGAATCACATTCTTGTAGATCAGATTTGCCTCGGGCACGGCCGCCTTGTACCTGTTTTTTGTAATTTCGTCGGTCGTTTTGTGGAACGCGAGCGGAAACATCGGAAACACATTATGCCTCGCGGCTTCTATCAGCCACTCCTCCTTAAGCTGTTCAAGCTTTTTTGGAAACTTGTCCGCGACGTCGTACTTTTCCGAATAATCCTCCTCCACGTGATAAAGCTCCCACTTGTCATCGTCAAAACTGTCGGAAAACGCGTGATTTACGACAGCCTTCCATCCATCCTTGTATATGGCCCTGTTTCCAAACATTTCATAATGCTGCACTCTCTTTAAAGGCGCCGCGCCGACATTGTCAAGCACATAGGCAAAGCTTGTTCCCTCGAAAGGCTTTTGCGGGACGCCCCTTATTGATTCGGGCTTCTTTAGTCCAAGCAGTTCAAGGACGGTAGGCGTCACATCGGAAACGTGCGTATACTGGCAGGCTACGGAGCCGGGCTCCTTTATCGCCCGCGGATAACGCACAATAAGAGGATCTTTTACGCCGCCGTTATGCACCCACGTTTTGTACCACTTAAAAGGCGTATTGCCGGCGTTTGCCCAACCCATCTGGTAGTGCGGCCAGCTGTATTCGTCGCCCAAATCATCGTAGTGGTTAAGAATCCTTTTAGTCTGCGCGTCGTCGGCATTCTCCATTTCAAATCCCATGAACGAATTATGAGTTCCTGAAATGCCGCCCTCGGGCGACGTGCCGTTGTCTGAAATAAACGCCACTATCGTATCGTCGAGCTTTCCTATGTCCTCCAGATATCCGATAAGCCTGCCAATCTGGGCGTCGGTATGCTCTAGATACCCCGCGAAGACCTCCATAGATCGCGCGTACGCCTTCTTTTCCTTTTCTGAAAGCGCGTCCCACGGAGCAATCAATTCGTTACGTTCTGTAAGCTCCGCGTCCTGCGGTATTACGCCCATTCTTTTCTGATTTTTAAACCATTCCTCGCGGATTTTGTCCCATCCCGCGTCAAATTTGCCCTTGTATCTGTCTATGTACTCCTTCGGGGCATGATGAGGCGCGTGCATCGCGCCGTAGGCCAGATAGAGAAAGAACGGCTGCTCTTTTTGTTCCATCTCGTGATGATATATGTATTCTATGGCCTTGTCTGTCAAATCCTCGGAAAGATGGTACCCGTCCCTTGCCTTTTTTGGGGCGGGCACAAACGTGTTGTCCCTTGTAAGAGTAGGATTCCATTGATTCATCTGACATGCCAAAAAACCGTAATAATTGTCAAAACCCTTTCCCAAAGGCCAGTTCTGATACGGCCCGTCTTGGTTCATTTCCTGAATGTCAGAAAGATGCCACTTGCCCACGGCGAAAGTCCTATATCCATATTCCCTTAGTATTTCCGCGGCCGTTCCATATTCCGGAAGAATGCCGCCGGCATTATTTGAAATGCCGGTTGTAAATTCCAAAAGGCCGCCTACGCCGGCGGAATGATGGTTTGCCCCGGTAAGAAGGCTGCACCTTGTCGCGGAGCATATCGCCGTCGTATGGAAATTGTTGAACCTTATGCCCTCATTCGCCAGCCTGTCTATATTAGGCGTATGAATCGTAGAGCCGTAGCACCCAAGCTGAGCGAATCCCATGTCGTCAAGAACTATGTATATGACGTTTGGCTTGCCTTTTGCCGGGTTTTCTTTTTGGACAAAAGACATTTCCGTATCGTTCATAGTCCTTCCAATATGTCCATCAAAGGTTTTTTCGTTCCACATGCCGTCTTGTTTTCCTCCAAATCGCCTATTCTTCGCCGAGCTCGGCGGCGGCCCGCTCGTAATAAGACGTGTCCACAAAAGAATCGACGTCAACCGTTTCCCTTATTATGGAATTTTGAGCCGCCCATTCATTCAAATCCTTGTAGTATGAAAGCGTTTCATCCGTTATCTTAGGAGAGAGGAAGGAAAGGCTTTCGTCA
>CAZTVO010000124.1:2310-3951 GCA_964617075.1 uncultured Jutongia sp.
CGAGGATTTGACAATGAAAAATCAACTTTCCATATCTCTTTTGTGAAATATTCGCTGGCAACCGCGTCGTAAAACGCGTCCTTATCGGCGATGATATCGTTGTATGAACGGATAAGCGCCTTGTTGAGCGCAACCCCTACGTCGTCATTTTCGTCAAGTATCTTTTGGGTTATTTCAACAGCGAACGTCGTAAAAATGTCCGACGTGTCCGCGCCGCCCTCAAGTATATCGCCAAGTCCATTGAGCCTAGACATCTCCGCGGTGTAGACAGGCGTGGCATATGCGTCCGCGTCGCCAGTCTGCAGAAGGGAATTCGCGTCAGCCGCGGCGTTTACAATCTCCACTTTGTCGAGATCGATTCCGTTGGCCTTTGCATAATTCCTCCAGAAAAACTCGGTAACAGTTCCGGTAGGAACAATCACCTTTTTTCCCTCCAAATCCTTTGGCTCTTTTATATCCTTGTTTGCCGCCAACAGAGCATATTGCATTTTTGAATGCAATTCCGCTATAATCTTTGTATCTATTCCGCTGCTTTTTGCCACAAACATTGGCAAATCTCCAACTAAAGCTACGTCAAGCTCGTCCGCCGCGAACGCCTCATTCATCGCGGGGCCTCCGGTCGAAAAATAAATGTACTCGGGCTTATACCCTACCTGTTTTAGTTCTTCCTCAAAATATCCATCCTTTACGGCGTATACGGCATTGTAGAGGATGGATCCCTCTTCGCTGCCCGCAAGCCCTATGCGCAGCGTCTTTAATTGGCCGCTTTTTTCTTCACTGGACTGCGCGCCGCCTTTCTCTTCGCTGCCCGACTGCGCGCCGGACGTGTCTGATCCGCCGCTTGCGCATCCCGTCAGTCCGACCGCCGTCAACGCAAAACCTAAAATTATGCCCGCCACGCTTCTAAACCTGCTTATGGCACTTTTCATTTGTACTCTCCTCGCTTTCTTCCGACATATATCCATATAGTGTCAATATGCCTATTCCGTATGATGTCCACATGTCCGCGTTTGTCATGCCGCCCTGTCTTTGATGACCAAAATCGGCTTAAGGCTTGTTTTGCAATTATGAGTTCCAGAAGAAAGAAATGCCATTGAAAAATGCGAAAACGTTTGCAAAGGGATGCATTTGACGGCTTAATACGCGTTTTTTTAAGATTTAATTCCACATTTTGCCGCATTTTTTGCACCGTGCGCGAGTCCGACAAAATTTTTTTGAAAACGATGTCATTGCCAATCCGGCCAAGAGCCGAAATTTAATTCTCCTTGCCATATGCCGCCCCTTCCGCGACCATCGGGAGCGGCCGCCCGGCGGCTTTGTCAGAATAGTCCCCGCCCCCCGCTGCCGCCTCTTTCGCGAACGGGCCGCCGCCGATTCCAAAGAAGCGGTCAAAAAACTCCTTTAGCTTGTCTATTACCGTCTGTTTCTTTTTGGATCTCGCGCCGCTCCCGCCGAAGCGGGAGACTGGCGGCATCAGGCGGTCGATGTCGGTGCCGGTCGTCCTGACCTCTCCGTCCCGAAAGGCGTTCTCCATAAACCTGCGCGTCTCCGGCTCCCGCAGCCCCTCGTCCTTTATGATCTGCCCAAGCTCCCGCTCGCGCTCCCCGGCGACGTAGCTGTTCCACCCGTCCATCACGTCGT
>CAZTVO010000125.1:0-3899 GCA_964617075.1 uncultured Jutongia sp.
CCTCCTTCATCTGCTTTATCATAAGCTGGCTTGATTCGTACCAGAAGTCGTAATTGCCCGCGTACAGCTGTATCTTGGCGTAGTCTATGTCCGCGATGTGCGTACACACCTTGTTTAGGAAGTATCGGTCGTGCGAGACCACTATCACGATGTTGTCGAAGTCGATAAGAAAGTCCTCAAGCCACCTTATCGCGTCAAGATCTAAGTGGTTCGTCGGCTCGTCAAGGAGAAGTATGTCGGGGCTTCCGAAAAGCGCCTGCGCCAAAAGGACTTTTACCTTGTCGGAATCAAGAAGCTCCTTCATCTTTCCGTGGTGCGCCTCGCTTGAAATGCCCAGGCCGTTTAGCAGCGACGCCGCGTCCGCCTCGGCCTCCCAGCCGTTCATATTCGCGAATTCCGCCTCAAGTTCGCTGGCTTTTATGCCGTCCTCCTCGGTAAAATCCTCTTTCGCGTATATTTCTTCCTTTTCTTTCATTATGTCGTATAAGCGTTCATTTCCCATTATGACGGTATCCAGCACGTCGTATTCGTCGTACTGGAAGTGGTCCTGTTTTAAAAACGACAGCCTTTGTCCTGGCGTTATGATTATTTCGCCTTTGCTTGGCTCTATCTCGCCGGCCAGTATTTTTAAAAAAGTGGATTTGCCGGCGCCGTTCGCGCCTATGAGGCCATAGCATCCCCCTTCGGTAAATTTTATGTTGACGTCCTCAAACAGCGCCTTTTTTCCGAAGCGCAGCGTTACGTCGCTTGCCTGTATCATAATAACCGATCCCCTTCTATTATTGTGAATGCGTCAAAAAAAGCGCGCCGTACGCGCCGCAGACAAATACCATTTTACAGTAAATTGTCGATTTTGCAAGGCTTTTTGGGCTTTTTCAATGACGAATTAGCGATTAAAAAAATAAGTATAAGCAAAAGGTTGGAAAAATTTATATATGATTTGAGAAAAACAATTTTTATGTGTATAATGGGAATGTCGGGCGGTTAGCCCAATCGACGTCTACAGGGGGATTTTTATGTCATTTATTTTAAGCGCGGCCGTCCTGGCGTTTGCGCTGCTTTGGCTGGCGTGTTTTTTGCGCCAGTCGGGATTAAATATTGGAAAAGGGGAGGCGGCTGATTCTTTAAAGAGGGAGTTTGAGGGTGAAAAGGTCTCAAAGCGCGATATTTTGGGCGTTGCCGCGCTCATGCTTGCGTTTAGGCTCGCCGTCTGGATCGCGGGCGCCGCGTATATGTGCATTTTTTCTGACGGGACGTCTTTTGGTTTTGGCGATTTTCTCGAATCGTGGAAAAGGTGGGACGCGCCGAATTATATAGATATAGCGCGCAAGGGATATTCCGGGTGTGTTGAAGACGGAAAGCATCTCTTTTTGGTGTTTTTTCCGCTTTATCCATGGCTTGTAAGGGCTGCGCACGTCGTCATAAGGAATTGGGAGGCCGCGGCGATGGCCGTGTCGGCGGTGTGTTTTGTCGTTGGGGCGTGCTTTTTCTATGCCTTGATAGCCGAGGAATATAAAAAAAGCGTCGCGCAAAAGGCCCTGGTCTGCTTGTCGGTATATCCCTTTGCCTTTTTTTACGGCGGCATGATGTCGGAAAGCCTGTTTTTTTGCACGATGTCGGCTGGGTTTTATTTCATAAAAAAGCATAATTGGCCCACCGCGGGAGTCGCGGGGATATTGTGTTCGCTGTGCAGGGTGCAGGGAATATTGCTTCTTGGCGTGGCGGGAGTCGAGTTTTTCACTTTTTACAAGCCTTTTTTGATGATTAAGAAAAAAGAGGGCAGGCTGCTTGTCAGGCATATTTTAACTAAAGGGATTTTTCTTCTGCTGATGCCTGTGGGCAATCTGATATATTTTTACATAAACTATAGGACGGAGGGCAATCCTTTCCAGTTTTCTGTTTACCAAAAGCAGCATTGGTACCATGAGCCCACATATTTTACGAACGCCTTAAAGGAGATAGCCGGATACGCGTTTTCGGATGACACGGCCAATACCCTCGCGGCGTCCATATGGCTGCCCGAGCTGATACTGTTTTTTGTCGCGCTTATCCTGCTTTTTTATGGGATACGCAGGCATCCGCTTAAATATACCGCTTTTTTGTTCGTATATACGATGATAAATTATTCCGTGACTTTTTTGATAAGCGGCGGCAGATATATGTCGTGCGCGTTTCCGATGTTTATAATACTTGGAGAGCTCTTTGACAGGCATCCTAGGGCGTATCAGGCGGCCGTGGCGACGTCTTCCATGCTTTTGGCCGTATATATGGCGGGATTCATGTCATGGAAGCAGATTATGTAGCGTGGAATTTTGGCTGACGAGGGAGGTAGAGACAGAAGGAATAAGGCGACGGTTAACGATGGAGCGCGTGGCAGATGGCGGACTTGAACGACAGGTATAAGGAGAGCGCATAATGGATAAGAAAAAAAGTCTTTTTAAAATCAAACAGGGCGACGTACTGGCATTTGGAGTGATTAGGGCCGCGGCGGGAGTGCAGTTTTCAGTCTATTTGCCGAATGAGAAGGATTGCAAGCTTAAAATTTATTATATAGGACACAAAGAGCCGGCTTGCGTCATTCCCCTTACGGACGAATTTAAAAGGGGCGGGGTCTATTTTGTCACGATCATAGATATAAACGACCGTAAGGACGACAGAAGCATCCCGCAGATTCTGTCTGAAGATTTTGAATATATGTATGAGGCCGACGGGAGAGATTTTATTGATCCATATGCGCACGTTGTTCATGGACATTCCTCGTGGGGAAAGGTAAACGGCTCTAATGGAAAGATTCCCATGAGGGGCGGCATATGCCTTGACGATTACGAGTGGGACGAGGATTGTCAGATAAGGCGTCCGTTTAACGAGGTGATACTTTATCAGCTCCATGTAAGGGGATATACGAAGCACTCGTCGTCCGGCGTAAAGCACAAGGGGACGTTTGCCGGCCTTTGTGAAAAGATGCCGTATATAAAGGAGCTTGGCGTAAACGCGGTCATGCTCCTGCCGTGCTATGAGTTTAACGAGGTGCTTTATGACGAGCCGCGGCCGTCCGCGTCCGGCGCGGATGACGGCGTAAAATACAACTATTGGGGATACGGCGCGCCAGATACTTATTACCTTGCGCCAAAGTCGGCCTACGCGGCGGATAAGGCCAACCCTGTCAGAGAATTTAAAGATCTCATAAAAAGCTTTCATAAAGAGGGCATAGAAGTATTGATGGATATTTATTTTTCGCCCGGAACAAACCTTTATCTTATGACGGACTGCTTAAGAAACTGGGTTCTTGAGTACCATGTGGACGGCTTTCGCGTCAATCGGGAAGTCATGCCTCAGATAGCCCTTGTTTCGGATCCGATTTTGTCGGGCGTAAAGATTTTGGCGTCGTACTGGGACGAGAATTCTCTAAAGAATTCCGGAGAAGATTATTCCAAGATGTTTTTGGCCGAATACAACGAAGGCTTTATGAACGACGCGAGGAGGTTTTTAAAGAGCGACGAGGGCATGGTGGGAAGCTTCGTGAACCGCTTCAAGCATAATTCCGCCAAATGCTCCGTGGTAAATTTCATCACATATGTAAACGGCTTTACGATGATGGACCTTGTTTCATACGACATAAAGCACAACGACGCCAATGGCGAGATGAACAGGGACGGCACGGAACATAATTACAGCTGGAACTGCGGCATAGAAGGGAAATCAAGGAAGCAGGCCATAGTCGCGAGGCGGATGAGGCAGATAAGGAACGCGTTTCTTATGCTTTTGTGCAGTCAGGGGACGCCAATGATACTTGCCGGCGACGAATTTGGAAACACGCAGTTTGGAAACAACAACGCCTATTGCCAGGACAACGCCATTTCGTGGCTTAACTGGAAGCACGGCAGGCAGGATATGGAGAT
>CAZTVO010000126.1:0-3704 GCA_964617075.1 uncultured Jutongia sp.
GAAATTTTTTCAGGGTCACATGTCCGTACCTGTTCAGTCTTGACACGGTTGCCTTTTTCCCGCTGATACGCGGAAAGCATTCTTTTGACGCGATAGCGAAAATACGGGACACGACACAGCTTTTTCTGGACGTATACTCGGACGACGCGCATGTCTACGTAAAGCCTATCAAAGTCTGGAACCGCTATTCGGACACCATGTTTCTTCCCCACGTCTACGACCCGAAAGACGGTTCTTTTATGCCGCTCATGGACGGGGTCAGCGTGAGCAGATTCTACAGGCTGATGGAGGGCGCGCAGTCACATGGGGTGGATCAAAACCGCGACAGCTGGGAGCGCTTCTTTTCCCTAACGCTGCAGATGCACGCGCAGGGGATGGATGTTTCAAAAGAGTGCGCCCACATTTGCGACGTAATGATGACGCGGGACAGAAAACTGCGCAAGATGATAAAAGACAATTTCACGCTTGACGACTACTCTCAGATAAAGAACCGCATGATCGGCACGGGCATGATTGGGGGAAAGGCGTGCGGCATGCTCCTGGCAAGGAAGCTGATTGAAAACCTGCGCCCCGACTTATATTTGAGGCTTGAACCCCATGACTCTTTTTACATAGGCTCCGACGTGTTTTATTCTTTCATCGTATACAACAACATATGGGACATCAAAGTCAGGCAGCGCAGCCGCGAAGAATATTTTTCGCTGGCTGACACGTTTGCCGACTGCCTAAAAAAGGGCTCCTTCCCGGGCAGCATAAAAGAGCAGTTTATGCGTATGCTTGACTACTACGGGCAAAACCCGATAATCGTGCGCTCGAGCAGCATTTTGGAGGACGGATTCGGCAATGCCTTTGCCGGCAAATATGAATCGGTATTCTGCGCAAACGCGGGAAGCATTGAAAAACGCCTCCGCGAATTTGAGGATGCCGTGCGGACGGTATACGCGAGCACAATGAGCAAATCCGCCCTTGACTACCGGCTAAGAAGGGGCCTGGCCGAAAGGGACGAACAGATGTCCATTCTAGTTCAAAGGGTTTCCGGAATGAGATATGAAAATTATTTCATGCCATGCGCCGCGGGGGTCGGATATTCATACAGCCCCTACCTCTTTTCAAAATCCATGGACGCGAAAGCGGGAATGCTGCGGCTTGTAATGGGGCTAGGCACCGGCGCCGTCGACCGCGCCGAGGGTTCGTATCCGCGCCTCGTGGGCATGGACGCGCCTGAAATGTCCGCGGCCGCCACAGCCGCAGAAAAGCATCAATACTCGCAGCGAAAAGCGGACGTAATCGATATGATGTCTGAAAAGGTTGAAAGCGTGCCGTTTCAGACGCTGGAAAAAGCTCTTCCAAAATATCTTAAAAACCTGCTTTTTGAACACGACTACGACGCCGAATCAATGTTTCGCGAGCGCGGGCAAAGGCGCGACGTTTTGTTCGTATCATGCGCCGGCCTTGTAAAAAACGCCGCCCTTATGGACGACATGCGAGAAATAATGGCTTTAATACAGCATGAATATGACTATCCGGTAGATATTGAATATACAATAAACGTTTCTGAATCGGGCGAGTATGTAATCAACCTACTGCAATGCAGACCCCTCCAGGTCGCTAAAGACGTCGACTCGGTTGTTATTCCTGCCGATCTTTGCGATTCCCAAAAATTTATGTCGTGCAGCCATGCCTCCATGGGGCTGTCGCGCGCCGTAAAACTCGATTATATCGTTATGGTGGATACAGTCGCCTATTATGAAATGAACTACAATGAAAAGCCAAAAATAGCAAAGGCGATCGGGGCCGTCAATTGGCATTTCAGAAACAAGAAAAAACATATGATGCTTCTTTCGCCAGGCAGAATCGGAACATCCTCCCCTGAACTTGGTGTGCCGACTTCCTTTTCCGACATAAGCGAATTCGATATCATATGCGAGGTATCGGAAAGCAGAGCTGGCTACCTTCCGGAGCTTTCGTACGGAAGCCATATATTTCAGGATCTGGTGGAGGCGGATATTCTTTACGTCGCTATATTTGAAAATGAAAAGACTAACTATTTCCTCCCCGAGCGGCTTGAACGCATGAAAAATATTCTGCCCGAAATATCTCCTGAAAACGCCGAGCTTTCGGACATACTCAAGGTGTATGACGTATCGCGGCGCGACAGTATCGCCTACCATGACATGAAATCGCAAAATTTTGTCTGCACCATATAGCGTGGCGCAAAAAACGCGTCAAAAAATCATTTGTGTACAAATTTGACGATTTACGCCATATTGTATAGAATGCTTTTTAAAATTGACTATAGCCGGCCTTTCCATACGGAAATACGGCACGAAAGGAGTCTGGGATGAAGTCTACGCCAGTCAAAGGAACAAGGGACTATCTGCCATATGAAGAGAAAATTCGCGACCGTCTGCAGAAAATAATTTTAGAAACATATCTTGACGCGGGCTTTGAGCGAATTGCCACGCCCATTATTGAAAGCGCCGAAAATCTTGATAAAAGCGACGGAGGCGAAAATTTAGGCCTTATTTTTAAAATATTAAAAAGAGGCGACAAACTTTCCTCCGTGATTTCGGGTGGGGACGTGTCCGAAGATAAACTCTCCGACATGGGGTTAAGATACGACCTTACCCTTCCCCTGTCACGCTACTTTGCGAATAACAGAAACGAGCTTATGTGTCCGTTCAAAGTAATACAAATGGATAGGGTGTACCGCGCCGAACGTCCCCAAAAAGGGCGGCTCCGCGAGTTCATCCAATGCGACATCGACATAATCGGGAACGCGTCTATTGACGCCGAAATAGAACTTATACTTACTACGTCAAAAGCGATGTCTCGCATAGGAATTGAAAAATATAAGGTGAAAATAAACGACAGACGCATTTTAAAAAACGTATTTGCCTATGCCGGCTTTAAAGAAACTGACAATGAAAGGCTTGCCATCATGTTCGACAAACTTGATAAAATCGGATTAAACGGCGTTAAAGAGGAAATGCTTGACGGCGGTCTTGATTTTAAAGCCGTCGACAGGTTCATTTCGCTATTAGAGGGCAGCGGCCTCGATCTGGACGGTGCCGCCTCAATATGCGGCGAGGAATGCGTCTGCGGCATCAGACGCATCATGGAAGTTGTAACCACAGTTTCAAACGGCTCCATACCGATTGAATTTTCTCCGTCGCTGGTGCGCGGACAAGGATATTATACTGGAACTATATTTGAAATTGAGGCCGACGGGTACGGCGGAGCCGTCGCGGGGGGAGGCCGTTATGACGGACTTATCGGCAAATTCTTAAATGAGGACGTCCCGGCCGTCGGCTTTTCAATAGGCTTTGAAAGAATATTTGCGATACTTATGGAAAACGGCTTTAAGATGTCTGATGAAAAAAAGCTTATAGCGCTATTTTACGATGATGGAAACTACGCCGCCGCGCTTTCGTACGCGGAAGAACTTCGAGAAAAAAACCGCTATAGGGTTTCCGTTATTTTAAGGCCAAAAAAACTCGGAAAATTCATAAATAAGCTGGAGCAGGCAGGATTTGCGGGATTTGCCGTATATGGCGAAAAGGACGGCGTAAAATTTTTCAATCAATAGTTTTTCATCGATTAAAACGCGTAAAAAGGCGGGTGCGCCGCATGCCGGCACACCCGCCTTTTTATGTCAATTAAAAATATCGTCTTATGCTACTCTTCGCTCTCGCCCTGCAAGG
>CAZTVO010000127.1:0-3536 GCA_964617075.1 uncultured Jutongia sp.
GCTGCGAGGAAGCGTCTTTTATAGTAAAGTAAATATGGCCGGACGAGTGGTATTTACAGTTTGAGGCCTCGCCCCGAACCGAAACGTCCCTAAGCGCCCTCTCGTCCGAAAACATATTTTTTATATACGCGTTTATCTGTGAAACGGAAACCTCTCGTCCCATAAAAGTCTACTCCGCGCCAGCCCGGTCGCGCGCCGCCGCGGCAAGGACGCCGTTTATAAAACGGTACGCGCCGTCCGCGCAATAAATCTTTGATAGCTCCACCGCCTCGTTTATAGCCACTCCCGTCGGCACGTCCGAATAAAGGATCTCGTAGACGGCGAGGCGCAAAATGGCAAGCTCGGACTTGGCTATCCTGTCGATTGTCCAGCCTTTCGCCTTGGACGCTATAACGGAATCGATGGCGTCAAGATTTTTGAGCGCGCAATAAAATTTCCGGCGAAGCTCCTCCCGGTCTTTGTCGGTGGCGCCTTTTATCTCGTCCTCCAAAAACATCTCCGCCTGCTGGCTAATCTCGTCCTCGGTGTCGTAAAACTCAAGGCGAAAGAGCATTATATATAAGTTTTCCCTGATCTTTCTTCTTGACATGGCCAAATCCACCCTACTCGCCCAAATCGACGCCGGCTACGCGAACGTTTACCTCGGCGACGTCAAAACCCGTCATAGTCTCTATCTGCTGCCCGACCATCGCCTGAACCTGTCTGGCGGCCTGCATTATATTGCATCCGTATTTGACGTTGATCGACACGTCGACGTAGACGAGGCCGTCCTCCATCACTACGCGAACACCCTTTGAAAGACCCTTTGTTCCAAACCTGGCTATAAGGTCGCTTGTAATGTTGCCCGCCATGGAGCTTACTCCCTTTACGCCCGTAGCGGCAAGCGCCGCTATTATGGCGACCGCGTCGGACGCTATCTTAACCTCATGAACGGCCATCTGCGGATTCCTCCTTAGCTTTTATGCTCTTTTAAGAGCTTTTGATATATTTCGTCTATCCTCGACTCGTCAAGCTTTGTCTCAAGAAAAAACTCGGCGGCGTAAAGGGCCTGGGCCACAAGCATCTCAAGCCCGTTTACGCCAGTCATGCCAAGCTCTTTTGCCTGGGCCACAAGCTTCGTTTCAAGAGGATTGTATATTACGTCCGCCACCGCCGCGCAATTTTTAAATTTTCTCAAATCGACGGGACTTTCGTCCACCTTAGGATACATCCCCACAGGCGTCGCGTTTATTACGATTTCGGCGTCCGAATGATATTTAAAGCACTCCTCGTAAGTTATGGACGTCTCGGTCTTTACCACGTCCACCACGGCGATTTCTGACGCGCCGGCCTTTTTTAGCGCGGCCGTCACGGCCTTTGAGGCCCCGCCATCGCCAAGCACGACGCACTTTTTGCCATTCGCGTCTATGCCGTGCTTTTTTAGCATATACATAAATCCCGAAAAGTCCGTGTTATGCCCGCAGAGGCGTCCGTTTTTGTTTACGATTGTATTTACGGCTCCGATGGCCGACGCGTTTTCATCCATTTCGTCAAGATAGGGGATTACGTCCCTCTTGTACGGAATAGTGACGTTTATGGCCTTAAAATCGCGCCTTTCCATAAACTTTTTAAACTCTTCCCTGCTTAGGGGGCACAAATCGTAACTGTAATCGGCCAGCATCTCGTGTATGTCCTTTGAGTAGCTGTGCCCAAGCTTTTCGCCTATCAAGCCGTACTCCATCTTTTTAAAAATCTCCCTTAAATAAATTTAATCCCCGTATCCGTCCGGGTGGCTTTTGTGCCACTTCCACGCGGACGAAATAATCTCTTCAAGCTTTTCATGCGCGGGCTTCCATCCAAGCACGCTCTTTGCCTTTTCGCTCGACGCTATAAGCCTCGCGGGGTCTCCTTCCCTTCGCGGCGCGACTTTCGCGGGGGTAGGATGCCCCGTGACGCGCCGCGCCGTTTCTATGACTTCCTTTACGGTAAATCCTATGCCGTTGCCTAGGTTAAACACGTCGCTTTTATTTCCGTCCGCCAGGTACTTTACCGCGAGTATGTGCGCCTGCGCCAGATCGGTGACGTGTATGTAGTCCCTCACGCACGTTCCGTCTTTTGTGTCGTAGTCGTCGCCGTAGATGCTTATGGCGTCCCTCTGCCCGTTGGGCACCTGAAGTATAAGCGGAATAAGATGAGTCTCGGGATTGTGCGCCTCCCCAAGCTCTCCGCTCTCATGGGCGCCGCACGCGTTGAAATACCTAAGCGCCACGTAGCGCAGCCCATGCGCCACGCCCGTCCACTTCATCATCTTTTCCATGGAAAGCTTCGTCTCGCCATACGGGTTTGTGGGCTCGGTCCTGTCCGTTTCAAGTATCGGTATCCTCTCAGGCTCTCCGTATGTCGCAGCTGTGGAGGAAAATACTATCTTGTCGACTCCGTGGGCGACCATGCTTTCAAGAAGGACCTTTGTGCCGTACAGGTTGTTGTCGTAATATTTAAGCGGATTTTTCATGCTCTCGCCCACAAGCGAATTGGCGGCGAAATGGATGACCGCGTCAATTTTTTCGGCGTCAAACACGCCGTCTATAAACGCCTTGTCGCGTATGTCGCCCTGATAAAACTTTGCCTTTGGGTTTACGGCACGCCTGTGGCCCGTCTCAAGATTATCCGCTATGACGACCTCCTCGCCCGCGTCCACAAGCTCGGACGCCGTATGCGAGCCGATGTACCCCGCGCCGCCTAATACCAAAATCCTCATAAATTCCTCCGTTTCCGCAAAAAAAATTCGCCTGATGTTTTATTGGCATGACGGCGCGAATCCGCGCCCCACGCACTTTGAAAAAAAGGAAAGGCGTGGATAACCTTCCCTTTTTGCCTATCCGTATTAAATTTACACTCTTTTAAGATACTCGCCCGTGCGGGTGTCTATGCTTATGCGGTCGCCCGTCTCAACGAACAGCGGAACAGAAACCTGCGCGCCCGTCTCAACGACGGCCGGCTTGTTCGCGCCCTGCGCCGTGTCGCCCTTAAATCCCGGCTCCGTCTCGGTGACTTCAAGCTCCACGAAAAGAGGCGGTTCGATGGCAAACACTTCGCCGTTATGCGAAAGCATCTTGACCATTTCGTTTTCCTTGACAAACTTTAAGGAATCGCCGACCTGGTCGGGCGTCATGTCTACCTGGTCGTACGTTTCGGTATTCATAAAATGATACATGTCATCGGCATAAAGATACTGCATGTCGATGCGCTCGATGTGCGCCTGCGGACACTTTTCCGTGGGACGGAACGTCTTTTCGACGATGCCGCCGTTTTTTATATTCTTAAGCTTCGTCCTAACAAAAGCCGCGCCTTTTCCCGGCTTTACGTGCTGGAACTCCATGACCTGGTATACGCTGCCCTCGTACTCAATGGTCAAACCATTTCTAAAATCGCCTGCTGATACCATCTTAAAAAATCCTCCTTAACGCGATGCAGACGCCAAAGCCTGCAAAATACTTATAACAGTGTATATTATTTTAGGTGATATTTCAAGTATTTATTTGGCAAAGCCGCGCCTA
>CAZTVO010000128.1:0-3402 GCA_964617075.1 uncultured Jutongia sp.
GGCAAGAAGAAAGCGCACGGAATGTACTGTCCATAACATAGGGAATAGATTCGTGCAGCTGTCCAAAAATCAGGTACTACACAAATTCAAAATGTCCTTGACAAGGGGGTACAATTTAGTCATGGCATAAAAAAACGGTCATGCAGGAGCATTTCCGCTCTTACATGACCGTTTTGTGTTGTTCCGCTTGAAGTTTGTCAGCTAAAATTGCCCTTTTCCTAAAATCCCTAATTTCAACCCACAACCAGGGGCTTTTTGTTTGGCATTATGCGGAAGATGGGACTTGAACCCACACGTCTTTACAGACACATGAACCTGAATCATGCCCGTCTGCCAATTCCGGCACTTCCGCTCGTTAAAAACAATACCCATGATACCGGCTGCATATTTAAATGTCAATGGAAATTTGAAAAAGCTTATTTTATAGACGTAAAATATAAATATTAAAATGTTTTTTTGGCTTGACTTCTGCCTCTTTTGATGTAAAATAGAAAAAGATGTTTTTGCGTAGATAATGCAAAAACGCCATTTGTTTTGGAGGAGTGGAAATGAATTCAGCGAAAAAATTGATGCAGCGCGGGTCGGAGGGCAAAAAAAAGAGTTCCCCCGCGATGCCAGATCCCGGCATGCTCCGAAGTTCGGGAGGAGGTTCGGATAAAAAGCCGATTATCTTGGGGGCGGCGTGCGTCATAATCGTCCTGGTTCTCTGCATTGGCGTGGGCGTTCAGCAGCTGAAGCCGCAGAGGGTCATGACCATAAAGGACGAGAAGATATCCATGGACGACATGATGTATCCCATATATGAACAGGAGAGCAAGTACCTGCCGATGAACGAGATGTACGAATCGTACATGGGCACGTCCGTGTGGGATGCCGCCTACCAGGGCGAAGACGCGTCGGTTGCGGCGGGCACGTCCAATTCCGACGGCATAAAGCAGGAGGTGCTCAACAAAGAAACAGAGTACGAGGTGCTTTATCAGGAGGCTAAGGCCGCCGACTACGCGCTTGACGACGATGAGAAGGCGAAGATTGAAAAACAGGTTGACGATGCTTTGAAAGGGCTTTCTTTTTTGCAGAAATTCCAGCTGCGCATCAGCAAAAAAAAGCTTGCCGCGAGATTTGAAAAGAGGGCGCTTGCCGACAAGTACAAGGAAGAGCGGCAAAAGGAACTTAATGCCGACGTGGATGAGGACGCCGCCATCGCGGACATTTCAAAGAAGGATTACCGTCAATACGATATAGAATACTATTACGTATCGTTAAACACTACCGACAGCAACGGGAATACGACTGAAATATCCAAGAGCGACAGAAAGGAGCTTGCGGCCCAAATCAGGGCGCTTGCCAGAAAGGCGGCAAGGGCGAAGGATTTTTCAAAGCTTATAAAGGACGAGGAGAATTCCGATATACAGTACAATTCTGATCACTTTATCGAAAAGGGCGGATGGCAGTTCGTTTCCGACGCGAATCTAAAAAAGATAAAGGCATTAAAAAATGGCGAAATTTCCGACGTCTTTATAGATGACAGCGCGGGTTATTATGTTTTCGTAAAAATGATCGACAACAACTCTACCGAGAGCTATCAGACGGAGTGCGACAACGCGATTGAGGCCGCGCAGGAAGAGAAGTACCAGGAGTGGTATAATGGGGTACGCAAGGAGTACGGCGTGACGGTTAACAACGACATCTGGAACGAGGTGTCCATAGGAACGGTCACCACGGATATCGTGACGGCGGAGGATTTGGCCGCCATGGCAGAGGATGCTTCGTCGGGTTCTTCAGGAGAATAGCCTAAGGGTTTTCCTTAACAAATAACATAGGTTTAACATGAATTACAAGCCGTGTGGCAAAAGGCCATATGGCTTGTATGTATTATCGGGCAGATTTTTGAGTTTTAAGGCGGGCAAAGCCTTTGACAATTTGCGAAAGCCGCGGGAAAAAGGGGAATTTATGGGAAGAGTAAGAAGAATTTATGTTGAAAAAAAGAAGCCATATGACATACGCGCGAGAGAACTTAAGGAAGAAGTCTCCGGGTATCTGGGCATTGACTCGGTTACGGGTGTGCGCGTGCTTATCCGATACGACATCGAAAATTTAAGCATCAACACGTACAGGCAGGCTCTTGGAACCGTTTTTTCAGAGCCTCCGGTGGATATTTGCTATGAGGAAGGCTTTGACTGCGCGGACGAAAGCCTTGTATTTTCGGTGGAGTATCTTCCAGGACAGTTCGATCAGAGGGCGGATTCGGCGGAGCAGTGCGTAAAGCTGCTTAATGAAGGTGAAAATCCCATCATACGCTCGGCGGCCACGTACGTATTTGAGGGAAGCATCTCCGCGGAAGACGCGGAGAGGATTAAGAGCTACTGCATAAATCCAGTCGATTCGCGCGAAGCGGACGAAAAAAAGCCTGACGCGCTTGAGCAGGAATTTGACGAGCCGGCGGACGTGGCGGTGCTTGACGGGTTTTTAGGCATGGCCGAGAGCAGGTTAAGAGAATTGTACGATACATTGAACCTTGCAATGACGTTTAAAGATTTTTTGCATATTCAAGGGTATTTTGCAAAAGAGGAGCGCCGCGATCCGACCATGACTGAAATTCGTGTGCTGGACACATACTGGTCGGATCATTGCAGGCATACTACCTTTCTTACGGAGCTTAAAAATATAGAGTTTGAGGATGGATATTTTAAAAAACCCATAAAGGACGCGTATGACGAATATATAGACGACAGGAATAAAATATTTAAAAACAGGCCGGACAAATGTGTTTCGCTTATGGATATCGCTCTTATGGGCATGCGAAAGCTCAAGTCCGAGGGGCGTCTGTCCGATATGGAGGAATCAGACGAGATCAACGCCTGCTCGATAGTCGTGCCGGTCGAAATTGACGGAAAGTCCGAGGAGTGGCTTGTATTTTTTAAAAATGAAACTCACAACCATCCGACTGAGATAGAGCCGTTCGGCGGCGCCGCGACGTGCCTTGGAGGGGCTATTAGAGATCCGCTTTCGGGACGGGGCTACGTCTATCAGGCGATGCGCGTGACCGGAGCGGCGGATCCTACGTCGTCTTTAAAAGACGTTCTTCCGGGAAAGCTGCCGCAGAGAAAGATCGTGACCGGAGCCGCAAAGGGGTACAGTTCATACGGCAATCAGATAGGTATTGCGACCGGGCTTGTAAATGAGGTTTACCACCCAAATTATGTGGCCAAGCGCATGGAAATAGGCGCGGTAATGGGGGCCGCTCCCAGGAAAAATGTAATCCGGGGAGACAGCGAGCCCGGCGACATGGTCATATTGATCGGAGGCCGCACCGGCCGCGACGGCATCGGCGGCGCCACCGGATCGTCGAAGGCTCACAATACTAAATCAATAGATGTATGCGGAGCCGAGGTTCAGAAAGGC
>CAZTVO010000129.1:0-3310 GCA_964617075.1 uncultured Jutongia sp.
GCTCCACCAGGTAGTTTTTCGCGATATCCATTATAGGCTTTGGCATAGTCGCCGAAAAAAGCATGGTCTGGCGCTCTTGCGGCATTTTTTCAAGAATGGTTTCTATGTCCTCGCGAAATCCCATATTGAGCATTTCATCGGCCTCGTCAAGCACCACGATGCCGACGTTGTCAAATTTAAGCGTGCGGCGGTTTATGTGGTCTATAACCCTTCCCGGAGTTCCAATTATGACCTGCGCCCCGTCCTTTAGGGAGCGAATCTGCTTTGTAATGTCTTGGCCGCCGTAAATGGGAAGCACTTTTATTCCATGCATAAATTTGGCAAACTTGCGTATTTCGTTCGCGCATTGTATAGCAAGCTCCCTTGTGGGACAAAGGACTACCGCCTGGAGCTTCTTGCTGTGCGGATCCACCCTTTGGAGCAGCGGTATGCCAAAGGCCGCCGTCTTGCCCGTGCCCGTCCGCGCCTGGCCTATCAAATCCTTTCCGGTAACGGCCACGGGTATGGCCTGCGCCTGGATAGGGCTTGTCTGTTCAAAGCCCATTTCCGTGACCGCCCTAAGTATCCTTGGATCCAAAGATAATTCCTCAAAATTCATAATAAAGTCCTTTCCGTCTTCTGCCATGCGTCATAACGGCCGAATTGCCGATAATATTTTTTTTACATTTAAAAGGGGCTTTCCAGTATGCCAGAAAGCCCCTTAAAATCCAGCCTTTTGCCAATTGCCGACTACTCAACTATCTTGACAACTTTGCCTGAACCTACCGTGCGTCCGCCCTCGCGGATGGCGAAGTTAAGTCCTTCTTCCATCGCTATCGGGTGGATAAGCTCAACCGTCATCTCCACATGGTCGCCAGGCATGCACATCTCGGTGCCGCTGGCAAGCTCGCATACGCCCGTAACGTCCGTGGTCCTAAAGTAGAACTGCGGACGGTAATTGTTAAAGAACGGCGTATGGCGTCCGCCTTCGTCTTTCGTCAAAACGTAGACCTGAGCCGTAAATTTCCTGTGGCACGTCACGGTACCCGGTTTTGCGAGCACCTGTCCGCGCGCTATCTCGTCACGGTCGATTCCGCGCAGGAGCGCGCCGATATTGTCGCCCGCGCGAGCCTCGTCGAGCGTCTTCTGGAACATCTCGATGCCTGTGACGACAGTCTTTTTCACATCTTCCTTAACTCCAAGTATCTCAAGCTCGTCGTTAAGCTTAAGCGTTCCCCTCTCTACCCTGCCGGTAGCGACCGTGCCGCGGCCGGTAATCGTAAACACGTCCTCGACAGGCATAAGGAAAGGCTTGTCCGTATCGCGCTCCGGATTAGGAATATATTCGTCGACAGTATTCATAAGCTCCATGATCTTGTCGCCCCACTCGCCTGAAGGATCCTCAAGGGCCTTAAGCGCGGAACCCCTGATGATAGGACAGTCGGTAAAGCCGTACTCCTCAAGAACCTCTGAAACTTCCATCTCTATCAGATCGATAAGCTCTTCGTCGTCAACCGCATCGCATTTATTAAGAAATACGACTATGTAAGGAACGTTAACCTGACGTGAAAGCAATATATGCTCCTTGGTCTGGGCCATAACGCCGTCGGTGGCTGCAACAACAAGTATGGCACCGTCCATCTGGGCCGCTCCCGTAATCATATTCTTTACATAATCGGCATGACCCGGGCAGTCCACATGCGCGTAATGCCTCGCTTCCGTTTCATACTCAACGTGCGCCGTAGAAATGGTGATGCCCCTTTCCCTCTCTTCCGGAGCCTTGTCGATATTTTCAAAATCAACCGCCGTGTTGCCCGCGACCCTCTGCGCAAGAGTTTTTGTAATAGCGGCCGTCAATGTGGTCTTGCCATGGTCTACGTGTCCGATAGTTCCGATGTTGCAGTGTGGTTTGGTCCTTTCAAACTTTTCTTTAGCCATCTTTTAATATCCTCCTTAATAAATAACCGCTTTCGCATCTGACTGCGCTATGCGCAATATTATATTGCATAACAATCCGATTTTCAAGCCTTTTCAACACAAACGCTATTCGGCGTTCCTAGACGCCAAAACCTTTTCCTGTACGGACTTTGGAACCTGCTCGTACTTTTCAAAAAACATGGAGTAATTTCCGCGTCCCTGCGTCCTTGAACGCAAATCGGTGGAATATCCAAACATTTCGGCGAGGGGAACGAACGCCCTCACAATTTTGCCGCCGCCTATGTCGTCCATTCCCTCGATGCGCCCGCGCCTGGAATTTATATCGCCAATTACGTCGCCCATATACTCTTCGGGCATGGTGACCTCGACCTTCATTATAGGCTCGAGAAGAACAGGGTTGCCCTTTTTCATGGCGTCCTTAAACGCCATCGATCCCGCGATGTGGAATGCCAGCTCGCTTGAATCGACCTCGTGATACGAGCCGTCCCAGACCGTGGCGTGTACGCCAAGCACCGGGAATCCCCCAAGTATGCCCGCCTGCGCGGCTTCCTCTATGCCCTCGCCGACAGCCGGTATATATTCCTTAGGGATGGCTCCTCCCACCACAGTCGACTCAAATTTAAACGTTTCCTCTCCGTTAGGATCCATCGGCTCGAACTTGACCTTGCAATGGCCGTACTGTCCGCGGCCGCCGGTCTGCTTCGCGTACTTGCTTTCAACGTCGACCGGCTTTGTAAACGTTTCCTTGTAGGAAACCTGCGGCGCCCCGACGTTCGCCTCAACCTTAAATTCCCTAAGAAGCCTGTCAACGATAATCTCCAAATGCAGCTCGCCCATGCCGGCTATGATAGTCTGGCCGGTCTCTGGATCGGTGTGCGCTTTAAACGTAGGGTCTTCCTCGGCAAGCTTTGCAAGCGCCTCCGCCATTTTGGTCTGCCCGTCTTTGGTCTTAGGCTCTATCGCCAGCTCTATGACGGGTTCCGGAAACTCCATGGACTCAAGTATGACCGGATGCTGCTCGTCGCAGATCGTATCGCCCGTCGTCGTAACCTTAAATCCAACCGCGGCGGCTATATCCCCGGAGTATACCTTTTCAAGCTCCTCCCTCTTGTTGGCATGCATCTGCAGAATTCGTCCAACGCGCTCCTTTTTGTTTTTCGTGGCATTAAGAACGTACGAACCGGAATTGAGCGTGCCTGAATAAACTCTTATAAACGCCAGCTTTCCAACAAACGGATCCGCCATTATCTTAAACGCGAGCGCCGAAAACGGCTCTTCGTCGGACGAATGGCGAACAACCTCGTTTCCATCCTCGTCGACGCCCGTTATGTCCGGTATGTCGGTCGGAGCCGGCATATACTCAAGAATAGCGTCAAGTAGCTTTTGCACTCCT
>CAZTVO010000130.1:0-3272 GCA_964617075.1 uncultured Jutongia sp.
AGAGGCCGGAGGAGCTTGACGGGAGCGAAACGTTCATGCAGGGGCAGATGCCGCCTGGGTTTAAGGACGAGGACCATGCCTACTCGGGAACGGTGGACGGCACCACATGGACGTACTACAGCTACGACGAGCTGGTGAGGTGCGCGCCGCGCATAGGGGCGGTGATAGCCGTGGACGCGGCTGAAAACCCGCTATATTTTCACGACGACAATGGAAGGTGCAGCGTAAACATAATGACGGGACGCGAAGCGTTTGAAAGATGGGGCTTTTCCAACAGGAACTACACCGCCGTCGGCGTGCGCCTAAAGGGCGGCGCGGACGCGGAGAAGTTTAAGATGGAGTGGTTCGACGTCGTGCAAAAGGCGGGGTACATGGAGTCCGTGGACATATACGCGGTCATACGCGAGAGGCACAGGACCGTCAACCAGATAATGGCGATCTTTTACGCGTCCTTTGCGGTGCTGCTGCTGATCGGGGCAATATGCATGGGCAACTCCATCGCCATGCGGATGAGGGGGATGGAGCCGGTGCACAAGATACTGCACCAGCTTGGCATGGTAAAGGGGCGCATCCTGTGGTCCTGCGTGAGGCGCTATTCGTCGATGGCCGTTGCGGGGGCGGCCGTGAGCCTGATTCCCGTGACGGCGTACTCGCTTCTTGCAAGGTACGCCAGCGGCAAAATTAGCGAGGCGCTGGAAGCGGATGCTGTTGACGCGCTGTACGCGAAAAGCCCATGGATGCACGGCTTTCCAAGGTACGACATGCTTAACGCGAGGATGGTTGCTTCGGTGGCCGTCGGCTGCGTGCTGGCCGCGCTTATTATCGCCTTGATCGTAGCGCTGCAGGGCGGCAGGCTCGGCAGGGCGCTTGGAACATCGGAAAAAGAAGAGGAATAGAAGGCGGACAGGGTTTTAAAAGCATTGAGCTGCGAAAAGCTTCGTGCAAGCGGCTAAAGCAAAAAATAAATAAGAAAGGCGTGGGGCAAAATTATGGAAAGTTTAATAAAAACTCATGAACTTATGAAGTCTTATGGCATGGGGGATGGAACGGTATATGCCCTAAACGGCATAGATTTGGATATTTATCAGGGGGAGATGGCCGCGGTTGTAGGCGCGAGCGGAAGCGGCAAGTCAACCTTGCTTCACATGATTGGAGGGATGGATTCCCCAACTTCTGGAACGGTCACGTTTAACGGGAAGGATATAGGCAAGTTTAGCGAAAAACAAAAAGCGGAATACAGGTGCAGGCACATAGGGTTCGTATTTCAAAATTTTAAGCTTATTGAGGAATTGAACGTAAGGGAAAACATTATTATGCCGGTGCTTATTGCCAAGCAGAAGGTAAATGAAAATTATTATAATGAGATTGTTGAAATGCTTGGCCTGTCGGATCGGCAAAAGCATCTGCCAAGCGAGCTCTCGGGCGGTCAAAAGCAGAGAACGGCCATTGCGAGGGCGTTGATTAACAAGCCGGAACTGATTTTGGCGGATGAGCCTACGGGCAATTTGGACTATGCGACGGGGCAGGACATCATTAACATTTTCCTAGAGATTAACAAAAAGGGCACGACAATCGTAATCGTAACCCATGACAGGGAGATTGCGGCAAAGTGCGGCCGCCAACTTGAAATGGTGGACGGAAAATTAAAGCAGCAGTAAAAGATGACGTTGAAGGTAAAAAAGATTCTCAAATTAAAACCGCGGGCAAAAATTGCCCGCGGTTTTTTATTTTTATTCGGACGCTTCAGGAATTGAAAAATTAAACCTGCGCGCTAAAAAATCGCGCGCGTGCATAATCCATTCCGACGCGGCCGCGTCCACCTGACCACCGTTTTCCGCCGTTGAAACGTCGGCAAGACTTAGCCCGTGATCTCCTTTTTCATAAATATGAAGTTCAAAAGGAACTTTCGCGTCGGCGCACGCGTTCGCAAGAGCGAGGGACTGCTGTACGGGCACGAAGCCGTCTTCTGAAGTCGCCCATATAAAGCACGGAGGCGTGTCTGAATTTATATGCCGCGTGGGGCTTATTTCATCGAGCTCTTTTTCGGAGAGGGATGGAGAGCCTCCCAAAAAACTGGTTGCCGACGCGCCCGCCTGCCACACCTGGGGCAAAACGGATTCCTTTAGAAGGATAAAGTCGGCAAGCGGATAGCCAAGTATCGCGGCGGCGGGACGCAGCGCCTCGTTTGGAATTTTTATAGTTTCGCGCATCAGAGCGCCGTTCCAGTAGGCGGCGTACATAGCGCAATTGTGCGCTCCCGCTGAAAAACCGCAGACAGCTATTTTTTTCGCGTCAAGCATCCATTCATCGGCATGTTCGTTAAGCAGAGAAAAGCTCATTCCAATTTCAAGCATGGGAGCGGGGTGTCGCAGGTACGGTTTGATGTCTAAGTTTTCATTGGACGGATCGTTTTCGCTTTGTACTGAATAGCGCAGTATGAACGCGTGATATCCCATCGCCGCAAATCTTAACGCCACCGGCTCGGCCTCGCGGTCGGAGCAGTAATGGTAGCTTCCGCCGGGACATATAAGCACGCCAGGACGCCTTACGCCGCTGCGGGCGTCAAAAGAATTGTCAAGAACGTATGACGTCAGAGTTACGTCCCCTCGATCGGGGTAGATTTTGAATTTTTCTATTTTCATGTTTTTCTCCTTTGGATGTCAAATAAATAATCTGCGCGCCCGCAAAGATTTTGATTCATCTACGCGGCGGTGCTGGCTCTTTTTTTAACGTGGCTGCCAACAATTTCCTGAACATCTGAAATCGTCGCAAACGATGATTCTTCCTGGTCGTTTACGATATTTCTAAGTTCGGCTATTTCAAGTCTTGTCACGACGCAGTACAATATCTGCTTTTCGCCGCTTATAAGGCCCTCGCCGCTCATTATCGTGCATGTCCTGCCAAGCTTGGCGTGAATATCCCTCGCGAGTTTTTCGCAGTCGTTTGAGATAATCATTACCGACTTCGCCCTGTTTGTGCCTTCCTGGATTAAATCAACTATTTTGGACGCGATAAAATACGTCAAGAGTGAAAACATGGCGCTTTCTACTCCGTACAGCAGTCCGGCCAGTCCATAGATCGCTACATTGCACAATAATACAAACTGACCTATGCTAATAGACGTTTTTTTATTGATCAGTATTCCAAGCGCCTCGGTGCCGTCAAGGCATCCGCCGGATTTAAGGACCAGTCCTACGCCGATGCCCAGAAAAACTCCGCCGTACGCCACGGCAAGCAGGCTGTCGGTCGTTATCGGAGTGAAACGCTCCAAG
>CAZTVO010000131.1:0-3258 GCA_964617075.1 uncultured Jutongia sp.
CTTTTTGGACTTTTCAGGTCTGTCTTGCTGTTCGGTTTTCAAGGTTCTTTGCGGGGCACGCCTTCTTTTTTCGCTTCATACGCGCTGCGCGCCAAAAAAAGCCTGACGCCAACTTCCTACACTTTAATTTTGCGTCAGCGTTAAGCATTCTACTTCTTTTGCGGCATATTGTCAACACCTTTTTTATATTTCAGGCGAATAAGCCGCAAACGGAGAAAGAGGGATTTGAACCCTCGCGCCGCAATACGCGACCTACACCCTTAGCAGGGGCGCCTCTTCAGCCTCTTGAGTATTTCTCCATATAAATAAAGCTGTTCATAAAATTGTCAAGCAAAAGTTATTCTAGCAATTATAAAACCTCTTGTCAATCTTTTTTTCGAACTTTTGGCCCAACTTTTGCCTTAAAATCAGCCTTTTTTATCCAAAAATTTTTATTTTTCGGCGCTCCTTTCATATATGTCGTTTTTTTTGCTGTCTATCGCGACTATCGTTGGAAAATTTTTGACCTCAAGCTTTCTTATCGCTTCCGTTTTCAAATCCTCATACGCGATAACCTCAGATCTTTCAATGCATTTTGAAAGGAGGGCTCCAGCTCCGCCAACAGCGGCAAAATACACGGCGCCGTTTACATTCATTGAATCAACGACCTCTTTTGAACGCCTTCCCTTTCCTATCATTCCCTTAAGTCCGTTTTCAAGCAAAAGAGGGGTATACCTGTCCATTCTGCCGCTGGTGGTAGGACCGGCGGATCCTATGGCCCTTCCCTCCCTCGCGGGCGACGGCCCCATGTAGTATATTATGCTGTTTTTCAATTCGAAAGGAATCTCTTTTCCGGAAAGAAGAGCCTCGTACATTCTTTTGTGCGCCGCGTCCCTTGCGGCGTATATTGTGCCGGTTATATAGACAAGATCGCCGGCCTCAAGTTTGCCTAAAGCATCTCCAGACGCCGGCGCCGTTATATATCTTTCCATTATTTCCTCCAAAATTATTTTTCACGCGTATCTTAAGGGGACTTTACAGCACCCTTGTCTTATGCCTGTTTACATGACAGCAAATGTTGACCGCGACCGGAAGCCCCGCGATATGCGTAGGATAAGTTTCAATATTTACGCCAAGCGCCGTGGTGGATCCTCCAAATCCGCCGGGTCCTATCCCCAAGCCGTTTATTTTTTCAAGCAGTTCGTCTTCAAGCTTTCCTATGTGCTCGGCGCTATTGCGCGAATCTATTCTCCTTGTCAGCGCCTTTTTAGCAAGAAGGGCGCATTTTTCAAACGTGCCGCCTATGCCTACTCCAACCACCAGGGGAGGGCAGGCGTTTGGCCCGGCATTTTTTACGGCGTCAAGTACTGAGGCCTTTACGCCCTCTACTCCGTCGGCGGGCTTAAGCATATATATGCGGCTCATGTTTTCGCTGCCAAAGCCTTTTGGCGCCACCGTTATTTCTACCTCGTCCCCCGGCACGATTTCATAGTGGATTACTCCAGGGGCGTTGTCGTTGGTATTTTTTCTGATTAGCGGATCGCCTACGACGGATTTTCTAAGATATCCCTCCTCATATCCGCGCCGTATTCCTTCGTTGACGGCATCTTCAATATTTTCTCCCTCTATATGCACATCCTGGCCTACTTTTAAAAAAACCACGGCCATGCCGGTATCCTGGCATATGGGTATGCCTTCATTTTTGGCAATGTCCATGTTTTTTTCAAGCTGCTCCAGAATTTTTTTCCCAATGCCGTCGGCCTCGGAATCTATTGAATTTATTATCTTATCTTTAACGTCCAAGGAAAGCTCGTAATTTGCCTCGACGCACATCTCCATGACGTTTTTTTTGATTAAATCGGACGAAACGGCCCTCATTTTAAACATCATCTCCTAAGACATTTTATTTCCCTTCCCCAGCGCCGTCGTCTTCCGGCAGCGCGTCGCGCACTCTAGTCATGCCCGCTACTACTATATCCTTTTTTTCGCTGTCCATATCTATAATTTTTGCGCCAGAGGCTATACGTCCGACTACGGGCACTTCTTTTACCATAAATTGAATTATTATGCCCTCGGTATTGATTACCATAACTTCATTTTCTTCGTTGACGGCTTTCGCGCTGACGACGTTTCCGGTTTTTTCGGTAACTTTGTAGCATTTGATTCCCTTTCCTCCTCGTCTTTGCACAGGAAATTCTCCTATTTCGGTACGCTTTCCCATTCCAAATTCCGACACGAAAAGCATATGCGTCCCCTGCGAGCTTAACTGCATGGCAACCACCTCGTCGTCATACGACAAATTCATCCCTATTACCCCCATAGAGGATCTTCCGGTATTTCTTACGTCGCTTTCTTTAAATCTTATGCACTGTCCATGCCTTGTCACCATCACTATTTCCCTGTCTCCGTCGGTCGCCTTTACCTCGATAAGCTCGTCGTCGTCATGCAGGCTTATTGCCTGCAGCCCGGATTTTCTAATATTTTTATACTCGCTTATGCTAGTTTTTTTCACTATTCCTTTTTTTGTAGCCATGAACAGATAAGCCTTTTCGTCAAACCTGCCAAGCGTGATCATGGCCGTTATCCTCTCTTCCGGCATGAGCTGCAAAAGATTGACTATCGCGGTGCCCCTGGCAATACGGCCGCTTTCCGGTATCTCGTACGCTTTAAGCCTATATGAGCGTCCCTTGTTTGTAAAAAACATCACTTCATGGTGCGTCGTCGTCATTGCCATGCGCTCTATATAGTCGTCATCTATTATCTGCATTCCTTTTATGCCCTTGCCGCCGCGGTGCTGCGCCTTAAAATTTTCAACGGACATGCGCTTGATGTACCCGAGCTTTGTCATGGTAATCACCGTATTCTGCTTTGCAACCAAATCCTCAATCGAAATGCCGTATCCGCTTGATTTTATGACGGTTCTCCTGTCGTCTCCGTACTTATCGCGTATTTCGATGATTTCTTTTCTTATCACTCCAAGAAGCGCCTTGTCGTTGGAAAGAATTTCCCTATATTCGGAAATCTTTTTCTCAAGCTGCGCAAACTCCTCCTCTATCTTTTCCCTTTCAAGCCCCGTAAGGGAACGCAGACGCATATCTACGATGGCCTGCGCCTGGACGTCCGTCAGGTTGAATCTTTTAATATACCTTTCTTTTGCCTCGGCGGCTGTTTTCGACGTGCGGGCAATGTCTACGACTTCGTCTATATTGTCAAGCGCTATCAAAAGCCCCTGCAGTATATGCGCCCTTTCTTCCGCCCTGTTCAAGTCATATTTCGTGC
>CAZTVO010000132.1:0-3228 GCA_964617075.1 uncultured Jutongia sp.
GCTGTCCACTCCGATTATCGCCGTGCCAATGCCCTTTTTCGTGAAAAATTCAAGCAGCAGGCAGTGCTGCCTGCGTCCGTCCAGAATATGCACCCTGTTTACCCCGGCGTTTACGGCATTTATGCAGTTTATTACCTTTGGCAGCATGCCGCCCTTTATGATTCCGCCGTCTATGAGCTTATTCGCCTCATAAAGATCTAGTATCGATATCAGCGAATTTTTATCGCCGGGGTTCATGTACACGCCTTCGACGTCGGTAAGGAAAGCCAGCTTTTCGGCGTAGATGGCGCCCGCTATCGAACATGCCGCGTCGTCCGCGTTTATGTTGTACGTGTCGCCTTTGTCGTCCATGCCGATCGGCGCGATTACCGGAATATAGTCGTTTTCAAGAAGAGTGTCTAAAATGTCGGTATTTACGGATTTGACGTCGCCCACATACCCTATGTCCCTGCCGTTTGGCATCTTTTTGTCGACTTTTAGCATGCCGCCGTCCTTGCCGCAGATTCCGACAGCCTTTACGCCAAGCTTTTCAAGCATTTGAACAAGGTTTTTATTAAGACGGTTAAGAGCCATCTCGACTATCTCCATGGTGTCTTTGTCCGTCACCCTGAATCCGTCGGCAAATTCGGATTTTTTGCCTGTCAAGTCAAGCCATTTATTTATTTCCGGACCGCCGCCGTGGACAATCACCGGCTTCATGCCCACAAGCTTTAAAAGGGCGACGTCCTTTATGACGCTCTCCTCAAGCTCCCTGTCAAGCATCGCGCTTCCGCCGTACTTCACAACGACTTTTTTGTTGTTGAAATCGCGTATGTAGGGTAGCGCCTCGATAAGAATCTCGGCCTTTTCCGTTATCTTGTCCATATATTCATTTCTTTCAGCGCTGCTCATAAGCAAAAAACTCCCTTTCTTTCATCATGGGTCTAGCGCGGGCAAAGTCAAAAAGCGCGTCCGTGCCGCGCGCCTTACGGAAAAATCGGAGGCTCCATAAGGCCCTCTCTCTCCTCAAGTCCAAACATTATATTCATATTTTGGACCGCCTGTCCCGCCGCGCCCTTTATCAGATTGTCGATGGCTCCCATCATTATCACGCGGCCCGTCCTCTCGTCGATTTTAAAGCCAAGATCGGCAAAATTGCCGCCCTCCACCCAGCGCGTTTCGGGAAACGAGCCTTCATCCAAAACTCTCACAAAATATTCATCCTTGTAGTATTTGTCGTATAAGCTTCTTATCTCGCCGTACGTCGCCTTCTTTTTAAGAGACGCATACGACGTGGAAAGTATTCCCCTGTTCATCGGCACAAGATGTGGAGTAAAAGTTATGGCCGCGTCCTCCCCGGACGCGTAAGTAAGATTGTCCTCTATCTCAGGCGTATGGCGATGCGAGCCCGGCGCGTACGGCTTGATGCTTTCATTCACCTCGCAGAAAAGGCCTGATTCCTTCGCCCCCCTGCCCGCGCCCGATACTCCCGATTTGGCGTCGATGATAATGGAACGCATGTCTATAAGCCCCTCCTTTGCCAAGGGGTATATCGACAGCGTCGAGCATGTGGGATAGCATCCCGGGTTTGCCACAAGCCTCGCTTTTTTGATTTCTTCTCGGTTTATTTCGCAAAGCCCGTAAACGGCCTCCCGCGCAAATTCCGCGCTTGGATGCTTTATTCCATACCATTTCTCGTATTTGGATATGTCCTTTATCCTAAAATCGGCGCTTAGATCGATTACCCTTGTCCTGCCCAATACGTCCTCGCTCATAAAAGACGCGCAAAAACCCTGCGGAGCCGCGCAAAAGACAACATCCGCCTCGTCTGCAAGCTCCCCTATCTCCTCTCCCCTGCAAAAGCCATCCGCGATCTCAAACAGATTCCCAAATATCTTGCCGTATTCTTCGCCAATGTGCGACCTAGAGCCGTACCAGACTATTTGAACTTCCGGATGCCGCAGAAGAATTCTTGCAAGCTCCTGCCCCGCGTAGCCGGTGGAACCTAAAATCCCAGCTTTAATCATAATCGACGCCAGTCCTTTCAAAATTTTAAAAATAAACCGCTAAAACGCCTTGTAATCAATAAGGCAAAACTCACGATTGACAGTATAGCACAGTTTCAGACGGACGGCGTAAAAAATGGATAAAATCTTTACGGACTGCCGGATTTTTGTGATTGATGCGCCTCTTCTTTTGGGCAAATTTTTATGTTGCAATGAAAAAAATTTATTGTTATGCTGTATGTGGATTTGGCGGCTCCTATTTCAAGCCCAAAGGCGGACAGCATGAAGGGCGTGCGGCGGCCTAAAAAACATTTAGGAGGATTTTTGATATGAAGGAAAAGGTTATTCTTGCGTACTCGGGCGGCCTTGACACCACGGCGATAATTCCGTGGCTAAAGGAAAACTATGACTACGAAGTGATTTGCGTCTGCGTTGACGTCGGCCAGGAAAGCGAGCTTGACGGGCTTGAGGAAAGGGCAAAAGCGTGCGGCGCCTCAAAGCTGTACATAGAAGACGTAACGGACGAGTTTTGCGACGAATACGTCGTTCCATGCGTGCAGGCGCACGCTGTATATGAAAACAAATATCTGCTTGGAACTTCCATGGCGCGGCCCCTTATCGCGAAAAGGCTCGTCGAAATCGCGCGCATTGAGGGCGCGGACGCCATATGCCACGGCGCCACCGGAAAGGGCAACGATCAGGTACGCTTTGAGCTTGGCATAAAGGCGCTTGCTCCCGATTTGAAGATTATCGCCGCCTGGAGAGACGAGAAGTGGACCTTGGATTCGCGGGAATCGGAGATTAAGTACTGCAAAGACCATGGAATAGATCTGCCTTTTTCGGCTGACAACAGCTACAGCCGCGACAGAAACCTCTGGCACATAAGCCATGAGGGCCTTGAACTTGAAGATCCGGCAAACGCGCCGGATTACAGCCATCTGCTTGTGCTTGGCGTGACTCCGCAAGAAGCGCCGGACGAGGGAGAGGCCGTGACGATGACATTTGAAAAGGGCGTTCCAAAATCGGTAAACGGCAAGGAAATGAAGGTCTCGGACATCATACGCACGTTGAACGCGCTTGGCTCAAAACACGGCATCGGCATTGTGGACATAGTCGAAAACCGCGTCGTCGGAATGAAGTCGCGCGGCGTATATGAAACGCCTGGCGGAACAATACTTATGGAGGCTCATCAGCAGCTGGAAGAATTGATACTTGACCGCGATACCTATACAGTCAAAAAAGA
>CAZTVO010000133.1:0-3199 GCA_964617075.1 uncultured Jutongia sp.
TCGCGCGCGCTGCTGCTTGACTGGGAAAAAGCGCGCAGGACGCAGAGGTGGAAGCCGCATTTTCGCGGGGTACAGATGCCTTGGATGCATAAAATAAAGATTTGCGCGGCCTATCTCCATCTGGCCGGGCCTATGGCGGAGATCATCCGCATGTTGAAATGGATGCCGCCGTTTCGATATTTCTAGCATTTATGAACCAAGACTGAAAAGCCACGGCAAGACGGGCAGGATGAGGTATGGAAGAAGAATGGAAACTAGACGAAGCGCGAGCAAGCCAGAGCATTTGGCAGGCTCTGCGAAACCGAAGGTGAATATTTTGCTCTCCACCTACAATGGAGAGCGGTATCTGGAAGCGCAGCTTCAGAGCCTGTTTTCACAGGATTATCCGCAGATTGCGATTTACGCGAGAGATGACGGCTCTTCGGACGGAACGGTGCGCATTTTGGAATCTTATGAACGCCAAGGGAAAATCCACCTGCAAAAAGGAGAAAACCTTGGGTTTTGCGCCAGTTTTTTCCGCCTGCTAAAGCAAACGCCGGACGGGGATTTTTGGTCGTTTTGTGATCAGGACGACATCTGGAAAAAAGACAAGGTGTCAAGAGCCGTAAAGCGGCTGCGGCGGCAGACAGACGCGGAGAGCACGCCGCTTTTGTATTACAGCTGCAGCCGGATGATCGACGCGCACGGAAACAGCCTTGGCATACAAAAGCCAGAGCCGGGAAGCCTGTGCTTTCGCCGGGCGATGACGGGCACGTTTGGGGTTGGATTTTCCATGGTATTAAACCGCCCCCTGCGCGAAGCCATGCTCCGGTGCGATCCCGCGAAGGTGCATTCGCACGACTGGCTTGCCGGAGCGATTGCCCTTGGACTTGGCAGAGTGCTTGTGGACGGGCAGGTCAGCGCTTATTATCGCAGGCTGGATGAGAGCGTCACGCGAATTTCTTTTGGCCGCCGCGCACAGTGGTTCTGGAACATGCTGCGGGGTGATGGAGATGTAAAAGAGCGCAACATCGAATTTGCCCGCCGCTTTTATGACGAATTGCCGGAGGAATCCCAAAAATGGGCGCGGCTTTTCGGACAGGAAGGGTATTCTCTAAAAAGGGCGCTTATCAAAAGCTTTTATCCGCGGCGGTGGAGACCGTCGTGGAGCAGCGAAGTGGCGATGCGGGTGCTGATGATGGCGGGGAGGGTGTGAAGGAAAATATTGCCTGTGCGATAAATTTTTTGAGTCCAGCTTTTGGCAATCATTGAGTAAATTAATGTGTATGCTTTGAAAGGATATTTAAAGTATGATTACGTTGATTAGAAAAAATAAAGAAATGGTGTGGAGTTTAGCCGTTAATGATTTTATAACAAAATATGCGGGCTCGATATTTGGTACAGTTTGGGCATTTATTCAACCAGTAATAACAATATTAATTTATACATGTGTATTTCAATTTGGACTCAAATCAGAATCACCAGTTGCTAATGTGTCGTATATATTTTGGTTTTCATCTGGAATGATTCCATGGTTTTTTTTCTCAGACGCATTACGGGCGATCACAAATGTATTTATTGAATATAGTTATTTGGTAAAGAAGGTTGTATTTAATATAGAGTTATTGCCTGTAATAAAAATATTATCGTGTCTATTTGTGCATTTAATTTTTATAATTTTATTGATGGTGATTGGTCTTATTAACAAAGAAGAAATTACTGTTTATGCCATACAGATAATATATTATTTGATATGTTCTATAATGTTAGTGTATGCATTTGGAAAACTAACATCAGCAATTATTTTATTCTTTAAAGATTTAGGTCAAATAGTAAATATCGTATTGGATATAGGACTTTGGGCGACACCTATTATTTGGTCATATTATATTGTGCCTGAAAATTATCGCTGGATTATTAAAATGAACCCATTATTTTATATTATTGAAGGCTACAGAAATAGTCTGATAAATAGAAGGTGGTTTTTTGAGGATTTGGGATTGACAATATATTTCTGGATATTTATTGGTGTGTGGTTATTACTGGATAAAATAGTATTCAATAAATTACATCCTCAATTTGCAGATGTCCTATAAGGAGTTTTTATGATAGAGAACGCTATTGAAATTAGAAATTTGACAAAAATCTATAGATTATATGAAAAACCATTTGATAGGATCCGAGAAGCATTTAGTGTCACTCATAAATCATACAGTTTGGAAAAAAAAGTCCTTAATAATATAAATATTGAGATTTCATCGGGGGATGTGGTAGGTATTGTCGGAACAAACGGGGCAGGAAAGTCAACTTTGCTAAAAATTGTGACAGGTGTTCTGACTCCATCTTCGGGTGAGATTGTTTTTAGAGGAAAAATTGCGGCACTTTTAGAGTTAGGTGCGGGATTTAATCCGGAATTTACGGGGATTCAAAATGTTTTTTTGAATGGAACGATGATGGGTTTCACTCATAATGAAATGAAAAAAAAATTGCAAAGTATAATAGAATTTGCGGATATTGGAGATTTTATTAATCAGCCAGTAAAAATCTATTCATCTGGAATGTTCGCACGACTGGCTTTTGCTGTTGCAATCAATGTGGAACCAGATATTCTTATAGTAGATGAGGCGTTAAGCGTCGGGGATATTCGATTTCAAATGAAATGTATGGATAAAATGAAATCCATGATGGATAGTGGAGTAACAGTGCTGTTTGTGTCTCATGATATAAATGCGATTAGGAGATTCTGCACAAAAAGTATATGGCTGAAGGATGGGGAGGTTCAAGCTTATGGTGAAACGAATAAAGTTTGTGACCAATATATGAGTTATCTAAAAATTCTGGATAATGGAGAAAAAAATACAGAAGATAATCTTTGTAAGATCGAAAAAAAATCGGGAAAATCGAAAGAAAATCCATTTCCATCTTTTAGAGCCGCCCACAAAGATGCTATAGCGGAAATTATAGGAGTTCAATTTCGTAATGGTGCTGGATTAGTGACCGAAGAGATTGATTTGTTCTCGCCTTTTATACTGGAAATATATTATGATGTGTATGATGAGAATGTTGAAAATCCAGTATTGGGAGCGGCGTTAAAAAGAATTGATGAAGAGTATATTTGTGGGGTCAATACTCTGCTAGATAAAAAAGAGATTCCATGGGAGTATGGAAGAAATTGTTATCGCTTGATATATCAAGAGGGACTCAGGGTACTTGGAGGAAG
>CAZTVO010000134.1:0-3065 GCA_964617075.1 uncultured Jutongia sp.
TGGCGAGGGCGAGCTGCGGCTGTCGGATAAAAGGCATCCGCCGCTAGGAATAGCGGCGTCGATATTCGCCTTAATATCGCTAATTTCATTTTGTGCCGCCTGCTTTATATCCGGCGAGCAGGGAGGAAACGCCGGGATAGGCATAGGGGCCGTTGGGCTGCTTTGTTTTTTTGTAAGCGCGGCCGGATTTGCAATGGCGTGGGTAAGCCTCCATCAGGACAATATAAAGCCCCTGTTTCCCACTATCGGCTCGCTCGCAAATGGAATTTTGTTGATAGGCTACATGATATTGTATATATTTGGGGCGGCGTGAGGCGAAAGGAGAAAATGCGATGGCGATTCAGTTCTCTGATGAAGACAAAAAAAAGCTCGAAAACGACAAATCTGAAATTTACACGAAACGCACGAACGAGACGTATGCGGAGTACGTGAAAAAACTAAAGGGCAGGAACAAGGGCCAGTATTTTGTGGACTACTACCTAAAATTTTTAATCGCCGCCGTTATGATAGCCGCGCTTGTAATAATGTTTATAAGACATGCCGTTTCAAAACCGCCGGAAACCGTTTTGTCCGTGGCGATAGACAAGGACGCGTTTGAGGACGAGACGCTGGAAGAGTTTGAGAAAGAAGTCGCCGATGTTTTGGAGCTTGATCCGCAGAAGGAGAAGGTAAGTGTTTTTACGAGCAGCGACGACCAGCAGCTGCAGACCTTTTTATATGTCGGAAGAATCGATGTGCTGATAACCGATGAAAAAGATTTTAAAAAATGGGCCGAAGGCGGGTATTTTCTTGAGCCAGGAACGAGTCCGGAGCTGTCCTTTTATGAAGAATATCCTAAAGACGTCAGATACTATTCCCATTACGTAAGCCCGGAGGAGGTGCGCGGGGAGGTGCTGGATGACAACACGGAATATAATTTTGGCGTAAGGCTTTCGTCATATGACAAATACAGCAAGGAGCTTGGCGGATTTGTACCCGATCCTGTCGCGGGGATATCGGCCTCTACCGAAAATGTCTACTACGCCTGCGAATTTATAAAATACATGACGGATATGAAACAGACGGAGGGATAAAGCATTATTGATTAAAATATTTTCAATGCGCGGCCCATTTTAGCTATTTTTCACAAAATTAAGTAAATTGGACAAACCGCGGTTGACATCAAATTACGATTGCATATAATGTAAATGTGACAAGGGCGTTACAAAAGGAAGAATCCTTTTGTATGGCCCTTTTTTCGTTGTAGAAATATTGGCGTCCGGACGCGTCCATTTTTCCAACGGTATGCATAAAAAAATGCAGCAAGGAGGCAGTTATTATGGATATGAGTGTATGGTATTTAGTAGGCGCCGCGCTGGTGTTCTTCATGCAGGCAGGATTTGCGATGGTTGAAGCGGGCTTTACCAGGGCCAAGAATGCCGGCAATATCATAATGAAGAACCTTATGGATTTTTGTATAGGCACGGCTGTGTTTATTTTATTTGGATACGGCATCATGAATTCGGACACGTATTTCGGCGGGTTTATCGGAAAGCCGGAATACGGGATGTTTACTGATTTTGCGAATTTTAACTGGTCAAATTTCTTTTTCCAGCTTGTCTTCTGCGCGACGTGCGCAACCATAGTTTCAGGCGCGATGGCGGAGCGAACCAAGTTTAGCATGTACTGTCTGTATTCGGCCATAATCAGCATAATAATTTATCCGATTGAGGCAGGCTGGGCATGGAACAGCCAAGGATGGCTCGCGAAACTTGGATTTATAGATTTTGCGGGCTCCTGCGTAATCCATATGGTGGGCGGCATCACGGCGCTGATTGGAGCCGCGATTTTGGGACCGCGCATCGGAAAGTTCAGCAAAAGGACCGGCAAGCCGCACGCGATACCGGGACATAACCTTCCTATAGGCGCCTTGGGATGTTTTATTCTTTGGTTTGCGTGGTATGGATTCAATGGCGCCGCGGCGTCAGATGCCGCGCAGTTAGCAAAGATACTTGGCACTACGACGCTTGCGCCCGCGTTCGCGACGCTGGCCGTCCTAATATTTACCTGGATTAAATATGGCAAGCCCGATGTTTCGATGTGCCTTAACGGCTCGCTCGCGGGCCTTGTGGGCATTACCGCGGGATGCGCGAACGTTGATGCCGCAGGCGCGATAATCATAGGCATAGTGGACGGACTTCTTGTATGTTTTGGAGTGTGGTTCGTTGAAAACGTGCTTAAAGTGGACGACCCGGTCGGAGCTGTTGCCGTTCATGGATTCAACGGCCTTTGGGGCACCGTCGCGGTAGGCCTTTTTGATACGGAGAACGGCCTTTTCTATGGCGGCGGGGTTCATTGTCTTGGGGTGCAGTGTCTTGGAGTCGCGGCCGTAGGAATATATACTTTCATAACGATGGGAATAATATTTTACGCAATCAACAAAATTTGGGGACTTAGGGTAACTCCGGAAGAAGAGCTTGTGGGTCTAGATCTTAAAGAGCACGGCCTTCCGTCCGCGTATGCGGACTTTATGCCTGCCGGCAATATGTTCTATTCAGCGGGCACGTCCATTGAGACTCTTACGGGCAGCGTTCCGGTCGACAAGGCCGTCGAGGTTCAGCATGTATCGGGAGCGGCGGCTATGAAGAAGGTCGAGGAAAAAGGAGAGGAACTTACAGAGAAGCTTACCAAGATTGCGATTGTATGCAAGCAGAATAAATTCGACGAACTCAAGGAGGCTCTCAATGAAATCGGCGTAATGGGAATTACGGTAACGCAGGTGCTCGGATGCGGCACGCAGAAGGGCATGACAACAAGATACCGCGGAGCCCAGCTCGATATAGTACTGCTTCCTAAGATGAAAGTGGAGGTAGTCGTAAGCGCAGTTCCTGTTCAGACCGTTATCGACACGGCAAAGAGAGTTCTTTATACCGGCAACATAGGCGACGGCAAGATTTTTGTGTATGACGTAGAAAACGTAATTAAAGTCCGCACCGGCGAGGAAGGGTTTGACGCCTTGCAGGGCGAGAGCAAAGAGTAGCATAAGACGATATTTTTAATTGACATAAAAAGGCGGGTGTGCCGGC
>CAZTVO010000135.1:0-3038 GCA_964617075.1 uncultured Jutongia sp.
GCTTGTGGGGATGGCGCGAAAGAAAAACATAGATTTAAGAAAGTATCGAATCCCAAATCCATAATGTTTAGCGGTATCGCGATGGAACTGCCGTGTTGCCTTTTAGTTTTGTCTTAAAAGGCGGCACGGCAGTTTTTCTCTGACTGTAGATAAGGGTGATAAGCGTACTGTTTAAAGAAATGAATAATATCGTTGACAAAAAACGGTTCTTTTAATATAATATTTAATAACTTGAAGCGTTTTAAGCCATAGTAAAGCAGCGCGTTTGTTTGCATGATTTTTTTTTGGGGGGGTTCGTATCGGAAAAAAAGCGTATCTGTGTGAGTTTTAATACGGTTAAGTTTTTGGTGCGGGCGTCCGTGTGCGGAAGCGCCTGCGGAATTGGGGGGGGTATTATGAATAAAAAATTTTTAGCGTGCCTTTTGTGCGTGTTTTGCGTCTGCGCGGCCGGCGGATGCGCGAAAAAAGCCGACGGCGGAGCGGATAAAAAGACCGAATATGTTTCAAAAGCGAAAGTAAGCACGAAGGAACTGCAAAAAGAATATCCGCAATGAATAGATTCGAATGGCGCCGTAGTCTATCCGTATACGATTGAGTCGGAAGAGTATGTGAATGCGGACAGTTGGGCGCAGCAGTGTTCTTTAATGGATATTCCAAAAGATGTCGTGGACAGTTTGGATACGGCGGCGCTTTTGAAGGCCGTGGAGGAGTATCCTATGGGCCTTGACTATTTCCGTTTCAACTCGATTGGAGACGCGCATGAAAATTACCGCGCGAGCTTTTATGGATATGGAGCGCTGCTTGGCAGGGAGGACGCATATGACGAGGCATACAAGCTTTTAAAGGAAAGAATCAAGGACGATTTTTTAAAATCCTGTGATTATAACTCCTTGCAGGACGATGAGCATTTGGACAAACGGGAAGAAGTCAACAAAATGATTTTGGAGTTTTTGCTGATTTTGACAAAGCAGGGCTGGGACGGCCTTGATGAAGCTGACAGAGAGACGGTTGAAGAGCAGGCGGCCCTTTTGATAAAGGCGCTAGGCCCTGTTAGCGCCGATGGGCTTGTTTCTGGCGGAGATTGGGACATAGCGTCCTAGAGTTTGTCTAAAATATAGATTGGATGATTTGTTTTTGGCGGGTCTATTATAAAAAATGTTGCGAAAAAGGCGGCTTGCCTCCTTTTTCTATTTCAGGGGGGATTTTGCCGCCATATAATTTATTGACGGGGATTTTGTCAGTGGCTATAATTTATGCTGCGATGTTTTATGGCGTCGGGTTTTTTACGCCCGACAGAACAAAAAAACGATGTGATTATCGGGAAAGGCGGACGGTTAAATGAAAGAAACGCTGCAGGATTTGAAGACAAGGAGGAGCTGCCGCAAGTACAGGGCGGAGCAGATTACTGACGGGGAACTTGATCAGATACTGGAGGCGGGCGTCTACGCGCCGACGGGCATGGGCAGACAGTCGCCGGTCATAGTGGCTGTACGGGACAGGGAAACTAGGGATCTTTTATCGAAGATGAATGCCGAGATAATGGGAACGGATTCCGACCCTTTTTACGGCGCCCCGACAGTCCTTGTGGTACTGGCCGACAGAAGCGTTCCGACGCATGTGGATGACGGGAATCTTGTGATTGGAAACATGCTTAACGCGGCGCACGCGATAGGTGTCGATTCATGCTATATTTATCGCGCAAGGGAGACGTTTAACACCGACAAAGGAAGAGAGCTGCTAAAAAAATGGGGCATAAACGGAGACTATGAGGGCATAGGCAACGTGATATTGGGATATGGCCTGCCGGAGGGCAAAAGGGATGCCGCGCCAAGAAAGGAGGGCTATGTGGTGAGAGTGTAGAAAAGGATCCGGGCCGCCGTTAAGCCGCCGCGGTTTTGCGCAAGGCAAGGCCAAGGCCCAAACCAAGGCCCTTGAAAAATTTTTTGCTATTGCAAAAAAAAGGCAAAAAAAGTATACTCTTAATGTGTAATAATTAACATGTAATGCAAACATTAAAGGGAGGCACTGCTATGTCCAATGACAAAGACGGCGAGAAAGAGGAAAACGTCGTCAAGGAAGCGTTCGAGAAATGGATGGGGCTGTTTTTCGTCCTGATTGCGGCCGTCGTGGTCTATTTTCTTGTAAAGAACATATCCTATATATGGGGTGTTGCCTCATATCTTATCGGGATACTGCGTCCGGTCATATATGGGTGCGTGATGGCGTACGTGCTAAATCCGCTCATGAACATGTACCTGCGCCTGATATATAAAATTTTTGCGAAGTTTGGCAGGCAGATTGGCGTGAAGGGAAGGAAGGCGGCGACGGCCGCGGCGCTCGTTTTGTCAATATTGACCGGCGTTCTTGTAATCGTGGCGCTGTTTATACTTGTCATACCGCAGATAGTCGAGAGCGTGCTTGCCCTTATAAACGCCCTGCCGGCTCAGGCTGACGCTTTTTACAGGCGCATGGTCCACAGCATCGAAAATAACCGCTTCATAGCCGACAGGATGCAGGAGGCGGCCATTCAGATTACGAATTATTTGGACGAAGCGGTCAATACGGAGCTTTTGCCGTGGCTAAAGACTGTGCTTTTGCCGAATTTGAATACGTTCGCAAAGCATATGGCAAGCGCGACGGCATCTGTTTTTAACGTTTTTTACAATGTTTTCGTTGGACTTATCGTTGCGATATATCTGCTTGGCGGCAAAAGGGTGTTTTTGGCGCAGTCCAAAAAAATATTATATGGATTGTTTAAGAAAAAACATGCCGACGTGATTATGCATTATGTCAGAATTTCAAATGACATGTTTAGCGGATTCATATCAGGCAAAATAATAGATTCAGCCATAATCGGCATATTGTGCTTCATTGCCATGAGCATCTTTGGCCTTCAGTACGCCGTGCTTATAAGCGTAGTAGTTGGAGTGACTAACGTAATTCCCGTGTTTGGCCCGTATATTGGCGCAATACCGGGCGTACTCCTCCTTCTTTTGGTCAGTCCCGGTCTGGCGCTGGGATTTCTCGTCCTTATCCTG
>CAZTVO010000136.1:0-3036 GCA_964617075.1 uncultured Jutongia sp.
GCCATACGGATTGTATGCCCAAAGCGGCGAATCTATGCTGTATGTCTGCGCCCTTTCCTTTATATCGGAAAGCATTTCCTTTGCCTGCGCGGATTTTTTCACGTCATATACGTCGCCAAGAGAATCCCGCTCGACAGTAACGACGTTTTTTTTGTCGCCCGAGAGGTAGAGCGGCAAAATATTTACCTGTTCCACATCGTCTATGGCCTTGCCGCTCTGGTATTCCGGCATATCGCGCTCTTCGTCTAACGCCGCCTCCCTGCGCTCTTTAATGTCGTTGGACATGCCGTTCATCTTCCACAAAAACGCGCCCATTCCCGCAAACATAATGATGCTTGTAATAAGCACGGTAAGCAGCTTTTTCTTCATATTCAAACATCCTTTCCCTGTTGACGTTCAACTTGCCGGCTATCCTCAATCGGCTTTTGGCGCCCGGCCAGTTCTTTGAGCTTGTCATACAAATCGGGGTACATCCTCTTCATCCTAAACGGCTTCATCTGACTGTCAAGAAAGCAGTGCCTGGTTGTTCCAACCGCGCAAGGCTTTTTGTCCCCCTCCTTGTATACCTCATACGACATATCCATCTTTATGCCGTCAAATTTTGACATCTTTGAACACACTGACGCGACGTCGCCGTACCTAAGCGGCATAAGGTACCTGCATTCCGCCGACATGACCGGCACGATAATTCCCATATCCTCCATTTTCGCGTAATTAAGCCCCGCCTTATCCATAAAATCAAGCCTTGCCTCTTCAAAAAGCCTTATATAGTTTGAATGGTGTATAATTCCCATTTTGTCCGTCTCATAATAATTCATTCTGCGGCTGTATACTTCATAAAAGCCGTCCATAAAAAATCATCCCCCATCCGCGCCCGGCACGTCCATGTAAAGTATAACATAATATCCGTCACGTGTTGTAGAAAATTTTAAAAAATAGCGCGTCTTTCCAATTTACTAAAAAATTAAACTATATGATTTTCATTGACAGCAGCGTATTTATATGATAGATTGGATGTGTTGCCGGTTTTGCGGCTTTCACAAATATTTTATAAGTTTTAGGAGGCAGTACAATGAAGGGTACAGTTAAGTGGTTTAACGCAAAAAAGGGATTTGGATTCATTTCAGATGAAACCGGAAAAGATGTATTTGTGCATTTTTCAGCGCTTCAGATGGATGGCTTCAAAGTCCTTGACGAAGGCGACGAAGTTGAATTCGACGTCGTAAACGGCGAAAAAGGACCACAGGCTTCAAACGTTGTAAAGATTAGCTAAGCGTTGAAGGAATTTAAAATCTGTCCGCTTCTTGCGAAGCGTGTTATAATCGTTGCGTGAATCATTGTTTTATATTCATATAAAGATTTTTTTTGGTAGATTTTTGATTTCAGACATGGTTATAACAAAAGGGGCCGCATATCGCATGCCGCCCCTTTTCTTTTTCTCCTTTTTCGCGCTCCATCATTTTAGCCTCATCCTGTAGACAACAGGCCTGTCGCTGTCGACAAACGGCGCGTGTATGGTCATTTTGTCAGCTTCCCTTCTAAATTCGGGCTTCTCATCGTATCCTAGGACGTCAAACCCGGTTATGATTCCATGAAAGTCCTTGCTGTCCTCGCCCATGCAGCAGACGTCTATATCCTCTCCGTGCTGCTGCATGGGAATTATGTATATGCAGTCGCCTTTGCACGTAAACCTTATGTCCCCGGATCCAAAATCCCTGCGGCGATCCTCGGAAAACATGCCCTCGGCCTGCTCCATTCCGCCCTCTTCCTGGACACGCCAAGGATGCGTGTCGTAAATGGCCTCTCCGTTTACGCTCATCCATTCTCCAATTTCATCAAGAATTTTTATCTCTTCATCGCATATGGCCCCGCTGGCCTTCGGTCCGACGTTTAACAGCAGGCAGCCGTTTTTGCTCACTATATCGACAAGATCCTGAATTATGTCGCTTGCCTTTTTGAACCTGTTCTGCTCCGTATAGCACCATGAATTAAACGCCATTGACGTATCCGCCTGCCAATGGAAAGGCTTTGCCTCGGAAAAATGTCCCCTTTCCATGTCAAGTATTCCGGTTCCGAGCATCATGGCGTCGTGTTTGTACGATATGCATGCCTGCATTCCCCACTCCGCAGCGCGATTATAATAATACGCGGCAAATTTTTTAAGATACGGCTTTACTGAATCGTGCTGCACCCACCAGTCAAAATACACCATATTCGGCCTGTATTTTTCAACAAGCTCGCAGTTGCGGGCAAGCCAATCCTCCAAAAACTCCTTAGGGGGCGCGGGACTGAACAAATCCTGGGCCTCCGGCTCAGGCATCGCCGGCCAGTAAAAATCGCCAAGCTTCATGGGCTGTTTCACGTCGCTTTCAAATTCGCATCCGTGTCCCATGAAAAAGGCGTGCTCCACGCGATGGTTCGACTCGCAGAATATAAGACCGGCATCTTCTATGGCCTCTTTCAATTCACCCAAAACATCGCGCTTCATGGCCTTTTTAACGCTGGTCCACTCGCTTATCTCGCTGTCGTACATCTGAAATCCGTCATGATGCTCCGCAACTGGCATAACATACCTTGCGCCGGCCTTCTTAAACAGCCTAACCCACTCCTTAGGGTCAAACTCCTCCGCGGTAAACATAGGGATAAAATCCTTATATCCAAACTTTACGTGCTCTCCGTATACATCTCTGTGATGCTGCCATTCCTCCATGCTTTGAATATACATATTCCTTGAGTACCACTCATTGTTGAACGCTGGCACGCTAAACAGTCCCCAATGGATAAAAATGCCAAATTTGGCGTTTTTAAACCACTTTGGAACCTCAAAATTTGAAAGGGACGCCCAATCCGGCTTATAAGGACCTTTTTCAATCACGTCGTCTACAATCTTTAAATACTTTTCATCTGCGTTCATCTGATTTCTCCCTGATAATATTTTTGCGGCCGCCCCGCGCCCTAGGCCTTGGCCCGGATTATATCCATCGCCTTGTGGTTGGCGTTCAGCAAGACCTCTATCCTCTGTCCCGGATGGGGACC
>CAZTVO010000137.1:0-3011 GCA_964617075.1 uncultured Jutongia sp.
CCATATTTATCAAGGAAATCCGGGGTTTTTACCGTGATAAAGTGTCAAAGATGGGGTATTCTATATAGGAAAGGCAGAATTGTCAAGCATTCGCGCCGGCGCAAATTTTGGCTGAAAAGTGCATTAAATGCAAATATTTTTTGCGCGCAAATTTTGGCGCGCAATGCGGCTTATTGCGCGGCCGCGGCCGCGTATGGTAGAATGCCCATAAAGAAAGGCGGGGCCTTGTTTTGGGGATTGAAAACACAGCCTATGCGGGAGGACAAGATTTTATGAAATACAATAAAGCTTTTACGTTAAGCTACGATGACGGCGTTGAACAGGACAGAAGGCTTGTCGCCATACTAAATCGGTACAATATAAAGGCCGCTTTTAATCTTAATACGGGAATTCAACGCGGATCGGACAGTTTTGAAATTAACGGAGTTCGCATACGCAGGATGGAGCAGGAGGGACTGGACGCGCTTTATTCCGGACATGAGATAGCCCTCCACGGGCTTACCCACGCGCCGGTGGCGGAACTGGATGAGGACGGATACGACATGGAATTTCTTGCCGATGCAAAAAACATTGAAAGGCTTTACGGAAAATTTCCAGAAGGCATGGCGTACGCGTATGGAGAGTACAGCGAAAAGGCGGCCATCTACCTTAAAGGCATCGGCATAAGATACGGCAGAACCACGGAGGCCTCGCATAATTTCGATATGCCTCCGGATCCGCTTTTTCTTAAGCCGACGTGCCATCACAATGACGAAACGCTGTTTGAGCTTGCAAAAAAGTTCATCGACGCAAAGCCGAAAGGGGATGAAAAAATGCTTTTTTACGTATGGGGACACAGCTACGAGTTCGACGTAAACGGCAACTGGGAGCGCATTGAGGAATTGTGCGCCATGCTTGGAAACAGAAGCGGCGTTTTTTATGGCACAAACGCCCGGTGTCTGCTTGGGGAGTGGGAGGACTAGGCACTTTTAAACAAGCTTGCCGCGTTTTTTATCTCTTTTCGCGCGGACTGCCTGTTTAAGTCGGAATAGTCAAAAAAGACAAAACCTCCCGCGCCCGCCTTGCGCGCGTACGCTATTTCACGCTTTAGCACCGTGCTGCTTTTTGCCCAGCCCGTGTCTCTAATGGAGCGCGCCTCTTTCGCGCTTATGCCCGCCCTGTACGCCGCCAGGCCGACAAACAGCTTGACGCCGCTTCGCCGTGGAGCGTCCGTCCATCTGTTAAGGGCTTTTTTGTACGGCAGCGCGGCGTTTTCAAACGACCAGTATATCTGGGGACATATATAGTCGACGTATCCTTTGCGGTTCATCCATTTTTTTACATCGCAGTAATAGGCGGTTTTTAAGTACAGGTTTTTCATGTTTCCCGCCGGGCTTATTCCAAAAGCGCAGCCGTCGTCGATTTTTTTCACGGATGAATACACTTGGCTTACAAGTTTTGAGACATTGCCGCGCCGCCAGGCCGCTATGCCCGACGGATGCTCGTTGTTTTTTTCGCATCTTTTGCGGTATGCCCTGTATTCGGGCGCGTCAAAATTTTTTCTGTAGGAGGCGCCTAGATTTGGATAAAAATAGTCGTCGAAGTGTATGCCGTCGACGTCGTAGTTTTTGACTATTTCTTTTGCTCCGTTGACTATGAGTCGGCGCACCGCGGGCCTGGACGGGTTAAAGTAGAGCTGATTGCCGTAGCTTAACACGTTTCGCCGCAATTTTTTCGATTTCGAGGTTTTCCATCTGTAGGCGTACGAATCTTTTGCCAGCGCGGACGCGCTCGTGGAGTCTTTTGTAATTCTGTACGGATTGATCCACGCGTGTATCTCAAGGCCCCTTTTATGCGCCTCGTCGATCGCTATGGCAAGAGGGTCGAATCCGGGGCTTTTGCCTATTTTTCCGGAACAGTATTTAGACCATGGATAATATTCGGAATTGTACATCGCGTCGGAAAACATCCTCACGTGAAAAAAAACCGCGTTTAGATTGTTCTTGACGCATGTATCCATCATTTTGCCGGTCTGCTTTGTAAAGGACGCCCTGGTATATCCATTCGTTTTAAAATTCAGAAAAGAAATCCAGGTGCCGCGAAGCTCCCCGTCCTTCTTTAGTGTTCTTGGTTCTGAAAAACCGCTTGAATCCAAGACTTGGATGCCGTCTTTTGAGGAGCCGTCCTCGCCGCTGCCTTTAGCGGACATAAAAACGAGCGCGGCGCAAAAGACTGCGGTCGCGGCGCAAAAAAGCCGCGGCATATATTTTGAGGCTGATTTTGTTTTTGGAATGAAGCGGATCATGTCAGGAATTTCCTCCCGGTCTGTTTTTTTTGAAAATCAAGGGCGGCTCCTATAAAGCCTTTGAAAAGAGGATGGGGCCTGTTTGGACGCGATTTAAATTCCGGATGCGCCTGAGTGGCCACGAACCACGGATGAGAAGGGATTTCGCACATTTCTACTATGCGGCCGTCCGGAGACAGGCCGGACAGGAGCAGTCCGTTTTTTACAAGCTCGTCGCGGTAGTAGTTGTTTACCTCATAGCGGTGCCTGTGCCTCTCGCTTATCAGCTCCTTCCCGTACAGCGCGTATGCTTTTGACGACTTGTCAAGGGCGCATGGATACGCGCCGAGCCTTAGCGTGCCGCCTATGTCTTCTATGCCGTCCTGTTCGGGCATCAAATGAACCACCGGATGCGTCGTCTGCGGATCGAGCTCTATGCTGTGCGCGTCGTTTAGACCGGCCACGTGCCTTGCAAATTCGGCTATGGCCAGCTGCATGCCAAGGCACAGGCCCAAAAACGGTACGCCGTTTTCACGCGCGTACTGTATCGCGTCGATCATGCCGTCGGTGCCGCGTACGCCAAACCCGCCGGGGACTATGATTCCGCTTGCGCCGGAAAGCATTTGTGCCACGTTTTTTTTGTTGACCTCTTCGGATGGAACCCATTTTATGTCGACATTGCTTTTATGCGCGAATCCGCCGTGTTTGAGCGACTCGACGACGCTTATGTACGCGTCGTGCAGCGACG
>CAZTVO010000138.1:0-3003 GCA_964617075.1 uncultured Jutongia sp.
AAGGGAGAAGTTTTTTCATGCAGCGCTTCTAGCCATCTTGTTTGCGGTCACCGCCGTGATGTTTTTTACATTCATGGTGAATAACAGGAGGCAGGTCTACTATCAGAATATGGAATATGTCAAAGATTCGGCAAGGCATACGGCGAATCGCATAAACGATCTGCTGATTGATTCAGAAGGCAGCATAAGGTCGATATCTCAGATTTACAGCCGTACGATGACGCCCGGAAAAGTAGATCGCTCGGATTTGCTGTTTTTAAATGGGCTTGCCGCCGACAATACGTTCGACCATATCGAATTTCTGGACAGCAGAGGCATAATCCACACATATAACGGCAAGGAGGCGGACTGCTCTGACAGAAGATATTTTAAAAAGGGCATGATGGGAAAGACCGGCGTGGAAGTGATAGCAAATTCAAGGACCGACAATGAAGAGGTGATATGCTTTTATACGCCCCTTTACTATGAGGGGGATATAATAGGAGTGCTTTTGGGCGTCTGCAGCGAGGAGAAAATGTCTAAGATGGTTTCCGCCGAGTTTTTTGGCGAGAACGTCCATACATTTCTTTGCAAGCCCAATGGAAAAGTCATTACAAGTTCCGCAAATGACGAAGAGGTGGAAAATATAATCGCGTATCTTGGACGCGGAGACTGTTTTTCAACCGGCAGCGCCGAGGAGCTTTCCGACGCCTTTCTAAATCAGGACGAGTACGAGTTTTTGTATAACGGCTCTTTTGGCAGAACATCCGCTTTTGCCATGTCGCTGCCAAATTCAAGGTGGATGCTTTTGCAGATAACCCCCTCGCAGGTTACAAAGGGCATGATCGACCGTATGAACAGAAGCGGCATACAGCTCGAAGTCAGTCTGATTGCCACGTTTGTAATTTATGTTCTGTATTTGATTGGCAACCATAGAAGGAAGCTTGAGTCGGAGAAGAATTTGGAGTTTCTCTACAGAACGCGGATTTTTGAACTTTTGACAAAAGACACGGAAGACATTTACGTGATTTTCCTGCCGGATACGTACAAGGCGGTCTACGTCAGCTCCAATATTGAGCGCGTTATTGGTATGGACAGGGAGGCGGTTGAAAAGGACGTGCGCATAATGCTTGCCACGGCGGTGGACAACATAGTTTCTCTTTCGCGGGAAAACCTGGCCAAGATTCCTGAAGGAAGCATGTGGGGCTCCATCAGGCAGCTGCGTCATTGCGCCACGGGAGAGATCAGGTGGTTTTATGAAAAGCTTTATCACATGTCGCTGCGCGGACAGGAGCATTTCGTGCTTACTTTTTCCGACAGGACTAAGGAATATGCGATGAATGACAGCCTTAAGCAGGCTTTAGAATCGGCAAAGGCGGCAAATGACGCAAAGAACAATTTCTTTGCCAGCATGTCGCATGATATCAGGACGCCTATGAACGGCATCATTGGTTTTTTGACCCTGCTTGAAAGCAATGCCGACAATCCCGAAAAGGTCAGGGAATACACAAAGAAGATAACCGCGTCAAGCCAACACCTGTTGGAGCTTATAAACGATGTGCTGGACATGAGCAAGATAGAAAGCGGCAAGGCGTCTTTGAATATATCGGATTTTAGCCTGCCGGAACTTGTGGAAAGCATTTTGGCCATTATACTGCCGCAGGTGAGGGCGAAGAATCAAAATTTTGACATATACGTAAGAGGATGCTACGACGACGAGTTAAAAGAAGACAGGGTGCGTTTGCAGCAGATACTTTTGAATCTGCTTTCAAACGCGGTTAAATATACTCCCGACGGCGGCAATATAGAGATGTGCATAACAAACGAAGGACGCCGCACGGGGAAAAGCTGCCGCATGCGCTTCGTAGTAAAAGATACCGGCATTGGAATGTCCAAGGAGTATCAAAGGAGGCTTTTTGATCCTTTTACGCGCGAGGAGAGCGACGAGGTGAGCCGAATACAGGGAACGGGGCTTGGCATGGCCATTACGAAAAGCCTTGTAGATCTTATGGGAGGCTCCATCACGGTGCAAAGCGTTAAGGGAAAGGGAAGCGCCTTTACCGTTGAGCTTGATTTTGGCGTCCACGCTGGGAAGAAAAGGACGAACTTGAGGAAAAAATACGGCATTCGGCAGATGCTTCTGCTTGAAAATGACGAAAACGTTAGCGAAGAGATATGCGAGGCTATGAGCAGATCGGGAGTGGAGACGATGTGCGCCGCAGACGCCGATGCGGCTTTGGAATGCGCAAAAGATCTTTGCGAAAATGGAAACGCCCCGGATGTGGTGCTGATTGACTATGACGTATTTAAGTCGGATGCGTTTACGCTTGCCGAAAGAATCGTCTCGCGGGCAAAGGGCGGCACGGCCTGCGATGTAGTATTTATGGCGTATGATTTAGGAGAAATTGTTCAGCCCAAATCCGCTACGTCGGCGCTGTTGCTGCAAAAGCCATTTTTTCTATCCAATTTTCAAAAGACGTTGGAGAAAAATGGAATACAGCAGCCGGAAGAGGACGAATCGGCGGACGGCGTTCTTGAGGGAATACGAGTATTGGCTGCCGAGGACAATGAAATAAACATAGAGATTCTTGAGGAGATTTTAAGCATGAAGGGCGCTTCGTGCGATTTTGCGCGCAATGGGAAAGAGGCTCTGGATATGTTCGTGAATTCACAAGAAGGATACTATGACATTATATTGATGGACGTTCAAATGCCGGACATGGACGGCTATGGCCTGCTCGAACGGGTGCGGGCGCTGGGTCCGGAACGCGGCGGCAATGTGCCGGCGATTGCGCTGACAGCGTTTGCGCGGTCAGAAGATCGCGTGAAAGCGTTAGCAAGTGGTTTTTCCACACATATTTCGAAGCCGGTGGAGCCGGCGGAACTGATCGACAAAGTCGCCGCTACGCGGCTTACAGCAACCGGTGTTTACACGCCGCCACTCTGAACAACGATGTCATGTAATAAACAAACGTAAATATTATTGCCATGCGGCATTTTTATTGCTCCTACTTTTAGACGCGG
>CAZTVO010000139.1:0-2937 GCA_964617075.1 uncultured Jutongia sp.
CAGATTGCGCAGGAAGAGGATATGACGGCGCAAATAAAGGAATGGATTGAAAAATATATTACAAAAGATTCGATCCTTGAGTGGATGGATGAGTCCGCGTCCGACGCTGAAAATGATCTGATAGCGTCGGCGAGGCTTCGAAGAGAGCTTATAAAAAATTATAAGGATCTTGACCCGTCCTATCTGGAGATGGTGGCGGACGAATATTATGGCGAGAAGTTTTCTTAAGGCCAAAAAAGGATCGGCCGCCGTTTTTGACTTATTGGTTTAGTGTGGAAATGGCGGATTTTTTTACATATCGGCTACGGAGGAGATAATGGATAAGAAATTGAAGGCAGGTATTCTTGGCGGTACCGGAATGGTAGGACAGAGGTTTATTTCGCTGCTTGAAAATCATCCCTGGTTTGAGGTCGCGGCCATAGCCGCGAGCCCGCGCAGCGCCGGGAAGACATATGAAGAGGCTATAGGCGGCCGTTGGAAAATGCAGTCGCCCATGCCCGACGCCGTAAAAGACGTCATAGTAAAGGATGTGGGGGACGTGCGCGGCGTGGCGGCGGAGTCGGACTTTGTGTTCAGCGCGGTGGACATGTCAAAGGACGAGATAAAGAAAATAGAGGAGGAGTACGCAAAAGCCGAAACTCCCGTCGTTTCCAACAACAGCGCGCACAGGTGGACGCCTGACGTTCCAATGGTCGTGCCGGAAATAAATCCGCAGCATCTTGAAGCGATAGAATTTCAAAAAAAGCGTCTGGGCGTTAGGAGGGGATTTATCGTAGTCAAGCCCAATTGCTCCATTCAAAGCTATACGCCCGCGCTCCACGCGCTAAAAGAAGCCGGATTCGCGCCAAAAGTCGTCGTCGCGACGACTTATCAGGCCATTTCGGGCGCCGGAAAGACCTTTAAGGACTGGCCTGAGATGGAGGGAAACATCATTCCGTTCATAGGCGGCGAAGAGGAAAAGAGCGAGCAGGAGCCCCTGCGCCTATGGGGGCATATAGAGGACGGACGCATTGTAAAGGCGGATTCGCCTATAATAACCACCCAATGCATACGGGTGCCGGTTTTGGACGGACATACGGCCGCAGTTTTTGTAACGTTTGAGGATGGAGCAAAACCCTCAAAAGATGAAATAATCAATATATGGCGTGAGTTTAGGGGACTTCCCCAGGAGCTTGGACTTCCAAGCGCGCCGAAAAATTTCATACAATACCTTGAAGAGGAAAACCGCCCGCAGGTCGCCCTTGACGTAAATTATGAGAATGGCTTCGGCGTTTCATTTGGACGCCTTAGGGAAGACGCCGTTTTTGACTATAAATTTGTCGGGCTGTCGCATAATACCATCCGCGGGGCTGCCGGCGGAGCCGTGCTTATCGCGGAGCTTCTCGCCGCAAAGGGATATATCAAGGCAAAATAAAATCGCAGCTTTTTATGAGGGGGCAATACAATATATGGGTAATTATCGCATTTTGGTTAAGGGCGTCGTAAAGAGGGACAATAAGTACCTTATTGTTCAGAAGTGGTTTGACGACAACATAATTGAGCCGTATCAGTGGGAGTTTGTGGACGGGGAGGCGGATTTCGGCGAGTCGCCGGACGCCGCGGTCGTCAGGGTCGTCAAAGAGAAAACAGGCATTGACGCCACGGTGGACTGCGTTCTTTATACATGGACGCTTATGATTGGCTCCGTGTGCAATCTTGGCCTCGCGTATTTGTGCATAACGGATCAGAATGAGGACGACGTGATTCTTTCAGAGGATTTAAACGACGCGAAGTGGATAGAAAGCGTCGATTTTGAGGAATATATACATAACAGGCATATGTTGGACGATTTGGAAAAAGCCGAGCTGTATTGAATCCGCGCGTTAAACGTCTTGTTTTGTCCGCGCGGATTTAGGAATGGAGAATTTTATGGGCGCTTCTGCCAGCAAATATCTTATAAAAGGGGGACGCCTCGTAGATCCCAAAAACCACGTTGACGGAATAAGGGACGTATTGATATGCGGAAAAAAAATTGAAAAAATTGCCGAAGAAATATCAGATTCGGACGCCGCGGCGGCCGGAGCCAGGACAATATCCGCAAAAGGGAAGGCGGTCATGCCCGGTTTTGTTGATTTGCACGTCCATTTGAGGGAGCCTGGCTTTGAATATAAGGAAACGATTATGACGGGAGCCGCGGCCGCCGCAAGAGGCGGCGTCACGTCCATATGCCCAATGCCAAACACGTCGCCCGTTATAGATTCGCCGGAGCGCGTGAAGGATTTGATTGACAGGGCAAAAGGCGCTCCCGTGAATATTTTTCCAATTGGAGCGGTTACGGTCGGACAGGGCGGACGGACCGTAACCGACATAGCCGGCATGAAAGAGGCGGGAGCGGTTGCCATAAGCGAGGACGGCAAATCGGTCGCCTCGTCAGGCATTTTTATGAGCGCGCTTATTGAGGCTGCCAAGGCCGACATGCCCGTATTTTCCCATTGCGAAGACGACGAGCTTGCCGGAGAGGGCGTCGTGAATTTAGGGAAAAAATCTGAGGAGCTTGGGCTTATAGGAATACCAAATGCCGCGGAGGACGTTATAATCGCGAGGGACATAATTCTTGCGAAGGAAGCGGGCACCAGGCTTCATTTGTGCCACTGTTCGACGGCGGATGGAACTTTTTTCGTTGAAATGGCAAAAATGAGGGGACTTCGCGTGACGGCCGAGGCCTGCCCGCACCACTTTGCCTTGTCTGACGATGAAATTGCCAGTGATGACGGGCGTTTTAAAATGAATCCGCCTCTAAGGAGCGCAAAAGACGTGGCCGCCATAAAAGACGCGCTCAAAAAAGGGACGATAGATATCATATCGACGGACCACGCGCCGCATGGATTAGAGGAGAAGTCGCAGTCAATGCGTTACGCGCCTTTTGGAATAACGGGTCTTGAAACGTCGTTCGCGATT
>CAZTVO010000140.1:0-2813 GCA_964617075.1 uncultured Jutongia sp.
CGCGTTCTGAACAGCCTTAGATCCCTGCATAACCGTCTTGGCTTTCATGATGGTTGTGGAAATCCTCTTGTAATAGTATCTAAGGGGCTTATCAGTATTTGCCTCCTTCTCCCTAGCCGCCTTTTGTCGCTCGCGAGCCCTTTCCATGCTCTCTAGCAGGCTGTTCATATGCTCAATCCCGCTGTCGTCAAAAAAGGCCGCCATATCTTCCTCATCTGACGCCCCGACAAGCTCCGAAGCATCTTCCGAATCGGCCTCGGCGTCAGCCGACGCAAGCATATCCCCTTCCTCCTCGGCGGGCAAAACCTCGCCGTCAGCCATCCAAAAGGCCGCCCCCTCTTTTCTTATATCTTCCGAAAGCTTTTCAAATCCTTCCGGCAGCTCATAATCTTTTTCAAAATAATCCCTTGACGCTTCAGTTCCCAATTCGCGAGCAGCGGCATCGGCGCGTCCCGAATATCCGAACCTTTCCGTCTTTGCTGCGCGCGAGCGTCCCGTTACGGCGCCATATGCGTCTTTGCTGCTGGAACCTACAGTTATAAATCCTTCCATAAGCAACTCCCTTTCCTTATAGAGCGGACGATCCTCGCGCGCTCCAAAAACGGACCGAACGCGAAGCCGTTCCATAAAACAAATCTAAAACACGCCACGCACATCCATGTTCGTGGCCAAAGCAAAAAACCTTACGCAATGCCTCAAACGTATAAGAAGCTGCCCCCGTCCGCGTACGGGCAGACGGCCAATCCACGCAGCCACATATAGCTGTCTAGTATATCGTCATATTTATAAAATTATTTTACAACAGCCGCAAAATTCATGGACTCCGCCAAAAAAACAAACTTAAAAACTTACGCCTTATAATTTTTGTCCTAAATCCTGCATGGCCCCGGCCCGGCTTCCACTACATAAAAGTCGGCGGCATAGCCAATCCTGTTTTCATATTCCCTTCCGACATTTTCTATAAACCCCTCTATCGCGCCGTCTTTGACTATGCTTACCGTACAGCCGCCAAACCCGGCTCCCGTCATGCGCGACCCTATTACGCCGTCTACGTTCCATGCCGCCTCAACCAGCGCGTCAAGCTCCTCTCCCGTAACCTCGTAGTCGTCTCGAAGAGATATATGCGATTCGTTCATAAGCTGCCCGAAAAGCCTAATATCATTATCCTTTAGCGCCTGTACCGCCTTTATGGTTCTTTGATTCTCATATACGGCGTGCCTTGCGCGCCTCCTGCGGGTTTCGTCCTTTATCGCCGACTTGACGCCGTTAAACTGCTCCTCGTTTAAATCTCCAAGCGATTCGATGCCCATTCCTTCCTGAATTTCTCTAAGCGCCTCCTCGCATTCAGCTCTTCTTTCATTATATTTTGAATCGCCAAGGCCTCTCTTTTTATTGCTGCATGAAATCACTATTTTTGCGCCGTCAAGCTTAAGAGGGGCGTACTCAAACGACAAATCGGACGTATCAAGAAAGATGGCGTTGTCCTTTTTGCCCATCGCGATAGCGAACTGGTCCATTATGCCGCACTTGACGCCGTTAAAATTATTCTCAGAAAATTGGCCAATCAGCGCCAAATCCTGATTTGAAACCTTAAGGTCCAGCATTTCGCTTAAAATATATCCCGTAAGCACCTCAACGGATGCGGAGGAGGAGAGGCCTGAGCCGTTCGGAATGGTGCCGTTTAAAAGGATGTCGAATCCATTTTCAATCTTATATCCTTTTTCGCCGAATGCCCATATCACCCCCTTAGGGTAATTCGTCCATCCCGCCGACGCGTCAGGCCTTAAATCGTCCAGACTCGACTCTATTACGCCTAAGTCCTCAAAATTCATTGAAAAAAACCTAAGCTTCCTGTCATTTCTTTTTCTCGCGGCCGCGTACGTGCCTATCGTAAGAGCGCATGGAAATACATGGCCTCCGTTATAGTCTGTATGCTCGCCTATAAGGTTTACGCGTCCCGGCGCAAAAAAAACTTCCGCACCGGCCGCGTCCCCAAACACATCCTTAAACTTGCCGACAACAGTATCCTTCATAACTGCCTCCTTCTTAATTTGCGGCCGCGCAAAGCTTTTCCGATTCATTTGAAATTAAATAGTCAAACAACGCGGCGCATCCTTTTGAAACATCCTCATACGTCTGATCAAAATCCCCCGTATACCACGGATCCGCGATATCTCTCGACAAATTAGAAAATTCAAGCAGAAGGTGCACCTTTCCATCCGGATCCCCGCCTACTATTCTCATGATGTTTTTATAATTCCAGCCATCCATGCCGATTATATAGTCATAATTGTCGTAGTCTTTCCGGTTCATCTGCGACGCCCTGTGCGGCTCCATTGGCACGCCTTCCTGCCTAAGCTTCATTATGGTGCCCCTGTGAGGACCGTTGCCAAGCTCATCCGTGCTTGTGGCCTTTGAGTCGGCCACAATAAGTCCCTCATATCCGCCTTTTCTAACTAAATCCTTCATGACAAATTCAGCCATCGGACTGCGGCATATGTTGCCATGACAGACAAACAAAATCTTTATCATGCGTCAAAGACCTCTTTAAATTCTATTTTCCCGCCGTCAAATATTGCGCGGCATCCTTCCCGCTTTAATCATAGCATATCGCGTCATAAATTGACATATTTTTGTTTTTATGAAACACTATAAACTCCGTATATGGGGTTTGTACGGACACATCTTGCCTTTATTGCGGCTTTTCAGTATGAAAAAATTATAAAATAAAAAGCGTATAAACATATATGTTCATACGCTTTTACAAAAGCTCCCCGAGTAGGACTCGAACCTACGACAACGCGGTTAACAGC
>CAZTVO010000141.1:0-2725 GCA_964617075.1 uncultured Jutongia sp.
TTTCATGGTTAAAATATAGCCGTAAAGATGGGCATTGTCCTCGCCCTTTTCAGCTCTACACGATTTGACAAAAATCATTATTTTACGGCTTGACAAAGCCGTGTTTAGGATATAGACTATACGATGCGGGCAGGGTGTATGTCCGCGGACGCTGAAATAGCTCAGTTGGTAGAGCACTTCACTCGTAATGAAGGGGTCGTGGGTTCGAGTCCCATTTTCAGCTTGTCGTAAAAAGCCCGCAAACGTGTATTTGCGGGCTTTTTTTCGTGAGGAGGGCTTTTTTTGGCGGGAACCATGGTGCATCTGACGATAGCGGACAAGCTTGCCGACAAATGGAGCGGCGGCATATATACGCCGTATGGCCGCGTAAAGCTTTCATACAGTTTTTTTATAGCGGGAAACATATGCCCTGACGGCATAATGGCCAGAAAAAACTACGAGCGCGACATGAAGAAGCACACGCATTTCAGGGACGGCATACCGGACTGCGATTTTTATAGAGAAGAAAATCTGGCCCTTTTTAGAAGCAGGCTTGACGCGTTTATGAAAGAAAGCTTTAAAGAGCTTGAAAACGACTGCGAAAAAAGCCTTTATCTTGGATATTGGACGCACATGATAGCGGACGAAAGATTTATGCTGGACGTGCGGCCGAAATTTATGGAAAACATAGCGGCCATAGGTCTGACGCAGCATGACATGGAAACCTTCAAATATTTTGGCCGTGATACGGATCTGATCGACTTTAGGCTTGTAAAGGAATACGGGGGGATGCGGCGCGTTTACGCGGCTCTAAAGGACATAGAGCCTTATGAGATAAAAAAAATGATTGAAAAAGACGAGCTGACGGACAGCAGGAAATGGATACTTGAGTATTTTTTTGAAACGAAGAGGGAAGATATTGAGGAGCCAAAGTATATATCGTACGGCGATCTGCTGGAATTTATAGACGACGCCGTTCGCGAGTGCGACAAAAGGCGTCTGGCGGGAATTAAAAATATGACTTCTTCTGATAAAGAAAAAATCCCCTCACAGCGGCCTTAAAATTTTTTAGGGGGCCGCTTTAAGGGGATTAAAAGATCACGCTGTCGGCCGGTTTATACGCATCCCTGCGCCTTCATTGCCTCGGCTACCTTTAAAAATCCGGCGATGTTTGCGCCCGCCATGTAGTTGCCTGGCATGTCGTATTCCTTCGCCGCGTCGTCGCACGATTTAAATATTTCAGTCATGATGCCGCGCAGTTTGGCATCGACTTCGTCAAACGACCACGAAAGCCTTTCGGAGTTCTGGCTCATTTCAAGCGCCGACGTCGCCACGCCGCCCGCGTTGGCCGCCTTTGCGGGACCGTAGAGTATGTTGTTTTCAAAGTACACGTCTATGGCCTCCGGAGTGGAAGGCATGTTGGCGCCCTCGGCTACGGCGTAGCAGCCGTTTTCCGCGAGCGTCTTTGCGCTTTTTGCGTCTATCTCGTTTTGAGTGGCGCAAGGAAGGGCTATGTCGCATTTTATCGTCCAGATGCCGCTGCATCCCTCGGTGTATGTTGCGTTCGCGTGAGACGTCCGTCCCACGTACTCCTTGATGCGTCCCCTTTCCACTTCTTTTATCTGCTGAACGACCGGCAGGTCTATTCCGTCCGGGTCGTATATATATCCGTTTGAATCCGAGAGCGCCACCACTTTGCCGCCAAGCTCCGACGCCTTTTGTGTGGCGTATATGGCCACGTTGCCGGATCCCGATATTACTACAGTCTGGCCGCTAAAGCTCTTGCCGTTTGCCTTAAGCATTTCGTCGGTGAAGTAGCAAAGCCCGTATCCGGTCGCCTCCGTGCGCGCGAGCGAGCCGCCGTAGGTGAGCCCTTTACCGGTAAGCACGCCGGACCATTCGTTTTTAAGCCTTTTATACTGGCCGAACATATATCCTATTTCGCGGGCGCCGGTTCCTATGTCTCCCGCGGGCACGTCGCAGTCCGGTCCAATATGCCTGTAAAGCTCCGTCATAAAGCTTTGGCAGAAGCGCATAACCTCGCCGTCGCTTTTGCCTTTTGGATCAAAGTCGGATCCGCCTTTGCCGCCGCCGATAGGGAGCGTTGTAAGACTGTTTTTAAAGATCTGCTCGAAGCCCAAAAATTTGATTATGCCGCTGTAGACGGACGGGTGGAGCCTTATGCCGCCCTTGTACGGTCCGATGGCGGAATTGAACTGGACGCGAAATCCCCTGTTCACCTGCGTCTTGCCGTTGTCGTCGATCCATGGAACGCGGAAGATGATCTGCCTTTCGGGCTCCACTATGCGTTCAAAGACGCCCGCTTCGACAAGATCAGGCCTTCTTTCCACGACAGGCTCGAGCGAAACGAAAACTTCCGTCACCGCCTGGATGAACTCGGGCTCGCCGGCGTTTCTTTTTTTAACGGTTTCAAGTAAGTCGATCAAGTATTGATTTTTTAACGCCATTGCTAAAAAACCTCCTTAAAATAATTTTTGCACAATGAGGTGCCTCTCCATGGAATTTTCCTATTCCATCGCTCTTAAGTATTGCACAAAACGCGAGATAAAACAATAAATCAACTTTTATATTTATGAATTTATATTAATGTCGCAGACACATTTTAGACACAACGAGACTTTATCATTTGACACTAGAAAGTGAAAACTTTCTACTCCCACCCTATTATACGCTGAATAACGTGAGTTATTCGACAAAAAGAGCCCTTTGGGCTCTTTTTGTTTTT
>CAZTVO010000142.1:0-2669 GCA_964617075.1 uncultured Jutongia sp.
GCGGGAATCATAAACGCGCTCAAAGTCGTTGGAAAGACGAAGGAAGAATGCCAAACCGTCATAAACGGCGCGGGATCCGCCGGCATAGCGATAGCCAGGCTGCTCCTAAGCTATGGATTTAAGAATATAATCATGTGCGACAAATTTGGAATACTTTCCGGCGCCTCAGCTAACTTAAATAAAATTCAAAAAGACCTCGCGGACGCGACCAATCCCATGAAAAAGACCGGCTCCCTTTCGGACGCGCTTAGAGGCGCGGACATATTCGTCGGAGTTTCCGCCCCAAACATAGTAACCGAGGAAATGGCGTCGTCCATGAATAAGGACGCTATAATATTTGCGATGGCAAATCCTGTTCCGGAGATAATGCCCGATGCCGCGAAAAGGGCGGGAGCGAAAGTCGTGGGAACCGGCCGCTCGGACTTTCCAAATCAGATAAACAACGTCATAGCGTTCCCGGGAATCTTTAAGGGCGCCCTGGAGGGCAGGGCGCAAAAAATCACGGAAGAAATGAAGATAGCGGCCGCGCTTGCCATAGCCGGCCTTATAGACGACGATGAGCTGAATGAATTTAACATTATGCCCGAGGCGTTCGACGCGCGCGTGGCGGACGCGGTGGCGGACGCGGTCAAAAAAAACATACGCTGACGCGCAAAACGCGCGGGAACCGATAAATATGGAGGCTTGTATGACGCCCGACGCTCTAAAGCTGTACAAATTGATAATCCTGTATTTTTTAAGCAAGGCGGGGCAGCCTGTGCCAAATGCCATTATATCCGATTTTATACTGGACAATAATTATACCGACTACTTCTCAATTCAGCAGACGCTTTCGGCCCTTTCAGAAGACGGCATGATAAAAGCGAACCATACGCGCTCCGCCGCGTACTATGAAATAACTCCCTCAGGCGAGGAAACGCTCGAATTTTTCTGCGGCCAGCTTCCAAACGGCACGAAACGGCAGATAGAAGATTATTTTAGAAAAAACAAAATAAGCATGGCCGATTCCATGGCCGTGCGCACGGATTTTAAAAAACTTAAGGCAAACGAATACCTGGCGACGTGCTCTATAATAGAACGCGGCAGCACCGTCATGGAAGTGTCCTTAAACCTGCCCAGCGAGGAGGCGGCAATCGGCGCGTGCAAAAGATTCAAGGAAAAGAAGCAGGAAATATACTCGATGCTTTTTAAAAGCCTCGCGGCGGATTAAAAAAAGCGGGATTTCTCCCGCTTTTTTTATTTCCCGCATACGACCTTCATATATTTTTTCTTGCCGCGCCTTAAAACTATTCCGTCGGCGCCTATGCGGCTTTTTTTAATCATCATTTTTACGTCGTCCACTTTTTCCCCGTCGAGCCTTACGCCGCCCTGCTCTATGTTCCTGCGCGCCTCCGCGTTTGAGGCGGCAAGGCCGGCCTTTACAAGAAGCGCCAATATTCCTATCTCGTCGTTGTCAAAATCGCCGCCGTCAAGCTCTACCGTGGGCATCTGCGCGGCTTCGCCGCTTGAAAAAAGCGTCCTTGCCCCGTCCCTTGCCTTAGACGCCTCCTCGTCGCCGTGCACAAGCTTTGTAAGCTCGTACGCCAAAATTTCCTTGGCCTGGTTTAAACGGCTTCCTTCCCACCCTTCCATCTCGTCTATCTGCTCGAGAGGAATGAATGTAAGCATACGCAAAAACCTTATGACGTCGCCGTCGTCCACATTTCTCCAATATTGATAAAAATCGAACGGGCTTGTTTTGTCGGGATCGAGCCACACCGCCCCGGACTGGGTCTTTCCCATTTTTTTGCCCTCGGAATTGAGCAAAAGGTTGATAGTCATCGCGTACGCGTTCTTTCCCAGCTTGCGGCGTATAAGTTCCGTGCCGCCCAGCATATTGCTCCACTGGTCGTCGCCGCCAAACTGCATATTGCATCCGTATTTTTGATACAGCACGTAGAAATCGTAGCTCTGCATTATCATGTAATTAAACTCAAGGAATGTAAGTCCTCTTTCCATGCGCTGCCTGTAGCATTCCGCCGCAAGCATCCGGTTGATTGAAAAATGAGGCCCAACCTCCCTCAAGACATCCATGTAGTTAAGATCCATAAGCCAATCCGCGTTATTGACAAGCATTGCCCGTCCGTCTGAAAAGTCGACGAATCTTTCCATCTGCTTTTTAAAACATTCTATGTTGTGGCCGATATCCTCAACGGTCAGCATACGGCGCATATCAGTCCTGCCTGAAGGATCGCCTATCATGGCGGTACCGCCGCCTATCAGGGCTATGGGCGTATTTCCCGCGGCCTGAAGCCTTTTCATCAGGCAAAGCGCCATAAAATGCCCTACGTGGAGACTGTCGGCCGTAGGATCGAATCCAATGTAAAAAACAGCCTTTCCCGCGTTGACAAGCTCCTTTATCTCTTCCTCGTCCGTCACTTGAGCTATAAGCCCGCGCGCCCTAAGTTCATCATACAAAGTCATTTTATTCTTCCTTTCGGATTTTTGCCCGACTACGCGTCCGGTTTTCTTGCTTCGTCCATATATTGGCAGCTTACGCCGACGCCTGTTTATTTTAATACAAGGCAAAGACGGCTCTGCAAAAAAAAATCCCGCAAACTTTTTGTCTGCAGGACTTTTACAAAAGCTCCCCGAGTAGGACTCGAACCTACGACAACGCGGTTAACAGC
>CAZTVO010000143.1:0-2614 GCA_964617075.1 uncultured Jutongia sp.
GCAGCGGTTCCTGTGAACGAACATAAAATGGATATAAACCATTTTCTACTGCCTCGTTTGTATTGCTGCCTCCTGTCCCAATGTCAGCTATTTCTTGAAGCGTTTTCCATACAACATTATTCGCCCCCCCATTTATATCGAACGTGAGCAGCTTATCCCTATAATATTCATACTGCTTTTTACGAGCTTCAAGCTCTGCTGTAAGCTCTGCTGTAAGCTCTGCTGTAAGCTCTGTGAAATTGTCCAAAATACGGACAATTTCACGCTGCACCTCCAAGGGAGGTACGGGAATTTGAAAATTAGAATATGTTCCTATCCATAATCTTTTATGTTCATCCGATTTAAATCCGATATTACACATTACATGATAAATATAGCGAATGCATGCAGCCGATTCGTCCGCAGTTAAAATTTTCATAGCCGAGGATTTAACTTTAAACGGAAAATCAACCCACTTCAACGCGCCCGTAAAATCATCAAAAATTATTACAGGATTTTTCTTTGTCGCATAATATATTCCGTGCTGCTCATCCGTATATCCAAGGATAAATGTTTGCCCCGCGGTTAATACAGGAATAGAACCGGCGCGGTTATAGCGGGTACTTTCAACTATATATTTAGTAGGCTGTTCGTAATTGACAATTTTTCCAATATTGATGAATTCAACCCCGTCTGGACAAAGCTTTTGAATCAGATCTTTTAGCTTGCTCATTTGCTTTAATCTTCCTTCTTTTCCCTCATCGGCCGCGCGGATATGTGTCAGGGTTCAATAGATAGGCAACAAAAGAATACAAGGACTCCCCCTTCTGTATGATATATTAGAATGGCTGCAAACACAACCATCAAAAACAGAAGGAGAATCCTTGCCTGCAAATAATATCATTTTGGAACTAGGCTGTTTTTCTAACGCGCAGCTATAAGTTTTTTTTTCCATTATCACAATCCTGTCCATCCGTATACGGTATATCATTTTCTATGATCTTAGCGGTGTCTCGGCTCTCGTCTGTATCAAGAATTATATTTATAAATTTCTCTTTTTGTCTCTCATCAAAAAAAATCGCTTTAGGCCTTTCTACATTTATTTTCTCTTTCTGTCTCTCATCAAAAAGAGTCTGCCTTTCTACGTCTATAAAAAGAATTTCTATCAAGGATAAATCTTTAATCGCGAGAAATGCTTTCTTTAACTTCAGTGAATCCCTAACATCTGGCCCGAATACAGTACGGTATGATTTGATATTTTTTTCTCCAACCTGGTCTCTCCTCCTACAATAAAATTTACGGCGGTTAGGTAACTGACGGCAAGTTAGGACTGGCCGTTTTATTGTCAAAGCCGTCACAGGCCATATGAGGAATTGTCAACATAGCCGTTCTCTCTTAGCTCCGTAAGGTAGCTTACCGCCGTATCAGCCTGCCAAATATTTTGCCGCAGCATCACGAGCGGAATATGGAGATCGGTAAAATGGGCATACGGAACATCAAACAGCTGATTTTCGATTCTCGCCGCGTGGAGCAAATCTTCTTTTAAGATGAGCTCATAGGCAAAATCACAGAGATCTGCGTCAACCCAGAATCTGCCCAAGGCATCCCCCATATATAGATAGCGGTTCGCCAAATTTGACAACTGGATAAACGGAAGCGCGTTTCCAGAATCAATTATCGCCGGCGAAGGGAAGAGAAGCATCCGTACCGCATCATCTTCGGCATATATGGCCATCTGTAAGGACAGTGACGGCACGATTGGACTTTGTATCTGCGCAAAGAGATGCCAGTCTTCCCGCAATATGGATACCACGGGGCCGTCGTGCTCGGGCCTTATAAACTCAAAGCCTAATTCCTCGGATTTGGCGGCAATCACTTTATTAAGCAGGAGTATATTTTCTTTTTTCATGTTTCACCTCTCTAAAGCATTGAAATCACAGAGAAATACATCGCCCACGTGGCGTTAAACCCATGCTCCTTCCCTCCCGGCCCAGCCGTTATAGCGCAAAATCCCGCGGCGGGGAGACAAAAAGACTACATCGACTGAGACTGCAAAATTTTATACATTGCTTTTGTGCGTTCATTGATACACTTTGCCGCGTTTCCAAAATAATCCCAACACTGTTCCTCGCTCGTTGGCAGAGCCGCCTTTCTACTACAGTCCCCTTTTTCATACTGCTCAAAATGCCCATCCCACATCTGCTTTGGCTTCCCGTTGTAATCCATAAACGCCTCCAGATAGTTTCCCTTAATGAATTCATTCCATGTGCCAAAGGCATCCAGCCATTCCTTGTATTTTTCAGAATAATCGGCATTAACAATATATTCAATATATTTCTTTTCCTTCTCGCTATAATATTTCCAAATATTTAAGGGCGTCAAATCCCAGTAGTTTTGGACGGATGATAATCCTCTTGGCCCGTTGCATCCTACAGGAACCGGCATAAAGTTTCCCAATGTGTGATAAACATTTACGAAATCTATAAATTCTTTTTTATTTTTCAAAAAATCAAATTTTTTTCACCTTTTTCTGCATAGTATTGAGATAGGATCCTTTTTCTGCTCATTTTATCCTGATAATCTCCAAACAGCTTACGATAATATCCAAACTGCCCATTTCCAAACAGCTTATTTA
>CAZTVO010000144.1:0-2503 GCA_964617075.1 uncultured Jutongia sp.
CACCCTCCTCTTCCCGGGAGGCCGGCAACCGTTCCGGTGAGGTATGAATGCGGCATTCTATCACAACCGGCGCCTCATGGGCCTCAAGCGCCTTTCTAAGCACCGGCTCTACATCGTCCCTTCTCTCAATCCTGTACGCCTCCGCGCCCATGGCTCTGGAAAGATTTAGATAATCAAGACCGTCGTCCAGCACTGTATGGGAATACCTCTTTCCATAAAACAGCGTCTGCCACTGACGTACCATGCCAAGCGCCTGATTGTTGAATATGATTTCTATGATTGGCAGCGTGGGGCCTTAAAAATTTATAATACTGCGCGGCCCACATCTGGTGCTGCCCTACTTCTGTAGTGATTATGGCGTCGCCTCCGGTAAGCTCGTAAAGTTTTTCAATGATATAGGGCCCCGTAAGCGTATTTTTGTCGTAAGTAAGCGGCAGAGCGTCCTTGCGCGCGAGAACCTTGTCTATCCACTCTTTGTGGTAAAGCTGCTCAAGCTTTAAATTAAACATCTCAAGCGCGGACTTAACATCCCCGATTATTGCCAGGTCGACCGAAACATTCTTGTTTACCTCGGCCTCGTCAATGTCTATCTGTATAATTTTAGCGTTGCCCGCGAAGTTTCCGGCGTTGCCCGCGACCCTGTCTGAAAAACGCGATCCAAGCACAATAAGCGCGTCGCATTCGGCCACGCTTAAATTGGCCGCCTTTGTGCCATGCATGCCAAGCATTCCGATATAATACTCGTCGTCGCCGCGAAACGCTCCCTTGCCCATAAGGGTGTCGGCAACCGGCGCGTCCACAAGCCTTACAAAATCCGCCAGCTCCTTTTCCGCGTTCGCTATGACCGCGCCGCCGCCCACAAGTATGACGGGCTTTTTAGAAGAACGTATAATCTTTATGGCCTCTTCTATCGCCGATTCGTCTATTCCGTGGGCGTCCACCGCGGCAGCGGCGGGAGCCTGCCTTTCATAATCCGCCTCGTCGCTTGTGGCATTCTTTACAATGTCGACAAGAACAGGCCCCGGGCGTCCTGAGCGCGCAATCGCAAACGCCCGCCTTAAGGTAGACGCGAGATCTTTTACGTCCTTTACGATAAAGCTGTATTTTGTTATAGGCGTCGTAATGCCGGCGATATCCACTTCCTGGAACGAATCTTTGCCAAGCAGCGCCAGCCCCACGTTGCACGTAATAGCCACGACAGGCACCGAATCCATATAGGCCGTGGCGATTCCCGTTACAAGATTTGTCGCGCCCGGACCGCTTGTCGCCATACAGACGCCTACCTTGCCGGTAGAGCGCGCGTACCCGTCGGCCGCGTGCGCCGCAGCCTGCTCGTGCGACGTAAGCACGTGCCTTATTTCTCCCTGATGACGATACAGTTCATCGTAAATGTCTAGTATCGCCCCTCCCGGATATCCAAAAACAGTGTCGACGCCCTGTTCTTTTAAACATTCGATAACAATTTGCGAACCTGTCAGCTGCATCTTAAATCAACCGTGCCTTTCATGTTTGTTGTTTTACTTTATTTCCAATATGGCTCCCCTGTCGGCGGACGTCACCATGGATGCATATCTTGCAAGATACCCGGTCACATTCTGTTCCCTAGGAGTCCATGCCGCTTTCCTTCTCGCAAGCTCCTCGTCAGATACTTTCACGTTTATCGAATTTTGTGGAATGTTTATGGAAATCACATCCCCTTCCTCAATGAGCGCGATAGGGCCTCCCACCGCCGCCTCCGGCGAAACATGGCCTATCGACGCCCCGCGGGACGCGCCTGAAAAGCGCCCGTCGGTAACAAGAGCCACGCTGTCTCCTAACCCCATGCCGGCTATGGCCGACGTAGGGTTTAGCATCTCTCTCATGCCCGGCCCTCCCTTAGGCCCTTCATAACGTATCACAACAACGTCTCCGGGCGCTATCCTGCCGCCCTTGATGGCTAAGATTGCATCCTCCTCGCAGTCAAAAACACGGGCGGGACCTTCATGCACCATCATCTCCGGCACTACGGCCGAACGCTTTACCACGCAGCTGTCCGGAGCAATGTTGCCGCGAAGCACTGCTATGCCCCCGGTATTGCTGTACGGATTGTCGATAGGACGTATCACGTCGGTATTCCTGATTTCGCATCCCTTTATGTTTTCGCCGACCGTCTGGCCCGTCGCGGTGATAAGATCCGTATTTAAAAGCCCCTTTTTGTTTAGCTCGTTCATAACGGCGTATACGCCGCCAGCCTCGTTAAGCTCTTCCATGTAATGCGGACCCGCCGGGGCAAGGTGGCACAAATTCGGGGTTTTTTCGCTGATCCGGTTCGCTATGTCAAGATTTATCTCCACGCCCGCCTCATGCGCGATCGCGGGGAGATGAAGCATCGTATTCGTCGAACAGCCAAGCGCCATGTCGACGGCAAGCGCGTTCATAAACGCGTCCTTTGTCAGAATATCTCGCGGGCGTATATTTTTTTCAAGCAGTTCCATGATTTTCATTCCAGCGTGCTTGGCAAGCT
>CAZTVO010000145.1:0-2342 GCA_964617075.1 uncultured Jutongia sp.
ATCTGCCGGGATTTGAGGGGCAGAAGGTTCTTTCTGAGGACGGATATGTGCCCGCAAAGAGGGAAGTCACGATTCGCGATCTGCTGAACATGACGGCCGGAGTAAACTATCCCGACGCGGGTTTTCCTTCCGGCAAAGAGATGCAGGATATGATTGATAAATATTATCAAAATGTTGAGGACGGCCATCCCGCGTCGACCTACGAGCTTGCCAACATGATAGGAAAGATGCCGTTAAAATTTCAGCCAGGGGAAAGCTGGAACTACGGCTTTTGCGCGGACGTGCTTGGAGCCATAGCGGAGGTGGCGAGCGGCATGCGCTACGTAGACTTCCTTAAAGAGGAGATTTTTGATCCGTTAGGAATGACGGATACGGATTTTTACGTTCCCGAAGAAAAGCAGCATCGTCTTATGCAAAATTATCAATATATGCCGGAAACGAGGACATTGGAGCCGTGTACGTGGCAGCATCTTGGACTGACGTATATGCATAAAAAACAGCCCGCGTTTGAGTCGGGCGGCGCCGGGCTTGTTTCTACTATAGACGACTACTCCAAATTTGTGAAAATGATGCTGAATGGAGGAACGCTTGACGGAACACGCATATTGGGAAGCCGCACTGTGGAATTCATGACGCAGAACAATCTTACGAAAAAGCAGCTTAAGGGGTATAACTGGGAGGAGCTTAAAGGGTACGGATATGGAAATCTTATGCGGGTAATGATGGACGTGCCCGCGTCCGGCGGGCCGGGATCCGTCGGCGAGTACGGGTGGGACGGATGGCTTGGATGTTACGTGGCAATCGATCCCGCCAATGACCTGGCAATTATATACGTCATACAAAAGTGCGGAGGCAATGGATATAGAGACGTCAAGGTAATAAGAAACATTGTTTATTCGGCGCTGGAATGAATTTTTAATGCGCGGGGATCGGCGCGGCTTTTTTGACGGCGATATTTATAAGTTATGGACAAGTCGAAAGAATATTACGACAAAATGACAAAAACCCCGCTTGTGAGGCTTATAGTTTCCCTGGGCATACCGACGACGATATCGATGCTTGTTACGAACGTATACAATATGGCGGATACGTATTTCGTTGGAACCTTGGGAGAAAGCCAGCAGGCGGCCACGGGCATTTTGTTTACGCTGCAGGCGATAATACAGGCGGCGGCGTTCATGCTTGGACAGGGTTCAGGCACTATGGTTTCGAAGGCTCTTGCCGACAGGGATGAAAAAGAGGCATCCAAATATGTTTCAACCGCTTTTTTTTCAGGGATTGCGATTGGTTTGCTGCTTGCTCTTTTCGGCATTGTTTTTTTGACGCCTTTTATGCGTCTGCTGGGCAGCACCGAGACAATACTGCCTTTTGCAAAGCAGTATGGAGCGTGCGTTCTTATAAGTTCCCCGGCGGCTATAGGCTCCTTTATACTCAACAACAATCTAAGATACGAGGGAAAGTCTTTTTATGCGATGATCGGCCTTGTGACGGGCGGACTGCTTAATATACTTGGAGATTACGTACTGATTTCGATGTTGGGACTTGGCGTTCTTGGCGCCGGCATTTCCACGGCCGTGTCGCAGGCCATAAGTTTTGCCATACTGCTTTATTTCTATGAAAGGATGGCGCAGAGCAGCATAAGGCTTTCGTCTGTGGCCAGGAGCGTAAAGGTGTACGCGGACATATGCAGGGTCGGTTTGCCGGCATTGATCAGGCAGGGATTAAGTTCGGTCTCCAGCGGCCTGCTCAACAACTTTACGAGGCCGTATGGCGACGAGGCCATTGCGGCGATGAGCGTAGTAAACAGGTTCAGCGGATTTGTGATGTGCGTCGGGCTTGGAATAGGGCAGGGATACCAGCCTGTCGCGTCGTTTAATTATCAGGCGGGAGAATATGGACGCGTAAAAAAAGGCCTTTTGGCGACTATGGGCATCGGGTTTGCGCTCGTGTCGTGTCTGGCTGTTCCAAGCTTTATTTTTTCGGACGACATAGTCCTTCTTTTCCAAAAAAACGAGGACGTCGTGCGCATTGGAACAGGCGCGCTAAGGCTTGCCTGCGTGGGAGTGATGTTTCTGCCGTTTTCGGTGCCGGTGAACATGCTGTATCAAAGCATAAGAAAAGCGGGAATATCGTCTTTTCTGTCGTTGATGCGCTCAGGCCTGATGTTTATGCCGACGCTGATAATCGCGTCCAGACTTTTCGGACTGGCGGGAATACAGGCGTCGCAGCCGCTCGCGGACGCGTTGACCGGAATTATAAGCATTCCGTTCGTGGTCTCGTTTATAAAAAAGAAGAATTTTGACTGACGCTACCTAAACGTTATTTTGGGCGCGTGTATTAAA
>CAZTVO010000146.1:0-2267 GCA_964617075.1 uncultured Jutongia sp.
TGGAGCCTGCGGGTTTTGCACGCCTAACAATCTTGTCGCTCCTGTCAGGCACGTGTATGTTTTAAATTTTAAATTTATGGATATTGGCAAGCAGCGTGTCCATCGAATCCTCTAGAGACTTCACGACGCTGTCGGAATCTCCCACTGTTTTGGACAGAGCAAGCGACATGCCCGCGGTCTCCTGCGCTACCGCCGCGTTATCCTGGGCAAGCTCGTTTAATAGCGACAGAGAATGCGTGACGTTCTCTCTTTGCTTGTCAATGTCGGTCGTCATGTCGTCAATGGACTGTACCGAAGAAACGCAATTGTCAAGCTCTTTATAAAGCTTGTTGAAAATATCCTGCGTCTCAGAAAGCGATTTTACCTGGCTGTCGACAGATTCCCGCATTTCATGCATTACCTCGACCGACTTGGACGCGTTTTCAGTCAGCTCAGAAATAATCTTGCGTATCTCTCCAACGGACGTGGTAGACTGCTGTGCCAGCTTGGCTATCTCGTCCGCCACCACAGCGAAGCCTTTTCCATTTTCGCCGGCCCTCGCGGCTTCAATGCTGGCATTTAAGGCAAGGAGGCTTGTCTGCGACGAAATCTCGTCGATCAAATTTGCCGCCATATTTATCTGCTGTACTGACTGGTTGGTCATTTCCGTCTGTTCATATACGGAATTTATGTTTTCCCTCGCCTTGTTGTTGATGTCAATCAGCTGGTTTAGCGTCGTCATCGACTGCTCGCTCAGCTGCTTCATGTCCTTTGCGTTGCTGTCAAGAGAGGTGACCTCAACTCCTGTCTTTTCGATGTGCTCCGCTATAATGCCGACCTCGCCGTTCGCGTCGTCAGTGGACGCCGCCTGCTCATTCACGTTGTTGGCGATTGAATTGACGGCCGACGAAACCTCTCCGATTGAGCTTTGCATATTTTTAAAAATGTCATTGAAATTCGTCATGGCGGCGCTCAAATTATCCGCCACGGACGAAATATCCCTTAAAAGGCTGCGGATATTTTCATGCGAAATACTTAAAGATTTGGCCACGCTGCCTATTTCGTTTTGCTGGCTTACAATGACCGGTTCCGTTGTCATGTCGCCGTGCGACATGCTTTCGGCCAACGCCTGTATTTTCTTTAAAGGATTCACTATCTTGTTGCCAAACAGGAACGCAATGGTCATCGCTATTATAATTGTTATGATCGAAACTACAATGACCTGTATCAAAAGGCTTGTATGGCTTTTACTATAGTACTTCTGCACATCGGCAAGGTCTTTGTCTATATCGTCCGTATAATTTCCGGTCGAGACGACCCATCCCCATGGCTCGAATATCTGCGAATAGGCGATCTTTGGGGCGACGGTTTTTCCATCCGCCTTTGTAAAATAAAATTCATTATAGCCGCCCTTTTCATCGCTCTCGCATGTCTTCATGATCTCCTGGACAATCATTACTCCGTTTGGATCTTTTAGGTCACGCCTGTTCGTTCCCTCGTTTTCAGTCAAAATCGGGTGCATTACCAATGTATAGTCGGTGGCGTCGATCCAAAAATAACCGCTCTGATCGTCCCTGTAGCGCATAGCGCGTATAATCTCTTTCGCGGTGTTCTTCGCTTCCTCTTCCGTCTTTTCTCCGGCGGAATATTTGTCGTACTCGCTTTGCAATACTGAAATCGTGCTTTGCACTTCAGATTTTATTTCAGTCCTGTAGCCATCATATTTCGCTGATTCATATGTGTCATACGACTTATTTGAAACGGATGTAATCGATATGATGGCATCGGCTCCGATTGCCAGCGCAGTCAACGCGACAATCAAAAGCGACATAAAGATTACCGTTCCTCTAAGGCTTCTTGTCCTCGTTTTCTTTTCAGTACCCGTCTGGTTCATATCACTCCTCATTTCCGCGCCGTTTTTTACGCATAAGGCAGCCTTGTGACATGCAGCGCACCATGAAATTTAAAATTCCCCTACAAAGCCGCCGTGCAGCAAGCTATCCTCCTTTTACGCTTTATATTCCACGTCTATAGTAACACACTCTAAAAGAAATATCTATATTTTGATTGTTTGATTTTTCCGCGCGCGGAAAAGATGAGTTATAAACGAAAAAAACTGTTGCGCGGGTGGATGGGTTTGATATAAGATTGTGAGGGGCGGATAACAGCGGTTGAGGGGACGGATTTAAAAATTTTTAATTCTTAAAGGAGAAAAGCATGAATAAGGCGGACACGTCAAAAAAAGGCTCATGCCGAGACGATATAACAAACGGGCAGGAACTGGAAAA
>CAZTVO010000147.1:0-2229 GCA_964617075.1 uncultured Jutongia sp.
TGCCCGCGGGAATATATCCGCATATCGGTCGCTTTTCAAGCCTCATCAGACCGGTCGCCACCTCGTTCATCGTGCCGTCGCCGCCTGAACAAACCACGTAATCGTAGTTCATGCCCGATTCGGCAACTATCCTCGTGGCGTCCCCCGCGCCGGCAGTCGCAAATATCGTGACTTCAAAATCCGCCCTGCAAAAGATTTGAATAATGTCGGACAGATTGCCGCGAATCTGTTCCTTTCCAGCCATTGGATTATATACGAACATCATTTTCTTGCTCATGACAGCCTCCACTCCGGAAAATAGGCTAAAGTACTCAACCGCCCCAAAATCATATTAGCGCTCAATGCGAAAGCCGTCAATTCAACGCACGCAGATATATACGACATATGCCGCGTACATAAGAAGCATCGCCACGCCTTCGGATCTTACGATCCTTTGTTTTGACCATCCAAAAATCCATACTATTACGCTGAACGCGATAAGGACGATTGTGTCTATGAGGTTGTCCATTACAAATTCTACCGGAGATATGGCCGCAGCAAGTCCAAGAACAAATAAAATGTTGAAAATGTTTGAGCCTATGACGTTTCCAAACGCCATGTCAACTTCGTTTTTTCTCGCGGCCACGACCGAAGTCACAAGCTCGGGAAGGCTGGTTCCAAACGCGACTATCGTCAATCCTATAAGATTTTCGCTCATTCCAAATGTCTTCGCGATTGCCGTGGCGCAATCCACTACAAGCTCTCCTCCCAAAACTATAGCCGCGATGCCTCCAACTATATACAGGACGCACTTCCACGCGGGAAGAATTTCATAATCGTCGTCAGCTTCTTTTGCCGATTCCCTCGCTTTTTTCGCGGAGCTTATCATCCAAAATAGAAACGCGGCAAAAATTAGAAGAAGAATCACGCCGTCAATACGTCCAAGCTCCATGCCCGCGTATCCCATTACGACAAGGATAACGGCAACCAGCGCGGAAAAAGGAAATTCTTTTTTTAGCGTATTCGCGCTTATCTTCAAGGGACAAAAAAGCGCGCACGCGCCGCATACCACCATAAGGTTGAAAATATTTGAACCCACCGCGTTGCCTATAGCCAGCGCGTTGCTGTTCGACACCGACGCCATAACGCTTACGGAGCACTCGGGAAGGCTAGTTCCCATTGCCACTATGGTCATGCCAATTATAAGGGACGGCACCCTAAGGCTTTTCGCGACGCTTGAACTTCCGTCGACAAAAAAATCCGCTCCCTTTATCAATAAAATAAAGCCTACAATCAAAAAAACATATTCCATACTTTATATTCCTTTCGTAAACATTTAAAAATCAATTATTCCCGTGTGCTCCAAAAGTATCTTTGCGCCTATCAGCACAAGAACCGCGCCGCCGGCAAACTGCGCCTTTTTTTCGTATTTTGCCCCGAAAGCATTTCCAATGACGACGCCCGCAAAGGAAATTACAAATGTGACAATTCCAATCGTTGCCGCCGCCGACACTATGCCCACTCCGTCAAGAATCGCAAACGTAATTCCCACGGCAAGCGCGTCTATGCTCGTTGCTATTGCCAAAACAAACAGTTCCTTAATGTTTAGTACGTCTTTTTTCCCACCTCCCTCATCCTCCCCGCCGCTAAGCGCCTCGTAAATCATCTGGCCGCCGGTCAGCGCGAGCAAAAAAAACGCAACCCAATGGTCTACGGATTCAATATACCTTTGAAACTTTGAACCCAAAATGTAGCCTATCACCGGCATGCCCGCCTGAAAGACGCCAAAAAACAAAGCTATTACAAACGCGTGACGGTAATTGATTTTCGTCATGTTGAGCCCTTTGCATATCGACGCCGCGAAAGCGTCCATCGCGAGTCCGATTGAAATAAAAATCAATTCAACAGTTCCCATGCCAATCCCCCATTCACAATTTAAGGCCGCCCGCACCCGGCTTAAAGCGCGTCAAACAACAAAAGGTCAGGATACATTACTGTACCTGACCTTTTTTTAAGCACAGCAAAAAACTGTGCAAAAGTCTTGTTATTTAAGATTAAGCCAGACTGCGCCCAAAATAATGCAGTCGGGTCTGTTGGCTTAGCCACGCAACGCGCTAACTACTCCCTTATGCAACCTCCTAAATTATAGCAGACCCGGACATAGGATGTCAATAACTACCGTCGTAAATTCGTGCCGTATCCACGCCCGCAGCCAAAAATGGATGACAAATAAAAAAAGCCATAAAACCT
>CAZTVO010000148.1:0-2104 GCA_964617075.1 uncultured Jutongia sp.
GCCGCACCGGGGCTTTCGCTGTCATCCGACACTGGATAACTCTTATCTTTTAGCCTACTGGATTATAGCATAAGTAAATCCCGACTGCAATATTCTTTGCAAATTTATTTTTTTTTGCCAAAAGTGTCGTCTATTATATTTTCGATTATAGTTTTTTTTATCCATACGTCGAAGCTTAGCATACAGATAAAGGCGAATCTGGAAAGAATGCTTCTTTCTTCATCGTCTTCAACGTCCGCGTACATTTCGCTCGATTTTTTAAGCTTGCGTATGATGTCGCGAAGCTGCGGGTTGATGTTTTCTTTTTCAAGTGCGATAATGTCATTGTAAAGATTAAACAGGCTGCGTCCATCTACGGAGTTGAAGAATTTTTCGTTTATTGGCTCAAGTATGCTTTTTATATCGTTTATTGTGAGAAAATTTTTGAAGTAGTAGATATAAATGAGCAGCAGCATATGTTCCTTCGTATATTTTTTCTTTTTTGGCGGCGGCAGCAGATTGTTTTTTGTATAGTTGTTTATCATTGTTTTCGTCAGTATCTTATCGTCTTCGAAGCGTTTTGAAGATTTCAGATGTTCATCCATGAACGTAGTGACCTGATCTATGTACAGGTCTATGTCGGGTATCTCGTCAGGCTTTATATAATCTATGTTCTGCATGCTTCTTATAAGGTTCAGTATTTCTTTGTTGTACTTTTTATGCATGATGCTTGGGCTCCTTTCTGCGGGCCTGTCGCGAAATGCCCGTCTATTTTAGGAAGGCGTCAAAAAAAGCATATAAGCCCAAGGGCTTAGATGCTTTTTTCTTTTTATTCAACCGTCACCGACTTCGCGAGATTCCTTGGCTGATCCACATTAAGACCCCTCGCGACTGCGGTATAATACGCGATATATTGTAAAACTATTGCGGCGCCGAACGGCGCAAAGGCGTCGTTTATAGGAGGCAGCGTTATAAGGTGGTCGCAGAGTGACGCATCCACCTGTGCGTCGGCGCCGGCAATCATGATTACTTTCGCTCCGCGCGAGCGCACCTCGCGCACGTTGGAAATCATTTTGGCAAATACGTTTTCCTGTGTGGCGAGCGCTATGACCGGAACGTTGTCCGTTATAAGGGAAATGGTGCCATGTTTTAGTTCTCCGGCGGCATATGCTTCGGAATGTATGTAGCTTATCTCCTTTAGCTTAATCGATCCTTCGCACGAAAGGGCGTAGTCAAGCCCGCGTCCTATGAAAAAAAGGCTTTCTGTTTTTACAAGCTTGTTGCTTATAGGTTCTATGGCAGTATCGCACGAAAGCATTTCATCAACGAGGGCGGGAACTTTTTCAAGTTCGGCTACGAGGCTTTTAATTTCATCTTCCGTCGATTTTCCCTGTACGAGCGCGAGTCTGAACGCAATCAGATACATGGCCGCGAGCTGCACGGTGTACGCTTTCGTGCTCGCGACGGCTATTTCGGGCCCGGCGTGCGTATAAAATACATAGTCGCTTTCCCGCGCAATGGAGGAACCTTTGACATTTACCACGGAAAGCGTCTTTGACCCTTTTTCCTTAGAGAGCCTCAACGCCGCAAGCGTGTCCGCCGTTTCCCCGGACTGGGATATGGCCACTACTAAGGTTTTGTCGTCAAGTATGGGATTTTGATATCTAAATTCCGAGGCTATGTCCACGGACACGGGAATCCTTGTGAGCCTTTCTATCATATTTTTGCCTATAAGGCCCGCATGCATAGCGGTGCCGCACGCGGTTATAACTATTTTTTCCACGTTGCTAAACAGGCTGTCGGGAATGGCGTCTGTGGAAAAATCCGGCAGTCCATCTTTTATTCTTGGAGATATTGTGCTGCGCAAAGCTTCGGGCTGCTCGTGTATTTCCTTTAGCATAAAATAGTCGTAGCCGCCCTTTCTCGCGGCGGCCATGTCCCAATTTACGTGGAGCATATCCGGTTTGACTTCGTTTTGATTCAGATCCGTTATCGTTATGCTTTTGGGCGTCAAGTGCGCCACATGATGCTCGGGCAGCACGAAGTAGTCCTTCGAGTATTTGATGAGGGCAACCATGTCGGAGGCTATTATGGAACCTTCCTTTGTTGTAGTGGCAACGAGAGG
>CAZTVO010000149.1:0-1978 GCA_964617075.1 uncultured Jutongia sp.
TATGGCGTCAAACGCAATTTCCTTGTCCTCCTGCATGTCCTTGTTGTAGGCAAGGGCAAGCCCCTTCATTACCGTGAGCAGCGAAATAAGGCTTCCGTACACTCTGCCTGTTTTTCCGCGTATCAGCTCCGCTATGTCCGGATTTTTTTTCTGCGGCATGATGCTGCTTCCGGTAGAGTATGAATCGTCTATTTCAACAAACTGGTACTCGTTCGTGTTCCAGATAATTATTTCTTCGCAAAAGCGGCTCAAGTGCATCATTATAATCGACATCGCGCTTAAAAATTCAATAAGGTAATCCCTGTCGGATACTGAATCCATGCTGTTAAGCGTAGGACCGTCAAAATCAAGCATCTTAGACGTAGCTTCCCTGTCGAGCGGATATGTCGTGCCGGCAAGAGCGCCCGCGCCCAGAGGACACAAGTTTAACCTTGCGCGCGCGTCCCAAATCCTTTCCCGATCGCGCCTAAACATTTCAAAATACGCGCCCACATGATGCGCGAGCGTAGTGGGCTGCGCTTTTTGAAGGTGCGTAAACCCCGGCATGATTACATCGATATTTTCTTTCATGATTTTGATTATGCTGTTTAAGAGATTTTTAAGCAGCCCGTCTATTTCAAGCATTTCGCTCCGCACAAAAAGCTTCATGTCGAGGGCTACCTGGTCGTTGCGGCTCCTGCCCGTATGCATCTTTTTGCCGGCTGCGCCGACGCGCTCTATGAGTTTGGCCTCTATGAAGCTGTGTATATCTTCGCTCGAATCGTCAATCTCTAGGCTGCCCGATTCTATGTCGCGAAGAATGCCATAAAGGCCGCCTATAATGGTTTTTCCATCCGCGTCGTCTATTATGCCCTGCTTTGAAAGCATTTTTACATGGGCGACGCTCCCTTCTATATCTTCTCTGTAAAGCCTTCTGTCAAACGGAATAGACGCGTTAAAATCGCGTACCTGCTCATTTATTTCTTTTGTAAAACGGCCTCCCCAAAGCTTCATAAAGAAACAATCCCTCCATTTTTTGCTTTAAACGTCGAATTTAGCGGCCGCGCAAACAAATAGGACCGCCGCAAAATACGCATAAAACAATGAAACGCATTCCGCGGACAGTCCTATCATAATTTTGCAATCTGCCTCCTGGAAAATATCACGTCTTTCTCAAAAATTCCAGCCTTTCCCAATCAATCCTCCGCCTCGGGCTTGCTGTCGGAAAACTCAATAAAATCATCGTCAAAGCTGTCTGAATAGTCGTCCGCGTTGAAATCCTCCAAGTAGTCCGGAGAAAAATATTTGTACACTGCAAACGCGATGCATGCGACCACCGCCACTATGCCGATTACAGCCAATATGATTATGACCGTGTTTTTATTTCTCTCCTCAACTTCTTTCTTGTGAATCAGCTCATTAAGCTTCGCTAAGATTTCTTCTACTTTCGATTTAATGTTCATAGCTTTCTCCGCCTTTCTTAAAAATCTTTTTTGGCAGGACGGGCATCCATTGCCTTATCTTTTTTGCCGGCCCCGCCTACATTGCCAAGTATACCATATTAACCTGCCAATATCCACATTAAAAAACTAAATTTTAGCCTCAAAGAGTCACAAAAGCCTCTTTTTTCTAAAAATCATGACAAGAGTTGCGCATATTATCATAATCATAGCGCATATTATCATAAAACCATATGGCGCGTTTGCCAGCGGAACCCACTTGCTGCTTACGTTCATTCCATAAATCCCGGATATGAGCGTCGGAATGCCCATCACAAGCGTTATGCTTGTGAGTGTGCGCATCGCGTTGTTGAGCCTGTTGTCAAGCACCGAGGACATAAGATCCCTTGTTCCGTTTATTATGTCCCTGTAAATGGTGGTCATCTCGATGGCCTGTTTGTTCTCCACTATCACGTCGCCCAGAAGGTCTTTGTCGTCTGGGGACTGCTCAAGCCTCTTGTACCTCGTCAGCCTGTCACGACCCGCCGCGTTTGCCCTAA
>CAZTVO010000150.1:0-1926 GCA_964617075.1 uncultured Jutongia sp.
ACGGGCGGCCTTAAGGACACCGTGGAGCCTTACAACGAGTACGAAAGCAAAGGCACGGGATTTTCATTTGCCAATTACAACGCGCATGAGATGCTTGGCTCCATACGCTACGCCAAGGACGTTTATTATAACAGGCGCCGCGAATGGAACAAGATGATAGACCGAGGCATGGCCATGGATTTTTCGTGGAACAGCTCCGCGAAAAAATACGCGGACCTTTACAGGCGGATGTAGGAGCCGCGGCGGCAGTTTAAACCCCAAAATTTAAGGAGGGATGAACATGGTAGGAGCATTGCAGGGCGTGTCGCCGTATTCGGCGTACGCGCCGGGGACGAGTGGAAGAAAAGACAAGGAGGCGTTACGCGAGTCTTTTTTGCAGCTTCTGGGCGAGAAGAAATCCGAAGCGTATGAAAGGATAGCGGGCGGCAGGAGCGAGCCAAGCATTCAGACGGGCGCGGCGTCCTATACAGATTCGGAGTGGAAAAGGCTTTTGCGCGGTTTTGACGCCGTCGAGGAAAAACTGAGGGAAGCCACGAAGGCCGCGAATGGCATAAAAAAGGAAAAGACGAAACAGTCGGATGCGTATGCCATGGCGGAGGGCGAGGGGCAGGCAAAAAATATTGATATGCTTTTTGCCGAATTTACGACGGCTCAGTACGCGTCGGACTCGCCTGGGGAAAAAGTCGACAGATATTACACATATTATCTTCCGGATGGGATTTACTGCAAAAAAGAGGGAGAGTCTGGATATGAATGGCATATTCCGTTTGAGGATGCCTCCGAGTATGAAAAAGTGATGGACTTTTTGCGGGATTTTGATTCTCGTGAAAATATGACTTTTGCGAGCCATGAAAACTTCTGGAGTGATTTTTTGTCGGATAAGGTCGATATGGATCGCTTTAGAGTCTTTTTGGATACGCGGGTTGTGGACGGAGTTCCAAATTATCTTAATGAATACGAGAACGGCATAGCCGTAGACGAAGAGGCGGCCTCGTATTCAAAATATATGAATTCGCCAAGCTTTGTCTCTATACTTAGTCAAAAAGATCTCACAACCCCGCCAGGCAGTCTAAAATCCAAAGATGTTGGACATGAAGTTATTGATTTGAACAGGGTCGAAACGTACTATGCGTACCATCCCGATGAGATTGGAAAAAGGAACCAATACTACAACGGACAGTGGTATACGTGGGCGGAGCTGGCTCCATTGATAAAAAAAGAAGTAGAGGAATTGTTTAATTCGACATCAAGGGAAAATAAGTCGTCCCCGGAATTTGATTCGGTGCGCTACTCCGCCGCGGGGTAGAACGCGCGAGACACACCATCGTGTACAACGATATTTATAAGGCAGGCCTTTCCTGCCTTATTTTTTTGTTCAAGGCGGTATGCACCGCTGTCTGCCGTCCTCCGCGTCAGGACCGCGGGTTTCAGATTGATTGTTTCTTCGGAAGGATGCGTCCCGCCTCCAAAATGCCCGCCACGGCGGATACCAAGAGGGAAATGCCTTCTGGAGATGCTTCCCCCTGTCCGAGAGATAAAGTTTAGCGCTTTGCTAAGACATTTTCTCTTGTGGTTTATAATTTCCCTACAAAATCTTGACACTGTCCTTGACTTCTCACTGCGAGTAAATTACAATCAGAGATAACAGGACTCCCCGCACCTCTCTATGATGTGACCCAGGGGAGACATTTTTTTAAGGAAACAAGATTATGAATGAGAATGAAGTAAAACCGCATATTTCTTATGATGAACAGATAAAAAAATTATGTGAAAGAGGCTGTATTATTGATAATGCAGATGTTTGCAAAACTATTTTAAAGAATGTGGGTTATTACCGTATGTCGGCATATTTCCTTCCGTTTAAAAAAGAAGACGGTTCTTATAAAGAGAATCTTACATTTGAACGGATATGGCATATCTATGAAT
>CAZTVO010000151.1:0-843 GCA_964617075.1 uncultured Jutongia sp.
GCCGCAGGGAGGCAAGCGCGATAATAAAAAAATGCAACGATTTTGGCGCGGGCGGAGTTTCTGTGGCTATAGGCGAGCTTGCCGCGGGCATTAAGGTTGATCTTGACAGGATTCTGAAAAAATACGCGGGGCTTGACGGAACGGAGCTGGCGATTTCTGAATCTCAGGAGCGCATGGCCGTTGTCGTCGCGAAAGAAAACGTAGACAGGATGCTTGAGCTTGCAAGCGAGGAGAACCTTGAGGCGGTAGTGGCGGCGGAAGTTGTTGAAGAGCCAAGGCTTACGCTTACTTGGCGGGGGCGAACGATTGTTGACGTCTCGAGGGCTTTTCTTGACACTAATGGAGCGCATCAGGAGGCCGACGTCCTGGTTCGGATGCCGGTTAGGGAAAAAAATTACTTTGAGAGGCGAAGGGACGTGTCCGACGTAAAGAAGGCATGGCTCGATACGCTTTCCGATTTGAACGTATGTTCCCAAAAGGGGCTTGTCGAGATGTTCGACGGCTCGATAGGCGCCGCGAGCGTCTATATGCCTTACGGAGGCAAATATCAGCTTACGCCTGTTCAGTCTATGATAGCGAAGCTTCCGGTACAGTCTGGCGTATGCGACGACGCAACCATAATGAGCTATGGGCTGGATCCATACCTTGCCGAATGGAGTCCGTATCATGGAGCGGTATACGCTATTGTTATGGCTGTCGCCAAAATAGCCGCGGCGGGCGGGGACTGCGCAAAGATAAGATTTACGTTTCAGGAATATTTTAAGCGCATGGGAGAAGACCCGAAACGCTGGGGCGAGCCCGTGGCCGCGCTGCTTGGAGCCTATGACGCGCAGATAAAATTGG
>CAZTVO010000151.1:853-1875 GCA_964617075.1 uncultured Jutongia sp.
TTCAACGACATAGACGTTCCTCCGACGCTGTGCGCCTTTGCTGTGGATACGGTCAAGGCGCGGGAAGTCATTTCGCCTGAATTTAAGGCCGCCGGCAATGAAATAGTTGAATTTAGAATAAAGAGAGACGAATATTGTCTTCCGATGTACGACGAACTTATGGAGCTTTACGCAAACATAAGAAAAATGATTGGCGAGGGTATAATAAAGTCGGCATACGCCGTGGGATTTGGCGGCATATGCGAAGCCGTAAGCAAGATGGCGTTTGGAAACCGGTTCGGCGTTTTTCTTGAAGAGGATTTGCGCGCGGACGAGCTTTTCGCAAAAGACTACGGTTCAATTATCGCCGAGGTGGAGCCTAAAGATTTGAAAAGGATATGCGCGGATTATAAAAAAATTGGCGTCGTCGACGATGAGGCGAAATTTAAATTCGCGGGTGTCGAAATAAGCATGGACGAGGCGCTTGGGGCGTGGACGGGCAGGCTTGAGAGCGTATTTTTGACAAAAGCGGATCAGGGCGGATTAAAACATGACGGCGACGAGCTGTATGATATCGGTGAAGTGCGCGTTTCTTCGAACAAGGTTTCAAAGCCCACGGTTTTCATGCCGGTTTTTCCAGGCACGAATTGCGAGTACGATTTGACGAGGGCGTTTGAGCTTGCGGGCGCGAGAGTTGAAACGTCTGTTTTTAGGAATATGAACGAAAGACAGATAGCGGAGTCGGTGGACGCATTTGAAAAATCTATAAGAAGCGCCCAGATTCTCATGCTTGCGGGCGGTTTTTCAGCGGGAGACGAGCCGGACGGATCGGCCAAGTTTATAGCGTCCGTTTTTAGAAATCCCCAAATAATGGATGCCGTTCATGAGCTGCTGCAAAAACGCGACGGCCTAGTGTTGGGCATTTGCAACGGCTTTCAGGCGCTTATAAAGCTTGGACTTGTTCCGTATGGCGAAATCAGGCCGCAGACGGAGGATTCTCCAACTCTTACCACTAACGCCATAGGACGCCACGTTTCAAAGTC
>CAZTVO010000152.1:0-1660 GCA_964617075.1 uncultured Jutongia sp.
CAAACATGCGCGTGCTGGACTCAAAAAAGGTCAAGTGGAACGCGGCACAGTCATGTTATGAATATGCCAGCAGATGCTTAAATGAAGATGAAAATGTCGAAGCCATTTATGTGGCGTCAGATTTTCCTTTAAGCCAATATATAAAGATAAATAATAAGGCCGTACCTTTAATTTCGCAATTTTCACTCAATCTTGTAGTTGCGGTTGGCGGAGAAGATAAAAATGCTTACGAAACTGGAAAGGTAAATGACAACGATATTGCATTAAACATTATTCCTAAATTTGAAATGAGAGGGGTGAGGTACATAGTCATAGACAATTCGCAAAACAGATACTGCAATTGGAAAAAATTTTTATATAATTACGACGGCTCTAAAAACGACTATCCAGACTGCGATAGATTTAGAGAATATAAGCTTGCGATGATTGGATATGAAAAAAAGGGTTATACGCAAATGAAGGATTTTTTGAGCGATGGAATCACCTATGTGAATGGCGAAAGGTTCACATGCAATAATGAAGGCGAAGCTAAAAATAGAAATAAGTGTTTTTTATTTGGCCCATGTATTGTAAAAGGTTCGTATGTAGTTGATGAAGAAACTATGGGAAGCTATTTAGCGGAAGAATTATGCGGAAAATACAACATAAAGAATTGTGGTGCCTTTTGGGATACCATGAATTTTGTCATGCGTGAAAAGACATATCGTTCGGGAGACATTGCAGTCATTTTCGCGGGCGACAAGAAAATGTATGAGATGAACGGGATAAAAGTGCACGACCTTATGGAGACGTTTAAAGGCGTTCCACATATAAAGAGGCACATATGGGACATGCCATACCATTGCGACGGCGTCGTCACAAAAGCGGTCGCAAAAAGGATCGCGCAGATAATAAAAGACGGCGAGGACAAGGCGGATTCGGCCGGGCTTCAAAATTTGACGATTTCGTTTGGAATCAAGAATAAGGCGCCGGCCGTGCCCGAGGGCATGGCTGCGTGGCTTGACGGCGTGAGGCGCTACAAAGTAGAAACGCGGGGCAAGTCGGGCAGCATAGTGATGAACCTCAATCCCATGACGCTTGGGCACAGGCACCTGATCGAGTACGCTGCCGGGCAGGTCGACGTCCTTTATATTTTCGTGGTCGAGGAGGACAGGTCGTTTTTCAAGTTCGCGGACAGGATGGAGATGGCGAGGCTTGGCACCTCCGACCTTAAAAACGTCGTCCTTATCCCAAGCGGCAGATACATAATTTCGACTTCCACGCTTCCCGGATATTTTGAGAAGGAGAGCTGCCCCGAGGTCGATTTTGACGCCACTTACGATCTGGAGCTTTTCGCGACGGCGATAGCGAAGGAATTCGACATAAAGGTAAGGTTTGCGGGGGAGGAGCCCGTGGACGAGTTCACCAGGAAGTACAACATGGCGATGAGGGAGACGCTTCCGGAGCACGGCATAGAGTTTGTCGAGATTCCAAGAAAGGAAGCGGACGGGGAGCCGATATCCGCGTCGTCCGTGCGAAGGCATATGAAGCTTCGCGAATACGATAAGGTAAGGGAGCTTGTGCTGCCTCAGGTGTACGACTACCTTGAGGCAAACTATTTCCACGACATAATGCCATAGAAGCGTGAAGCAACGCGAAAGGAGACGCCATGACAGCATAC
>CAZTVO010000153.1:0-1644 GCA_964617075.1 uncultured Jutongia sp.
CTTAGGCTGGCGCCCACAATCTGCTTGACCGCTCCATTGTGTATGTCGATGCATGGCCTAAACTTCACGGCTCCCTCCCATAATTAAAGCGGGCCAAACGACGGCTTCTTATCCGAAATTTGACGTTATCTTCTCCGCCAAGTCGTGAAAATCGTCGCTTGGAGAAACTTCATACGTTCCCGAATTTATAACTCCGCTGTACCCGTTGTCGTTAAGATACTTGCTAAACTCCGCGGCGTCGTCTATTATTCCCATCGACTCAAGCTCGCTGCTGACTTTGTCCGCCCAGTCGCCGTCGTTTATTGTAAGCTTCTTTTTTACGTCCTGCGTTTCGCCCTCAAGCTCTTTCTTTTTCTTGTCAAATTCCTTGTCAAGATCCGGCTTTGCGGTCGGCGTTTCCTTTTTTGAAGGCTTTGGCGAAGGGGAAGGATTTTCCTTTGCCTGCGCGGGCTCGGCACTCTGCGTCTGCGCGGCCTGTTCTTTATTTTCCTGCTTTTTTTCCTCTTTTGCGGCCGCAGGGGAGGAGGAGACCACGGGCGCGGGCGTCGCCGTCGCGGCTGTCATGGCCCTTTTATTTCCCGAATCCTCAAACGTCATTCCCAAGCCTTTCGCGCGCGATATCACAGCGGAATCGGACGTCCTTACGGCAAAAGATATTCCAAGAATTATGGCCGCGAAAAGCACGCCCGTTCCAAATCCCCTGAAAAAAGACTTTTTGTTCATTACCCCTAAAACCGCCTTTCCGCTATCCAGCCTTGTACATGTCGATTACGAACTTTACCTCTCCCTGTCCTATCTCAAGCATTTTAGAAATCTCTAAAACGGAACGTCCTTTTTTATAAAGCGAAATTATCTCGTCGTTATGGTTTTCGGGCTTTTTTTCTTCCTCGTGGCCGGCGCGGCCCTGCAAAGAATCGTCCTCGAGCCGAAGTCCCGACGCAGCGTCGCCGTAAAGCTCGCGCTCTAAGCCGTCGCCCGCCGCGGCGCTGTCATGAGCCTCTTTCTCTTTAGCCGCGTCATCAGGCGATACATCGCCATCATAAATTCCCAGCGCGTCATTTATGGCGCCGTCCTCCTCATCGTAAACCACGTCCAAAATTGCGTCGCCGTCTTTTAAATGGGCGGCTCTCTCCCCGTCAGAGAGGCCGTCCATCAAATCGTCAATGTCGGCGTCGATATCTATATCTATGTCCGCCTTGTAGGACGGCTCTTCTTTTTTGGACAAAACCTCCTGTTTAAAAGCCGAATCTTCTTCGGACGGTACCTCCTTTTCTAAATCCGCCTCTTTTTCAGGCGGCTCCTCTTTTTCTAAATCCGCCTCTTCTTTAGGGGCCTCCCGCTTTTCGTTTTGCTCCTCCCGGGCCTCAATTTTTGCGGCCGCTTCGCGCAAAAGGCCTTCAAGCTCCCGCCTTACGGCGGAGGCGTCGTCCGCCTCCGCTTTAAGCTCCTGGTATTCCTTCGCAAGCTCGTCCCTTAGCTCGGCCTTTATGACGTCCGCGTCATGGACAAGATCTTTAATCTCCTTTTCCTTCTCGTTTAGCATGTCATAGAGAAAAACCGTTTCCGAATGATTTGTCTCCATCTTCTCAAGTATTTGATCCGAATATTCGGAAAGCCCCATTATCTTTTCGTTCGATATCGTGC
>CAZTVO010000154.1:0-1597 GCA_964617075.1 uncultured Jutongia sp.
CATACAGCAGGCCATCGAGCGCGCGGGCACGAAAGCGGGAAACAAGGGATACGACTGCGCCTTAGGCGCGCTGGAAATGATAAACCTCGCCAGGCAGATGAAGTGACGCGGCGACGCGGCGTGGAGCTGTTTTGAAAGGATTGAGAAATGTTTCAAAATTTATTTCCAAGCGAGGACTGCGGGTCGGCTTACGACATTGATTTTTTATCATATTACGAAAAAGGATACCGGGGGATCCTTTTTGACGTCGACAATACGCTGGTTGAGCATGGACAGCCCGCGACAGCGCGGGCCGTCGGGCTCTTTGAATATCTTAAAAAGATGGGATTTAAGACCTGCATCATTTCAAACAACAGGGAAGAAAGGGTGACGCCTTTTGCCGACGCGCTCGGCGCGCAATATGTTTATAAGGCCGGAAAGCCTTCGGCAAGGGGGTATATCGAGGGCATGAGGCGCATGGACACGCCTAAGGAGGCCACCCTTTTTGTTGGGGACCAGATATTTACGGACGTGCTTGGCGCGAACCGGGCGGGCGTTCATTCTATACTTGTCAAGCCGATCTCAAAGCGTGAGGAGATTCAGATTGTCCTCAAAAGAAAGCTCGAATACTTCGTTTTAAAAAAGTACGCGAAAATGAAGGCGCGGGCAAATCCCGCGCCGCGCCCGTAAATCAGAATTTACTGATTTTTTCTGAGATTTCTATTTCATCATATATTTTCATGTATTCGTCGGCGGAAAGCTCTTCTATGTAGTTTTTTTTGAAGCTTTTCTTGACGCCGCGCGCGCCAAGCGCGTCCGCCGCCTTGTTGTACGCCACGGCGGCCTGAATAAGAGACGGGTACCTTCCAACCAAAATGTTTCCATTCACATGTATGCGCGCCGCGTAATCCGGCAGCCCGCCGTTTTTCTCCACCGTAACGCCCTGATAGGCGTTAAAGACTTTAATATTTTCGTACCTGAAATCCCTGCAGTCGCCGTTAACAAAGATAAAGTCGGTTCCCGGCCTCGCGAAGCCGCGGATGCCGTACCTTGACGCGATATTTGTCTGCATCCCGTATTCAGCCACGAAAAGATGGCCGCCCCGCCTCATTATCGAATGGTTCGAATAATAAAAAAGATCGTCCGCGTCAAATATAAGGACGTCGTTTTGAGAAATATAGTAATAAAAAAACGTGTTTTTCAGGTAGATAGGGGTTTTAATATATATTCCGTTGTTTTTAAAATTAGTCAGGGCAACCCATTTTTTAAACGAAAGGGCTTTGCATATTTTTTTTGAATAATCTTCAGGAACAAGAGGCTCGCCGCTTTTGATCAAATTCAGGGCATCCAGATATGCTTCATGCGCCCCGCTCTCCGTATCAAAGCTTCCAAGGCTTATGTGCTTTGAATGAAAAGTTATCGAACTTCTATAATAAACCGCGCCGTTTTTTTTCCTCGCGGCAAACACCCCGGGCATCAATTTCATCGCATCCTCCAAAACTATGCTTGCATGATAGCATAAAAAGCCTTTTTTTGCTATACCGCCGAAAGTATTATTTTTTCTCTGTCAGCCGCTGATACATCTTCATCAAGTCCGCTACGCACCTGCTCTCGGTCA
>CAZTVO010000155.1:0-1570 GCA_964617075.1 uncultured Jutongia sp.
AGGTATTAGACAGCTCTCTGCCGACCATAAAGTTGATCAGCTCCTGCTTGCTTGTCTCCTCGATGCGCTTCGTCGCGACGTATTGTCCGTCGCGCAGGATCGAGACGCGGTCGCAGATACAGAACAATTCGTCCAGCCGATGTGAAATGTAGATCACGGTCATGCCGTTCGCCTTCATCTTTCTGACGACTTCAAACAGTTTCTCCTGCTCGCTGACCGTGATCGCCGCCGTCGGCTCATCCATGATAACGATTTTGGCTTTCTTTACCATGGCCTTCGCGAGTTCTACAATCTGGCGGTTCGCGACGGAGAGGCTGCGCACCAGCGCTCCCGACGAAAAATGCGCGTCAAATTCCTTTAATACTTCGGCCGCCTTGCGCTTCCGCCCCCTATCGTTTAAGACAATGCCGCCTTCGTCTTTCACACCCATATAGATGTTATCCGCAACGCTCATCGCCTCAAACTGGATCAATTCCTGATACACAACGGCAATTCCCATATCAATCGCTTCCGCCGGCTGGAGGTAGGGGTATTCTTTGCCCTCGAACTCGATGCTTCCCAAGGTGGGCCGGATCGCGCCGGAAATGATCTTGATAAAGGTGGATTTTCCGGCTCCATTCTCTCCAACAAGCGCGTGTACTTCGCCTTTTTCAAAAGAAATCGACACATTGTCAAGCGCCTTTACTCCGGGATATTCCTTCGAAATGTTTTTCAATGACAAAATTTCCGTAAGAATCCCTCCCAAACCGGCCCAATCCGCCTTGCGGACCGTCCGAAAAATATCCATGTGGCTGTATATTTTCTGATGATCTTGAGTATAAATTTTTTCTTATTTGATAACTTCACCGTTGTTGTCTTAAATCGTATTTCCTTTTTTCCAAAAAAAAGCGCGGACGGAAGCGGAAAAAAACAGAGGACAAAATGCATCTGCAAAATTTGTCCTCTGCTCTTTTTCTTTCCCAACATCTGCCTGTTCGTTGAAGTCTACGCGTACTTGAACGACACATGAATAAACTGTATTTCGTTTGGCTCCAGGATTGCGTCAAAACGGATCTTTGCGCCCTTCTCCTCGCAGTTAGAGCGCACTCTTCGCGGCGCGGCCGCATGGGCCAGGTACGCGATGTCCTCCAAGGACAGCTCCTCCTCGGCGGCCATATCCTGCCACACCTCTAAAAGACTGCCATGCTTCTGATTGACCGAATACGTCCGTATGACGTATTTTCCTCCCTTCTGCGCCGGAAGTTCAAAATGTATCTGCAGCTTTTTGCTGTCTGTAAAAAGCGTATTAATTTCTTCCGCAAAAAGCTTGTCCTCGCCGATCAGACCATACTGGTAGTTCAGGCTTTTGAGGTTGTGGCAGACGATCCGAAAATTCCCTTTTCCGTTATCGGAAAGCACATAATGCTCTCCGCTGCGAAGCAGATATTTGCCCAGACGGTTGACAAACTCAAACGCGTAAAATGCCGGCTTTGGAATGCCGTCCTTCGAGAGCAGCCCGCCCCCGCCATTTAAGATCCGGTTGGAATCGTAGTAATCCGCAAACAAATCCGTTCCCACCCAATAGCCCATC
>CAZTVO010000156.1:0-1540 GCA_964617075.1 uncultured Jutongia sp.
CCATAAAACTTATGCCGGAGCAAACGGAAAGAGGTGTCAACACTTTTTTACGTATTTTATGATTGACTATACGTGTTTTACGTGATATTATATTTTCGTAAGGAGAAAATAATAAAAATGAGATTTCGTGAAATACAAAAGAAGCTCCTTGATGATGGCTGGGTACTGGTGGATGTGAGCGGTTCACATTATCAATATAAACACCCGACCAAACCCGGAAAAGTAACACTTCCAAATCATCGGGGTGACATCCCGCCAAGAGTTGTCAACTCCATACTAAAACAGGCGGGTCTCAGGTAAAGACTTGCCACACGAGAAAGGAGCATTGTAATATGAATTATGTTTATCCCGCTGTATTTTATACGGAGGAAGACGGACGGATTTCCGTTATCTTCCCCGACCTTAACGACTTAGCCACATACGGAGATACCATAGCCGATGCGATGGCGATGGCGCAGGATGCGTGCGGACAATATCTATTTACTTCTCTGCGTGATGGCGATATTCTTCCGACTCCCACACCGCTTGAATGTGTCAAAAAAGATGATGGCGCTGCTCTTGTCAATTTGATTTGTGTCAATTTGGACGAATACGCAAAAGCTTATGATGATAAAGCGGTAAAAAAGACGTTGAGCATCCCTGCTTGGCTAAATACTGCATGTGAAAATTACGGAATCAATTACTCTAAAGTTCTGAAAGATGCGCTTATCGCAAAATTGCAGACATACGCATAAAATAACAGGCGGTTTTCGCGCCAACGGCAACCGCCTATAAGATTCGCTTGTTCCGTAAAAGTACGGCGATATTTTCTGAAACGTGGATCTGCGCATATCTCACATACATTTTTGGCGCAGCAGAAAAAGGGAATACAAAAACGCGTAAAATCCGTATAGAAATCGACTGCCACTCCCCGAAGGGAAACTAACATAAGAAACGCGGTATTCCCTTTGTATTTTTTATAATACTGCATCCTAATTGCAGTTTCTCCGAATAGGTTCTCTTCTGAATGCCGCCAAATCAATTATCCGATCCGTCCGCTCTGCCATCTCAAGACTGTGCGTAACCATAATCACTGTTTTATGATACTTTTTCGACAACTCTTTTATCAGGTCAAACGATATGTCTGCGGATCTATGATCAAGCGCCCCGGTCGGCTCATCTGCCAAAATCAAATCTCCCGGCTTTACGAGTGTGCGCGCCAGCGCGGCTCTTTGCTGTTCTCCTCCCGATAAGGTATTCACCTTTTCGTCTTTGAGATCCGAAAGTCCTACCTTTGACAGCATTTCTTCTATTTTTTTCATCTTTTCTCTGCGGGGGCAATTCACAAAGTTCATTCCCAAGTAAAGATTCTGGCAGACCGTCAGATCGGTGATCAGCGCGGATGATTGGAACAAATAGTTAATGGTATTCCTCCGCAAATAAGTCGCCTGTCTGCTTCCAATCCTCGGCACCTTTTTTCCGTAAATAAGGATTTCCCCGTTATCGTATGTTTCAAGAGCGCCAATCATATTCAATAATGTGGATTTTCCACATCCCGACG